>NVUO01000002.1 GCA_002733155.1 Sulfurimonas sp.
AAATAAGATATAGGCTGAGCATGATAACGTCGATTAGTAGGATCATTATACTCCATCGCACATGCCTCACACATCATTTTTATACTCATTTGGCTTAACTACATAAAATACTCCATCGCACATGCCTCACACATCTCGAATTTTTGCATTGATGTAAAATCTCTATCATAAGGAAGCTTTTTTATAATAGTATAACGAGGTTCACAATTTGTACAATTAATAAAAGGGTATTTATAACGACGATTTTTGGGTTCATTCTTTTCAGTTCTACATGCATTACATAAAGATATGTCAGCAGAAAGCATTGAAGATATATCAGTAGTATTTGATTTAAGAATTCTGAAGATATTTTCACCAACTAATTCAATTTTTTCTATACTACCCCAAGAAAAACAGACAACTTTTCATAAAGTTTAATTCTCAAAAAAGTAAAATTAAACAATAAAAATGAGGGTAGCAGTATGAGTAGAAAAATGACTAAATTTTCAACACAATTAAATTAGTACTAGAAATTTTACGAGAAGAGAAAACTCTAAATGAGATTGCAAGTGAAAATAATATTAATCCAAAAAATTTACAGAACTGGAAGAAACTATTTTTAGAAAATGTGCTGTAAGCGAAGCGAGGAAATACTCTTGGGGTGCAGAGGTTGCAATGGAACCAGCTAAAGCTGTAAAAGAGTATAAAGATGAAGTAGCCAAACTAAAAGTGCAAGTGGGTGAGTATGCTAAAAAAGTTGGAGAGTTAACTTTCGAGAAGGACTGGGCAGTGGGAAAGTTAAAGAGCTTGGACTCTAGCTTTAAAAAAGAGTTAATTGATAAAAGTGAGAATAAAATAATCTCTGTCGTAAAACAGTGTAAGTTACTGAACTAAAATCGAAGCAATTTATTTTATATCTCAATGGTGAATCCTATTAAAAAAACCATCAAAGATGAGATAGTTGCTATTTTTGAAGAGATACCTTGCTATGGTTATCTAAAAGCACATCAGGAGCTTTTAGATAGAGGTCATAATGTTTGTGTGAACACAGTGAGAGCTAATCAAGTATGGTCAACTGATATTACCTATATTAAAATTAAGGGTGGTATGGTTTATATGGCTGCCATTATTGACTGGTATTCTAAGGCAATATTATCTTGGAGAATATCAAATACAATGGATACAGACTTAGTGATGGGTGTACTTAATGAAGCATTATCATTGTATGGTAAACCCGAGATATTTAACACCAATCAAGGAAGTCAATATACAAGCTACATTCATACACAAACATTAAAAGATAATAATATCATAATCTCTATGGATGGCAAAAGTAGAGCTACTGACGGGGTACCCCTTGAGGGTATAATATCTGTATTGAGAGATTCTGGAGAAGTGCTAAGGTTGAGAAAATATATCTTAATGAATATGAGAGAGTATCAGTTCTTAAAAATGATGTTAAAGATTATATTGAATTTTATAATCATAGAAGATTTCATGAGACACTGGACTATCAAAAACCTATGAATGTTTATTATGATAGTTTTAAAATGAATGATGAAAACTACACTAATTTTAGCGAAAATGTAGCATAAGAACAGGTGCTTAGGGAATTAGATTTTATAAAAAGTTGTCTTGACTAATTGGGGTAGTATAAAGTAAGCATATTTTTCTTGTTTTCTATAAACTTTACCAATACTCTTGCTTTTCTATCTCCTTATTCCATCTCTACACTCATGAGAAACATATCCTCCCCATCAATAACTACAATATTAGTAGAATTGCATTTTTGACAGCAGTAGTGAATTTTTTCTAGTTCTGTAACTTCACTACACTCATTACACTCTACGGTAAGTGGCTGAACATTTAGTACAAGCTCTGCTTCTTCACAAATAGTTTTTTCTTTAAATGTATTAAAGGCTACTTCAAGAAGATGTGTTTCTATACCACTCATAACACCGATTTTCACAATTACTTTATTTACTTTAGTAGCTCTGTTTTCTTGTGCAATATTTTCTACTTGATTTAGTAGAGCCTGTACTATACTGTACTCATGCATTCTTTATATCCTTTAATCTTTGASGTGTCTCTTGTGGACAAAGCTTATAAACAAACTCACGTCTAAGAGTATGAAAGCTACTCTCTTTATCCCAAAATTCATCATACATTATTTTTAGTTCTTCGTGTTTATACTGTTCCATTGCATCTTGTGACTCTTCAACTCTATCTTGCTTTTGCCAGATATAGTCTTGACTATAGAGTGAAGATGCAAACTCGTGCAACTCTTCATAATAATTCTCTTTAGCATAAACTTTATCTATCATCTTAATCTTTTGAGCATACTCTACAGATATTGGCAGAGCCTCCTCTAAAATTTTTTCACTCAAGAGTTTTCCAACTCGTTTTGGAAGTGTGTATGTATGGTATTCGCTTCCACTAAGCCCTAGTGTTTTATAGTGAGGATTTAAAACCACGCTTTCTTTGGCTACTACATAATCACAAGCGAGTGCTATAAAAACTCCTCCAGCCCCTGCATTTCTAGCCAAAGACGCCACTGTTACAACTTCATCAGCTTCTAGGATTGATTTTATAAAATCATTCATAGCGTTTATGTTGCTCCAGCCATCTTCACCCTGTTTTTTTGAGTCCTCTAAAATATTCAGGTGAATCCCATTTGAGAAAAAGTCCATACCCCCAACAAGCACTATAACCTCACTATCCTCTTTAAGATATTCAAAGGCGTATTTTAGTCGTATGCACTGCTGCGCACTCATAGCACCGTTGTGAAAGTTAAAACATAGATATGCCACACTATCCCGTTTTTCTACGCTTATCTCATAAAACGTTTCATATGTTTTATCAAAAAGAAGAGAGAGTCTACTCTCTTTTATACCAGCTATTTTTTCCTTCAACACAAAAGTAGCTGGGAGTTTAAACCGATTTGGCTCTTTGAGATGACTTATCCATATTGCCCCATCTAAAGTACCTAAACAGATAGCACCATCGCGTTTAGCTAAGAGCTCTTTTACATCGCCTCGTAGTTTATTTTCGCGCCAAACGCCATAAAGATAGCATGAAACATCCATTATTTCATCTAAGACTCCAGGGAAACTATCCGATAGGTTTATTTTATCTATGATGGTATCCGTAGAATCACTCTGCCAATCTATTGTTCTTATCTCTTTTGTAAACTTTTTATGAATAGGGTTTAAAACCTGTTTTGTTTGAGTTGGCTTCATAAAAAAATCATCTAAGGCATTAAGGGAGTTCTGTACTACCTCTTGACGATAGAGCGAGGCTTTATAAGTGCCTCGTACTTTAAAATCACTCTGTGCTACTATATACCCACCATCATAAAGTTCATTGGCTCTGAGTATCACAACTCCCCACTCTTTTGTGTGGTTTTGTAGTGCATACTCTAGTGCATTTGGACCTCTATCGCCAATGGGTCCTGGATGAAAAATATATGTAGGGTAGTTCTCGTAAATATCTTTTGAGATAAAATCCTTTAAAAAAGGACAAAGAATCAACTCTGGATTGAAACTTCTAATCTCTTTTTGAACTTGAATTTCATTAATAAAGAAAACGACTGCTACTCTATTTCCTTTATCTCTAAGACGAACAAAAACCGCCTGAGAAAGAGAGTTAAATGCAGTGACTAGAAGTAATATTTTCATAAAGTTTTAGCAGATACGAGGAAGCAGTTCACCTGTAGGTGTCTCTAAAAACCTTTTAGTACCATAAGAGCTTAAAAGAACTACTCTTTTTTTATACTGCTGGGTTACAACTGCTATTTTTACTGCATTTGAAGAGTTCTCAAAACGGTGCAGAACTTCAAGAGCTTTTACTTCATCCTCTTTTTTTATAGCTAAAACAAAAGTACCCTCATTTGCAAGATTTACAGCTTCAAAGCCAAGAATTTCACATATACCATACACTTCTTGTGAGACTGGAATACTATCTTCTTGAACTTCTATACAAATATTTGACTGTTTTGCCCACTCATTAAGTACAGCACTTACTCCTCCACGAGTTGCATCTCTTAATGCAGTTATATTGATATCTGCATCTATGAGTGCTTGGACTTGTAGAGTAAGCGATGCACAGTCGCTCTTCAAGCTTGTTGAAAGATCTATACCCTCCCGTGCTGCAAAAATAGCAGCTCCGTGACGACCTATATCACGACTCACTAAAATAACATCATCTTCAGAGATACTATTTGAGCTTATCCCTTTTTTTTGAATCTCTCCAATACCTGTTGTGTTTATAAATATCTTATCAACACTTCCTCGAGGTACTACTTTAGTGTCACCACTTACAACTATAGCTCCATTGTTTTTTAACTCTTTTTTCATACTGCGAACAATTTTTTCAAGCTCACGAGTAGGAAATYCTTCTTCTATTATAACACTGCAAGTAAGATATTTTGGTTTTGCTCCCATCATAGCAAGATCATTACAAGTGCCACAAATAGCAAGTTTACCTATATCTCCACCCGGAAAAAAGAGTGGAGACACTGTAAAACTATCGGTACTAAAAGCAAGTTCTCCACCATGAATAACAGCTGCATCTTCAGACTTTTCTAGTATCTCATTTTTAAAAGCTTTATAAAAAACTTTATGTATAAGCTCATTATTTTCTTCTCCACCATTTCCCATGGCTAAGGTTATATGTTTATTCATTTTAATAAATTTCCATATTTATAGTAAGCTGCACAAGCACCTTCACTACTTACCATACAAGAACCTAATGGTGTTTGTGGTTTACAAGCAGTACCAAAAATTGTACATTCATCTGGTTTGGCCATACCTCTAAGTATATCCCCACAAATACAAAGTTTATGATCCTCTATTTCTTCAAAAGGGAGTATATCAGCATAAATTTTTTCAGCATCTATATCATCAAACTCTGAACGAAGTTTATAACCACTATCAGGGACATTTCCTAACCCGCGCCATTTAAATAGAGATGCTTTTTTAAAATACTTTTCAATAAGAGTTTGTGCTTTAAGATTACCATCATAAGATACTAGGCGCTTATATTCTATCTCTAGTTCACATCTTCCTTCGTTAAACTGTTTGATAATCATTAGTATCGCTTCCATAACATCAACTGGTTCAAATCCAGCTACTACAACAGGACGACCATAATCACGAGGAAACTTTTCATATATTTTACTTCCAGTAATTACACTCACATGGCTTGGTCCTAAAAAAGCATCAATACAATTATTATAACTATCTACATGCTCATCACGACTATCTATAAGCTCTACCATTACCTCTGGAACTGTTACATGATTTATATGAAAAAAGATATTTTTTATACCACGTTTTAGTACTATATCTATAAGTGCTGTTGTCATTGGTGTAGTAGTTTCAAAACCTATAGCAAAAAAGATTATCTTTTTATCTGTATTTTCGGATGCAATTTTAAGTGCGTCAAGAGGAGAATATATAAAACGAACATCTGCACCATTTGCACGTGCATCTTGTAAACTTCCACGACTACCTGGTACTTTTATCATATCACCTAAAGTTACAAGTATAGTATCTTTTTGCCTTGCTAAGATATAGGCATGATCAATTCGTTCTTTTGGCATAATACAAACAGGACATCCAGGACCATGTATAAAATTAATATTATTTGGTAGAAGTTGTGGCAAACCAAATTTCATAATCGAATGAGTATGCCCACCGCACACTTCCATAATATTTATAGGGCGAGCAAGTTTTTTTGCCTCTTCTTTGATAAGCTTTGCAAAACCTTTGATAACTTCAGRATTACGAAAACCATCATATAAATTCTTTAGCTTAAGTTCACTCATTTAAGCACCTCTCTTTTCACAGTTATCGTCATCTATGACCATCAGCCGCCTATCTTCCTCAGCTAGTTTTTCTAAAATTTCATCATACAACTTTAGTGTTTCAAGAGCAACATCTTCATCAATGTTATTCATTATAAAACCTATATGAAGTAAAACATAATCACCTATTTTTTCAATACCTTCTTCCATAAGTTCTAAACTAGCTTCACGTTTAACACCAATAGTATCGACTATAGCTACATTCCTTTCTAAATCAAGTTTAACAACTTTGCTTGGAATTGATAAACACATACTAAGCTCTCATTTTTCTTTTAAATTCTATCCAGTCTATTACTCTCTGAATTGATGCTTGATCTTTGATATTAACTTCTAAAATATCAACACTTGGTTTAATCTTACGTGCTTCTTTCTTTTCATGCTCTAAATCATAATCAAAATGCTCAATTAAATCCATCTTAGTTATAAGGATTAAATCCGCTTGACGGAACATTACAGGATATTTCTCTATCTTATCACTTCCCTCTGTAATAGAAACTAATACAATATTTAAATGGCTACCTACATCATAAGAAGCTGGACAAACTAAGTTACCAACGTTCTCTATAAAATAAACATCTATCTCATTAAGAGGCATATCATGAAGCCCTTTGTGTACCATAAAAGCATCTAAGTGACAAGCTGAACCTGTTTGTATTTGAAATGATGGAATACCTTTTGCCTTAATTCTATCAGCATCACGAGAAGTCTCTAAATCACCCTCAATCACACCAAATTTAAAATTAACCATATCTGCCATATTTTCTAAAAGTGTTGTTTTTCCACTACCAAGAGAGCTCATAAGATTTATAGATAAAACATTATGACTATCAAAATGAGTACGATTATGTCCTGCTTCATGATTATTTTTATCCAATATTTTGGTAATAACACTAATCGTTTTTTTATCATTTAACTGAGGATTATGTTGCAGTGTTTCGTGAGCTGTTTGATGCTCATATGAATGACTATTCTTATAATCATGATGATGCCAATCGTCCCCTAAAGTTGTTCCTTTTATACTACATCCGTAATCTACACACATTTATATTATTCCTTATTTTAAATTTATGCTAATATCATATTWGTTCCAACTGCTACAGATATAACTCCAGCAATTGCAAAAACTCGTCTAACATTTGTAATATTTGTAATATACTGTTGATTGAGATAGAGTATGGAAGCTCCAAAGCTTAAAAATACTAAAGATACACCCATAACAAATGTTAAAACCATTATCCATTCAATACTACTTCCTTGCAACATTCCTAATGTTACTAGCATTCCACGTACACCACCTATACCCATAAGAGCACCTATACTCCATGCAGATATATTTGATTTATTACTGCTATGAGAATGTTTTTTCCCAAAATAGATATGAATATGTTCTTTATTTTCATGGATATGCTTATTAAGCTGTATACGATTAGAAGCTACCATTAATAAAAGATAAATACCCATAGCAATAATCACTGATGAAGATATTATATCTCCATAAGCTGTAATATATTCAGGAAGATCATATACTTCAAGAAGTTTTGCAAAAATAAAAAGCATAAGACCGTGTCCAAAAGCAAACATACTTGTTATAAATATAGTTTTTTTCATTGATTTCCCAATAGAAAAATCTGCTATTGCTGTTAAATGATCWGGTCCAAAMGCATGAAGWATCCCATACCAAAAAATAATTATATATCCAATTTCCATAAAAAATCCCTTACACTAGTGAATATTTATTTAATTTTAAAATATTTTATATTATTTTATGTAAGATAAAGATAAAATCTTTCTTTTCTTATACTGTTTTCGGACAAAATTTTATAAAATGGAACTTTTTATTATTATGTTATTGCTTAGTGTATAATTCTCCCCATAAATCAAACCAGTAAATTCAGTTTTAGAAGTATTAAAGGGTGAAAAGACTATCAATGAGATTGCAAGTTCATATAAGATAATTCCAAAAATCTCATCAACTGGAAAAAACAGTTTTTGGAAAATATAAGTTTAGCTTTTGAGTTTAACCTCGTTAATTCTAGTTTTTAGTAAAGTCTCTTTGATTTTTATCTACATTGTCTCTAAATATATCACATTCAACTTTGTCTTTAAAACATAAATAAATAGACTTTGAAAACAAATCAATTTTTTCTCCAACATTTGTATTTCTTATAGTTATTGAAGTCATCTTATTATTTACTTTAAAATTTTTTTGTTTAGCATTAAATGGCTCAATATCAGGTAGTGTAAAATTTCTCTCTATATCCAAATTAAAGTGTTGATTAAAATCATTTTTTGGCTTTTCTGTTCGTTGTATTAAGGGGTAAATATGAAATATACTTCAATCATATATCTATAAAAAACAAGTTATAATTTAGATAAACTAATCTATAACATTATGGAAATAATAAACAATGATATGCAAAAGTTAAATTTTATAACTTTAAACAAGATTTTGAAATTGAGTCATTATTTCAAATAACAGATAATCTAAATAATCGTATCAATGAGATAAAAGATAATAATGCAGAACTATGGCACACTATCTTACAAAAGCTCAAAATAAACTGGACTTACAATTCTAATAGTATTGAGGGTAGTACTTTAAGTCGTGGAGATACACATTTCTTTTTAACGGTAGAGGGTAAACCTTTTAAAGATTTTTTAGATGCTAAAAATCATATTGAAGCTATAGACTATCTTTATGAAATTATAGAAGATAAAAGAGATATATCAGAAGCTTTAGTTAAAGAGCTAAACGCTTTAATACTATTAAATGTAAAATCTACACCTGCTCAAGATAAAGACGGTAATCTAATTCAAAAAAAAGCTAGACCATGGGAGTATAAAATACAACCTAATCATGTACTATTACCAAATGGGGATATTCATCAATATGTAGAACCAATACAAGTACAACCACAAATGCAAGAACTTATAAACTGGATAACTGAAAATAAATTACATCCAATTTTAGTAGCTTCTATTGCTCACTATAACTTAGTTAGAATACATGCCTTTGATGATGGTAATGGTAGGGGTGCTAGAATTTTAATGAAGTATAACTTTTTTCCAGCAGTCATCAGAACTTATTGAGACTCAAGAGAGTGTTATAAATGACTTAGAGATTAATGGATAAGAAAAAATGATTATTTASWMYSMKGKRNTNNTYWTYWHKMMRNNNAMNTTTMAAGATGTACGCTAAGTATAGAAAACGTGAAAATATCAAAAGAGCTTATTTTTTAGGTTATATTTTATAAAAAAAGTGCTACAAAATTGGTACAGTTTTGGAACAATGAAGTTTCTAAATCTTTGAAAAGTCTCTAAGTAAATGGTTTAAGAAGTTATGGCTCCGGATGCTGGAAAATCTAAAATATACTAGAAAGCCCTGAAATAGCTACTTTAAACTCTCTCTTCTATCAAATAAAGCTATTGAAAGATATATGTTTAGCTACTAGGAGACTGTGAAAAAACACAGCCTCATGCTTTTAATAATCACTAGAAATGACTAATTATCAAGCCAATTTCTTCGAAAATTGTACCATAAAAATATATTGAAAAAAATCAACTATATAAAGCCTAGAACTGGCGATATAAAGAGCTATTTCTTCTCTTATATTGGTTAGGTCTCCATCTTTGATGGCTATTAGTAACTTTTTAAACAAAGCTATCCCTATAAGATTTAATAATCTTTTGAAATTATAGGTAAACATGATGAGTGCATTTTCACCTTGCACCTTCTTTTTACTTCTGACTAAGAAGTGATCCCAGCCAAGGTTTCTCTTGATAGTTCCAAATGGATGTTCAACTATTGAGCCTCTTTTTTTGTAAAGTGCTTTAGCCTCTGGTGTTTTCATATTTTTATTATAAGTATCTAAAAGTTCTTGATGTTCCCATCTTTGGGTTTGTTTTTGTTTCGTCTTTTCACCTAGACAGTTATCTTTTATGGGACAAGCGTTACAATCACTCTGTGAGCTTCGATACATATGCATGATTCGTGCATATGATTTATTAATGGACTTTGTTCTTGAGACAAGCTTATTGTTGGGACAGATATACGCATCTTGTTCTTTATCATAAATAAATTTATCTTTAGTGAATTTACCCTTGTTAACGAGCTCCTGACCTGTTCTAATAGCAAGTACTAATGTTTTAATCCCATCATCCACACATTTCTTTATTTCAGCGGCTGAATAATAGCCTTTATCAGCTAGTATCACTAAGTCAGGACTTGTTATCACCTCTTTAGTTTGAAGTGCCATCTTATGTAGTTCTTGTTTATCTGTTCCTTGTGAGGTTACATCTGTAGCTACAATGAACTTGAACTTATCATCCACACATATTTGAGAGTTATACGCCATTAGGTTATGTGCTGATTTAACCATTACACTTGCTTCCGGGTCANGTTCTATTGTATTGGGTATGGTTTATCTTTTCGAGGAACTTTTTTTCAGTTGTAAGTCTTGCTTTTTTTTTAAGAATAATTCTAAGTTACGGGGAAGTTGTTT
Organism: Sulfurimonas sp.; assembly: GCA_002733155.1. GTDB lineage: Bacteria > Campylobacterota > Campylobacteria > Campylobacterales > Sulfurimonadaceae > Sulfurimonas. Next base: position 10,348 of record NVUO01000002.1, read on the forward strand.
AATGAGTTTAGTAGTATGCGCTTCTTCATCACTGTATTTTAAAGATTTAAGATATTCATCTATATTTGCATTTACCTCTTTTAAATCTCTTTCTGTAGTCTTCTTCATAATTAAAGTATTTTTAGAGGCATTAGCTCTTAAAAAGGCACCGTCTAAGGCTACTAATTCATCTCCTATTAAGGCGATACCTTTAAGTATGAATACGAAGTCTTTGAATACTTCTTTTAGTGCCTTAGGATTGTTCTTTCTAAAGTCAGAGATAGTTTTATAAGTGGGTTTTAATCCTGAGGTTAGCCACATCAGTTCTATGTTACGAGCATTCTCACGTTCAAGGGCGCGCGAACTTCTTATCTTGTTAAGGTAACCATAAATATATATTTTTAGAAGTAACTGAGGGGAATAAGACTTCTGTCCTTCAAAGCTTGTTGATGTATCATCAAAGCCCATCTCTTTAAAATCAAGTTGTTCTACATATAAATCTATTGCTCTTACTTGATTACTCTCATCTACATATTCATCAAGACTTGGAGGGAAAAATTGTTGTTGATTACGGTTTAGTCCCTCTTTGTATTTCTCACTCATTTATACCTCTTTAAGCCCAAATTATTGGGCTTCTTATTAGTGTTATTATACTGTTTTATGGGTTTAGACTTGATGAAGTTAAGCTCTATATGTTAGAATCTTGTTAACTTCTGAGATATGAGTTGTTTTATAGTTATTTCACAGTCTCTMGKWMKYKWWAWMYMMMRWWWRTMMATWTWKMWWAAKWMWYWYMTRAWWTWMWWMAWMWWKRWKAAWWATATWWWRTATMWWACATTGCAAATTCTGTATTTTTTATTTTTTTAAAAAATCCAACTACGTTAAATTCTCCAATTGCTCTTAGAGCGAAGATTATTGATAAAAACATTCCACCATATTTATAATAGTTACTATTTTCTATGTATAAAA
>NVUO01000003.1 GCA_002733155.1 Sulfurimonas sp.
CAAAAGAAATTGCAAAAGCTTTCAAGAGAGGTGGAGTTAATGTATTTGGTGTGATGCAACTAGATATGACTAACTTTGAAATAACTACTTTAATTATGGGTATATTTGCAATTTTATTTGCACTATGGATTAAACCTACAGACACTAAACATAAATTACACCATTGAAAAGAGGGTGATTAAAAAAGGCTGTCAGGCACTGTTTTATGCTTTTTCTTAATTTTTTCTTTCAACAGAAGTGGCTTTATGTTAACATATTCAACTTTTATCTTTTTTATTGCGCCAATTCTAATATCAAGTGCAATTTTCACCTAATTTAACTAGCTAATTTCTTACTCATTTCATTAAAAAATACTTCATATGGAGTTTTATAGTTCAGTACTTTTCTAGGTCTATGGTTAAGTCTATTTTGAATAATAATTATTTCCTCCTTAGAAACATTTAAAAACTCTGACTTTTTTGGTAAATATTGACGAATTAGTCCATTTGTATGCTCATTTAATCCTCTTTCCCAAGAGTGATAAGGATTTGCAAAGTAAAAGTTTGTGTTTAGTGCAGCTGATACTTGTTTATGATATGCGAACTCTTTACCATTATCACTAGTTATTGTTTTAGTGATGGCTTTGATAGGTTGTATCATTTCTATGAGTGCTTCAGTAACAACACTTGCTTCTTTTGATGGTACATTTTTGATAAGTACGAACTTTGATTTTCTATCTACAACAGTAACTAATGCACCTTTATGATTTTTACCAATAACTGTATCTATCTCAAGGTCACCTATTCTATTTTTCTTTTCTACAACTTTAGGACGTTTATCTATCATTACACGGTCTATGATAGTACCTCTATCTTGATAATCATTACTTCTATGATGATACTTCTTATTTTTATGTCGAAGATATTTATAGAGCTTACCACCATTCTTCTTGTTCGTGTAAATATAGCGGTAAATTGTTTCATGGACTACTGATATACCTGTATCAAGTTTCATTCTTCCACTTATGTGCTGGCGACCAGTCTTGCTTTAGCTTCAATCTGATAGATTTAGTCAGTGAAAATCGTTTCTTCTTTTTCATCTCAATTTGAGTAGATTTTATCTGAGCTAATTCAGCATTGTAGCCTCTAACTACATCTCTATTTCTTATTAGTTCTCTACTGATTGTTGATGGATGCACATTAAGTTCTATTGCTATACTTTTTTGATTCAATCCTGCTTTAATTAAAGCTGAAATTTGGTATCGTTTCTCTAAGGTTAATTGTTTATATCTCATGCTACTTCTTGTTTTTTGGTTGAAATAAATTAGCAGATTATCGATTAATCCTATCTTTCAACTTACTTCAAAAAAATTGCACTTGATATTAGAATTGGCGAACTAAAACCACTCCTAAATTTGATTACATAAATTTATCATAATGCAAAACAAAAAATCCGCATTTTCACTAGTGGAAATAATAATAGCAATAGCTATTATTGTACTACTTGCTGTTATATGAATATTATACTACCCCAATTAGTCAAGACAACTTTTTATAAAATCTAATTCCCTAAGCACCTGTTCTTATGCTACATTTTCGCTAAAATTAGTGTAGTTTTCATCATTCATTTTAAAACTATCATAATAAACATTCATAGGTTTTTGATAGTCCAGTGTCTCATGAAATCTTCTATGATTATAAAATTCAATATAATCTTTAACATCATTTTTAAGAACTGATACTCTCTCATATTCATTAAGATATATTTTCTCAACCTTAGCACTTCTCCAGAATCTCTCAATACAGATATTATACCCTCAAGGGGTACCCCGTCAGTAGCTCTACTTTTGCCATCCATAGAGATTATGATATTATTATCTTTTAATGTTTGTGTATGAATGTAGCTTGTATATTGACTTCCTTGATTGGTGTTAAATATCTCGGGTTTACCATACAATGATAATGCTTCATTAAGTACACCCATCACTAAGTCTGTATCCATTGTATTTGATATTCTCCAAGATAATATTGCCTTAGAATACCAGTCAATAATGGCAGCCATATAAACCATACCACCCTTAATTTTAATATAGGTAATATCAGTTGACCATACTTGATTAGCTCTCACTGTGTTCACACAAACATTATGACCTCTATCTAAAAGCTCCTGATGTGCTTTTAGATAACCATAGCAAGGTATCTCTTCAAAAATAGCAACTATCTCATCTTTGATGGTTTTTTTAATAGGATTCACCATTGAGATATAAAATAAATTGCTTCGATTATAGTTCAGCAACTTACACTGTTTTACGACAGAGATTATTTTATTCTCACTTTTATCAATTAACTCTTTTTTAAAGCTAGAGTCCAAGCTCTTTAACTTTCCCACTGCCCAGTCCTTCTCGAAAGTTAACTCTCCAACTTTTTTAGCATACTCACCCACTTGCACTTTTAGTTTGGCTACTTCATCTTTATACTCTTTTACAGCTTTAGCTGGTTCCATTGCAACCTCTGCACCCCAAGAGTATTTCCTCGCTTCGCTTACAGCACATTTTCTAAAAATAGTTTCTTCCAGTTCTGTAAATTTTTTGGATTAATATTATTTTCACTTGCAATCTCATTTAGAGTTTTCTCTTCTCGTAAAATTTCTAGTACTAATTTAATTGTGTTGAAAATTTAGTCATTTTTCTACTCATACTGCTACCCTCATTTTTATTGTTTAATTTTACTTTTTTGAGAATTAAACTTTATGAAAAGTTGTCTGTTTTTCTTGGGGTAGTATAGAAAAAATTGAATTAGTTGGTGAAAATATCTTCAGAATTCTTAAATCAAATACTACTGATATATCTTCAATGCTTTCTGCTGACATATCTTTATGTAATGCATGTAGAACTGAAAAGAATGAACCCAAAAATCGTCGTTATAAATACCCTTTTATTAATTGTACAAATTGTGAACCTCGTTATACTATTATAAAAAAGCTTCCTTATGATAGAGATTTTACATCAATGCAAAAATTCGAGATGTGTGAGGCATGTGCGATGGAGTATTTTATGTAGTTAAGCCAAATGAGTATAAAAATGATGTGTSWGKYATKTKMRAWGGWRWWWWWTGRYMSKRMKWWWYRAMRWWWWMAWRYWMAGCMKRKRWSTYATWYTRWKTKWRSWSYAYYWTTTGNWCYKAWTWWTKWTRTWAAWRATGAAATAAAAGAATTTATTTATAAACTTGCCAATGAAATAAATGCAAATAAAATAGTGGCACTTAAAGGTATAGGTGGTTTTCACTTAATATGTGATGCTACAAGTGAAGAAGCAGTTTTAAAACTTAGAGAAAATAAACATAGACCAACAAAGCCTTTGGCTGTTATGTTTGATAGTCTGGAAAGTATTAAAAAAGTGTGTGAAGTTACACCAAAGGAAGAAGCTCTTATACCCTCCAAAGAGAGACCTATAGTCATCCTTAGAAAAATAAAAGATATTAAAATATTAGCTGATTCTATAGCTCCAAATATAGAAAAAATAGGCGCTTTTTTAGCTTATACACCTATTCACGAATTGTTATTAGATATACTAAAATGTCCAATAGTTGCTACAAGTGCAAATTTGAGCGATGAACCTATAATAAGAAAAAATCAAGAACTTTTTAAAAAACTACCCTCAGTAATTCAATTAGCACTAAATCATAATAGAGATATTGTAAATGCTTGTGATGATAGTGTGGTAATTTGTGTACACAACAGAACTCTTATGTTACGTCTTTCAAGGGGTTATGCTCCTAAAAGCTTTAGTTTAAAAGATAAAACAAAGAAAAAATTCTTGCCCTAGGTGCTAACCAAAAAAATACAATATCACTTGTATTTGATGAAAATATTGTATTGTCTCCTCCTATATGAGATTTAAATTCCTTAGATGCTTTTGAATATTTTTTAAGAACTATTGAAACATTTAAAGAACTTTATAATTTTGAACCTGATATTATAGTATGTGACAAACATCCGCAATATAAAACAACTAAGTGGGCTGAACAATATACTAAGGAACACTCCAACCTTTCTCTGATAAAAGTACAGCATCATTATGCTCATGCTTGTATGGCAGAGTATAATCTAAATGAAAAGGTGTTAGCTTTTTGTTTTGTTGGTACAGGATATGGAGATGATGGATCAATATGGGGAGGTGAAGTCCTTTTATCTACTCCTTATACATATAAAAGAATTTATCATTTAAAAAAGTATTCTCTTATAGGTGGAGAAAAAGCAATAAAAGAACCACGACGTGTTGCGTTAGCTTTATTATTTGAATGTTTTACTTTAGAAGAAGTTTTAAATTTAGATAATCCTCTTATAAAATCATATACACAAAAAGAGATTAAAACATTATATTTAATGAAAATAAAAAAAATAAATTCTCCAAAAACTAGCTCCATAGGTAGACCATTTGACGCTGTGTATGCTTTAAGTGGACATTTAAATAACTTAGGTTATGAAGGTGAAAGTGGAATAATCATGGAAGGATATGCATCAGATATTACAAATGATGATGTATATAGTTATACATTAAACGGGGATAATATTGAATATTATCAAATGATAAAAGAAATTTTAGATGAAGATAATAAAAAAAATTTAGCTRWARWWTTWAWRAAWAMWRTTRTTAANWMWRWTKMTRRAWAWRYYRTTAMWWMAKMWRKAWYTAMSAKTTKYWCWKAKWKRMKKWRYWTKTCWMWRWWKWWTTTTANKTSRWWAKWCWTATGNTWTWRAWWAGWTYCTAATAATATACGATATTATATACAGTCTCAAACACCTGTAAATGATGGTGGGATATCACTTGGATAAGCTTTTTATGCATTGAATATGAAAAATTAAAGGGATTAAAATAAAAAAAATAGCACTTATAGGTTATGCTTGAAAATCTTTTCCTACTGTAGAATCTGCTTTTAAAGTTATGTATCTAGTATTGGAAATTGGTTTGAGATTTATCCTCAACTTAGTACCATGAAAGAAGACCTTTGGAGGTTATTTTTTAGTGAAATTATATCAAAATATATAAAATGATTAATGATTAAGGGGTGGGTATATACAGTTTATTCTACGGTCTCTAAATTATAAAAATAATTTAGTTATTTTCTATATAATAACCAACCCCTGATGTATTTTTAATAACTTCAGATGGAAGTTTATTTCTAAGTCTCCATACCAGTGTCCTGACGCTGTTTTCAGTAGCACCATTTTCTTTCCATACATACTGGAGTGCTTCGCTGAAACTAATAACTGTACCTAGTTTAGCTACTAATATATGTAAAAATGCATTTTCTTTTTTTGTGAGTTTTATTTTTTTATTTTTATAAAATATTTCATTTACATTTATATCTAAGTAGTAGTCACCACCAAAAGGTACTACAGGTTTATCAGAGATTCTTTGTTTATAAAGCATTTTTTCTAGATTTGATTGGTCGAATTTTAAAAAATCATCTTCATTATTTCTTTTATTTTCCATATCAAACTTAAAAACTGCCATCTGTATAGTTGCATGAAGTGATGATGGATCAAAAGGCTTAACTATATAACCATACGGTTCTGTTTTTTTAGCCTTAGTTATAATCTCATCGTCACTATGTGAGGTTAAATATATAAAAGGAATTCCATACTTTTCCCTTATAATACTTGCCAACTCTATACCATCACTACTTTTTTGAAGTGAGATATCTATAATAATAAGATCAGGTCTATATTTATCTATCTCATCTTTTGCTTTATTTGCATTATCACAGATAGCAATGATATTATAACCTTGCTTTTGCAGAGACATATCTAGGTTTAAAGCTGTAATTTCAWCATCTTCAACAATAATTATATTATACTGATTCATATATACTTACCCCCTATACTTTATTTGAAAATGTAATTATTCTGTGATAATTTATAGAATTATTATATAATAACTTTACATCATTTACAAGAGATTTTTATCTTTTGTGACTATTTAATTACATTATACTCATTTTAATATCCAGTATTAACTAAAGAACATTCCCATCCATCATATTGTCCATTACAAAAATGACTAATATCTATAATCATCATTGTTAACTAATTAATATCATAATAAAGATGATTAGCAATTATTTGCCATTCCCTTATAGTTGGGAAAAATAGTTTTTGATATATTTCTTACTCCATATACATACGTGAACAAAATTCATTTCTCCATCCAAGGGATTTAATTTTACAAATCCAACATACATATATGACCTTCAATAAACTTTCCCAATATTCTTACATCTTTTACTCCATTTCTAAACTCATAAGGAACATGTCTTCCCCGTCAACTACTTTTATATTTGTAGATTTACATTTTTGACAACAATAATGTATTTTTTCTAACTCACTTATCTAACTACATTCTAAACACTCTATAGTAAGATTCTGTATATTCATTATAAACTCAGCTGAATCACATATAGTTTTTTCTTTAAATGTATTAAATGCAATCTTAAAAAGATGCGCTTCTATTCCGCTCATGACACCAATTTTCACCACTATTTTTGTTACCTCTGAAGCATTATTTTCTTTTGCTATACCTTCTATCTGTACTAGAAGAGCTTACACTATACTCATGCATAATGTTCCCCTTTTAATCTTTTTGGTGTTGCTTTTAGACAAAGCTTGTAAACAAACTCCCGTCGTAAATTATGAAACTCACTTGATTTATCCAAAAATTCTGGATACATTTTCTTAAGTTCAGAACATTTACATTGTTCCATTAATTATTTTTTTCTTCTTTCATATTTATCTTTTTTGCGTACTTAACAGAGATATCTAAAGCATCATTCATTAGTTTATTTGCCAACTTGTCTCCAACCATCCTCCCCTTGTTTTTTAGAATCCTCTAATATATTTAAATATATCCCATTACTAAAGAAATCCATCCCCCAATAAGTTTAAGTCTTGTATATACATCTTAAAAGAGGGAGTTAAAAGCACTAATAAGGAGAAGTATTTTCATCGATATTTAACAAATTCTCGGTAGAAGTTCACCAGTAGGAGTATTTAAAAATCTTTTTAGGAGAACTCATAATGTGTTTATAGCTTCTTCTGCAAAAGAGTGTTTAGAGTTTTTTAAAAATGAGTCGATCGAATTAGTAATCTCAGATCAGCGAATGCCCGAAATTTCTGGACTTGAACTACTTGCTAAAATAAAGACATTAAACCCTTTAATTCCAACTATATTACTTACTGCTTACACTGATCATAATGTACTCAAAGATGCGTTCAATAAGGTAGGTATTCATAAATATATAAATAAACCATTTGATACAGAAAGTCTCAAGATGATTATGGATATGGCCATTGAGACTTATCGTTTGAACCAAAAAAATGAAAAGATACTACTTGAGCTTAAAGAGAGCGAAGTAAAGTTTAAGGGGATTTTTAATTCAATTCTTGATGTCTTTGTTCGAGTAAACAACAACGGTATTATTGAGGTGATTAGCCCTTCTATTAAAGAATTTTTAGGTTATTCAGCAGAAGAATTGATAGGTACAGAAGAAATTAAATTGTATGCAAATACAAATGATCGAACTATTCTCCGGAAGCTGATAAGAGATCAAAAAATCTATAGAGGATTAATTGTAATGCTATTAACTAAGTCGGGTACGAGAAAATATGCTTCTATTTCTTGTAAAACTTATAATGATTTGGCAGGRAATCCAATCGGAATTGAAAGCATACTAAGAGACATAACAGAATCCAAATTAAAAGAGAAAGAATTAAGAGAAAGTGAAGAGAAGTTTCGCTTGTTGGCAGAGCAATCACCCATTCGAATCTTTAAAGTAAATGACTTGTTAAAGATAGAATATGCAAATCGTCCTATATCGGAAGGAGATCAAATGATTCATCGATTTTTCCCTAAAGAGACTCAGGAAGCTGTAGTAAAGTTAATTGCGAATGTTTTTAGGAAAGATAAAGAGGCTTATTTTGAATTTGAAGAGACCAACTTAGATGGAGAGAAAATATGGTGTGCATTAAACGTTAGCCCTATCAAAGAGAATGATGAAACGGTAAGCGTTTTAGTTATGATCAACGATATTTCGGAAAAAAAGAAAGTTGAGAACATGCTTAGAGGTTTAAATGAACAATTGGAAATTAAGGTTCAAGAAAGAACAAAAGATTTAGAAAAAACAAAAGAAGATTTAGAAAAAACTTATTTGAAAGAAAAAACATTAAATAATTTAAAGTCTCAGTTTGTCTCTATTGCTTCTCATCAGTTTAGAACGCCATTAACTGTTATTAAATCTAACATAGGGCTGTTGGAAATGCAAATAGATCATGCAGAACCTATGATTCAAGAATGGCTTTTTAAGGTAAACAAACGTATTCAAACCGAAATTAGTCGAATGACAGACTTAATGGATAATGTATTAATCTTAGGAAACAAAGACGCAGCAATGATACAAACCGATTTTCAAATGGTAGATATATTAAAGCTGATTAATTCTGTCATTGATAAATTCAACCAAATCCAAACAGATAAAAGGGAAATGAAGTTGAATATTACAGGGAGATCGTCATTGTTTTATTTAGACCCTGATCTATTTCAACATGCTTTTTCCAATCTTATATCCAATGCATTTAAGTATTCTGCTAAGAAGCCTTCTCCAGAGTTAACTATCATATTTAAGAACAGAAAAGCGATTATTAAAATAAAAGATTACGGTATTGGAATTCCTAATAAAGACAAACCCAACATATTTGAACCTTTCTTTAGAGCAACCAATGTAAATGAGATTAGAGGAACCGGATTAGGTACATCAATTGTGAAACAGTACCTCGATTTATTAGGTGCTGAATTAATTTTCAAAAGTGAATTACATAAAGGTTCTGAGTTTACAATAATATTAAACGAAAAGCTACATGGATAAGATTTTAGTAATAGAAGATGAAGTAAACATAAGAGAAACATTACAAGATATGTTGGAATTATCAGGTTTCGAGGTATCTATAGCCAGTAATGGGAAGATAGGCTACGACATGATTTTATCTGAAGAGCCTGATTTAGTTCTTTGTGATATCAATATGCCTGAATTGGATGGATTTTCTTTGCTCGAGGCAGTTTCTAATAGACTCAAAGATAAAATTATACCTGTTTTTCTTTTTCTAACTGCAAAAGTTGAAACAAAAGAAATTCGCTACGGAATGGATCTAGGAGCAGATGACTATATACTTAAGCCCTTCAATAATTCTCAGATTATTAAAAGCATTAAACTACGGTTGGAGAAAAGAAAAAAGATATTGACTGCCCAGTTAACTACTCCCTTAATAAATGTAGTAAAAAAGTTCAGTAAGTTGTCTATACCAACAGATGAAGGCATGGATCTTGTTCCGATCGAAAATATTGTATTATGTAGAGCTGAACGTGCTTACTGCACATTTCAGTTGAAAGACGGAAAAAAAATATTGGTTTCTAAACCGATGAAAGAATTTGAAGACATTCTGATTACTAATGGGTTTTTCAAGGTTCATAAGTCAACCATTGTCAACCTAAATTTTGCAAAAAAATACATCAGAGGGAAAGGAGGATGTTTAGTACTTTCCGACGGAACCAATGTTGCTGTTTCAATCAGAAAGAAGGAAG
>NVUO01000004.1 GCA_002733155.1 Sulfurimonas sp.
ATAGTTTTAGCTGTGACGGCTCTTACATCGTTTAGTGAAGATGAGTTTGTAGAAGTTTATATCGATGATAAATATAACTTAGATTTAAAAAAATGGTTTAAAGATAAAAATCCACAAGCTTTAGCAAATATGATTGAAAAAATGACAGAAGCATATAGAAAAGATTATTGGGATGCTGATATTAAAACAGTAAAAAAACTTCTTAAACTATATGAAGAGTTAGAAAAAGAGTTTAACGGAGAAAGTTAGAGGTGATAATGATTAGATTTAAGTAAATATGATATTGCTATTAAATGATATTAATGAAGTGTAATAATAATTTTACTGTTATTTTAGGAATTAATAAGAGTGCTGAAGTAAATAATTGAGTTAAAGTCAAGTGTTAGAATTGATTTTTATATAGTTTTATAGTATAACAACTGCATATATTAAATAGGAGGGCTTTATTATTATGGCTGTAAGATACTTAGATAATCAACATAAAGAGAGTAGTGGTTACATCGTTTCCGGTAGAGAAGCTATACTTCTGAAAAGCATGTTTTAGATAAATCTAAGGCAGATAAATTAAAAACTTTTAAAAAAACTTCTTCTTCTATCAGTAATCTAATTAAATCTTTTTCTGCTTAATGCATCAAATAATTGGGCTTGGAGAGTTTAGTAACTCTGAATTTAAAGTTATTGCTTCGAAATTTGAATGCACTGGTCATCAAAAGCTTTTGGATTACCTTTTGCAAAATACTCATAGTCATCATAAGTAAGGTTTCTTTCAAACTTATTTTTTTCAAAATGAAGGTAATTACAAAGCTTATATTTCACTAGCATCAACTCATATTACTGAGGATAGTAAAAAATTAAGAAGTGAACTTGATGTCAGTGAATCTATGCTTTATGATATACCAGCACTTAAAATTACAAGACTATGTGTATCGGATCAATTAAAAAGAGAGAAAATAGGTACTCTTCTTATTGAGTTTGCAAAAATTGTAGCATATGAACAGCAGGTTAAATTAGGTTGTCGTGCATTATTAGTAAATTCAAAATCAGAAGCAATAGAATTTTATGAAAGTTTAGGTTTTGAAATGCTTAGTGAGATGGAAGATGATACAACTTCTATGTTTTTAGATATACCATCATTGCGTAGTAAAGATGTTAAAAATGAATCAGAAAAAGAGGAATTAGTTAAAAACTTCATATTGTTTTGTGAAACTTTTAATTTATCTGAATTTTCAAGTGTATTTAAGAAGATGCTTTAGTTTAAAAGGTAAATAATGAGTTCTTTAAATAAAAGATTTATATTTTAAGTCCGTGGAAAAATATTATATCTGAGATACATTGATTAAATATGATAAGTATAAAAAGCTATATACTCCCTAAATATAGGTAAATATAAGAGGTTTAATTAGATTTAAGAAATGATGATATTATTGATTTAACTGACTGTTAATCACTTGGTCGTTGGTTCGAATCCAGCATCCGGAGCCATACACTTTCAATCCCCTAAAACACGACATTTCAGAACATTAAATTCATATGGTAGCTAATGGGTAGCTAAAATATTTTCATTGTATTACTTTTTTTAATACACACTTACACTTTGTCTCTAAAACAATCCAATTGACTTATCAATTTTTCTTACTTCTCCTGGAATAAACTTATTGTATTTATGGATTATCATATCTACATTTGTATGTCCCATCATTTGAGCAATATGATTAATACTAAACTTACCACTAGATAACATCATAGTTGCAAAGCTAGACCTTGTATCATAAAGTCTTTGATATGGAAGTTCTACACTTGCAAGTAACTTAGTCCAATGATGACTTCGTATTCTATTCCCATCATTAAATGGTTTTCCATCTCTTGAAAGAAATACATAATCACTTTGTATATCTTTTGTAAGTTCTCTTTGACTTTTTAAGTAAGGTAGTAGTTCATCAAATATAGGAACTATCCTTTTACTTTTTTCAGTCTTTGGAGTTATATCTTTTCCATATCTCCTAGAGTATTTAACTTCTATCTCTTGAGCTTCAAAGTCTATATTATCCCATTTAAGTGCAACAACTTCACCAGTACGAAGACCAGTAAAGAAACTAAGTGCTAAAAAGTTTTTAAACCATTCATCTTTAGCGTTTTCAATAAGCATTTTTATTGTATCTACACTAAAAGGTTTAGCACCACCTTGTTGCTTCTTTGGTTTTCTTATATAATCAAATGGATTTTTATCTATCACTTCATCATAAAATGCTTCTTTAAAAATTGCACTAAATGTATTAGCGATATATATAGCAGTTGTATTACTACGTTCACTTATCCAATAGTTAAACCATTTCTTTATCTCTGATGTTTTTATAGAGTTTATAGCCCTACTTCCAAACAGAGGTAATATCTGATTACGGATAATTGAGTCATATCTAATATAAGTTGACTCTTTTACAAGAACCTTTTTACTTTTTAGAAATAACTCTGCATATTCTTCAACTGTTTTAATCTCACTCTTAGGAGTAATATCAATTTGGTTTGYTTGAATTTGAAATAACACATTAGGTAATAAATCATTATTACATAACTTTCGATTTTTAGCATTATCAACAAGACCAGTAGATTTAGTAATCCTTTGACCGTTGTGATATATACTTAGATAAAGTTTGTTGTTCTTGGCGTATAGGCTTACCATTCAGCTCTCCTTTTGCCCTTAACCACTTATCTATCTCTAATCTATCAAATAAAATTTTAGCCTCTCCTATCTTAAAGTAATGTTTACCGTTTATAAATTCTCCATTATAGAGTTTGTTTTTTATAAATGACTCACTTACTTTTAGGTAGTTTGAAAGCTCTTTTTTAGATAAATAAGGTGAATTAGCTTTGATGAGCATATCTTTTATTATTGGTAATAGTTCCAAGTATTCATATTTAATATCCATGATACACCCTACCCTAAAACACAATTTCTTCTTGTTTAGCTATACCTCTAAACTTAAATTCTATAAGTGCAGTTTGGTGTTGCTTAATTATTAGATGAAAATCTAAGTCAGGTTTACTCATGTTTGACTCTAAAGTTTTTATATATTTCTCTAGTTCCATATTATTAAGCTCTTTTAGATTTACACTATCTAAGRTATTTTCATGAGTAATAATTAACTCTTTTTTATCTTCTTCATTAGTATGAATACTTGGAGTTGTTATATGTACTGGCTCTTTACTTTTACTAAAAGCTTCTAGCACTTCATCATAAAACTGTTCATCTATGACACCGTTATGTATATAATACTTTTTAGCTAGTGATACATGCTCTTGTATAGCTTCTTCAATTGAATAGCTATAACTCTTTCTTTTTAATCTTTCTAGTGGTGCTTCGATTGATAAAAAGTCTTTTAGTTTGTAGCTATCACTTATATGTTGCCATAAAGGATGAGTATCAGCTTTATATCTATTTGCAGAGTTTTTTGAGGCTTCTGTTATTGTATCTATATCTACTAATCTAATTGAGTCCATAGACTCACGAAATAGTTTTTCAGCAGACCCAAGTAAATCATCTACTGTAAGAATATTATATATCTTTAAATGTTTTCTGTGCATTTCAAACTCAATATTAAAAATATCATCTTCTTTATTGAAACCATTATTTAAGAAGTATTCATACATCATTTCACTTTTTTTAGAGTTTTTTAGTTCCTCTTTTTTATCGTATAAGCGAAGTAAAAATGGTGCAGTACCAATATATAAAGTTTGAAGTTTATATTTAGAACTTACCTCTTTAAAATGAGTAGTGTATTTACGTTTACGAGATACAAACATATCTTTACTTAGCCAAGATAAATCCGCTTGTACAAATACGTTTAAATCAACTCTAGTGATTGGTTTATATCCTGTTATTATATCTTTGAAAATATCATCTGTATATTTTAGTAATGACTTTAAACCAAGTGTATATATACCATTAGCTGTGAACTGTACTTGGATATCATTTAATGCTCTATTTTCTAGATGGTCTTTAAAACCAACTGTTAGATAATTATCAAAGTGAGTGAACCAGTAAAAGCCTTGTGCCTTACSGTTGAACTCAAACACTTGATTATTTATTGATACTTTTATATCTTTATTTTCATAAGATATGTCACGCTTCTCGAACCTACCTTTATTATCTTCTAGTTGGTCTAGTGCATCTATAAAAAAATCATCATAGTTATTGTTAGACTCATAGAAGTAGTACAGTGTATCTATTCCACTTATTAACTTTGGTAAGTTAGTGGAGTTTATATTATTTTCCATATTGTTACCTTTTAAATATTAGTTATTAAAGGTGGCAAAGTGTAGCCACCTACTACGATTACGGGCGAGGCTCATCACTTAGGTGTTCTTCACTTCGTCCTCATCTTCGAGAGTTTTTGATTGGCTCTTTATGTTAAGAACCGAGTGTTACCAAGAACTCGGAAATATTTATCGTTCTTCGAATAACTTAGCTCATCCTGCGAGAGTACTCGCAGGCACCAAGCTAAGTTCCTCTCATAACTCTTTTTTTAGATACCGTAGTAACTACATTTTCCTATTACACCAACTTCAACTTGTACAGTTGTGCCTATCTTGTCTTTGTATAGAGATAGTTTTTCTTTTGGGATAGATATATCCATCAACTCATTTTTTATTTCACCATTACGTAAAGTTACAATCTCTAGGAGTTGTAGTTTGACTTTGCCAAGAGTTACCTCTTGCGTTTCTTTATTTGTATAGTCTGCACTGGTAAATATATGCAGTAGTTTTGCTTTTTTATATGTTGCCATAGTAAAGCCTTTGTATTGAGTTAAACTCAAACGCGTTAAAGAAGCACGGATGCTTTTTGGTGGAAATTAATTAATCGGGTTTATTATTGCAAAGTGGGTGATTATTGTACGAAGTGGGGAAGAGGAATTTTTCCTTTTTGAAGTAATATTAAAAAATATCTAATGATTCGTATATCATTTTTAGTAAAATTTAACTCATATTTTAGAGCACTTAATATATTTTTCATAACTCTATACTCTGACAACTCATCACTTGTTGGATTATCTGGCTCAAATTTATTTTCTAAACCTGACATAGAATTAAATGCTATTTCCATTAGTTCTTCAAGTGGACTTGTCTTATTTGAATATATAAATATTTGAACTTTATCTGATGTACTTTTTAGAGCATACACTTTTTCAATATGAGTTTTGTTAAARSKAMSMWYATKRYCTTKTYKATWKATKTNATKSRTSYCRYCRSWRRMAWAWWSMMNNGYAAKRKTKWKTATTGACTCTGCATATTCGCTTTTATTATTTAGTTCATTATAAAAAAGTAGATTTAAAAAAATCATACTACTGCGTATTAATTCCGTGTTACTGTTACTTTTTCCATTATGAAATGATGTTGCTTGCTGTATTGCTTCTAGTTCAGCTTCACTAAGTTTTAGTACTCCAGCATCTAGTCCAGTAAACGTATTTAGTAAATGTATATATTCAAAAAGATTTTGGTAATTATCATCTTGAGATTTTTTCAACATTTTTATTATTTTTTCTATCTTATTAATCTCATTTTTGCTCGTTGTTGGGATTAAAGGATCATCTAATCTAGCTTGCAGTTGAGCAATTTTTATATCAACTATCTTTTTTAATGAACTTGTTCTAAAAGCAGTACCTAATTTATCACTTTTTTCTTTTTTTAAAATAATTTCTATTTTTTTAATATACTCAAGATAAGATAGTATTTCCATATAAATTACTAATTCCTTATCTGTGTTAGCATCTAGTATTTTTACTTTTTTAGTTTTTATTAATGGGATAAAATATTTAACTAATTCTTCTAGTTCATTTTCTTGAATATTTTTMTWTACMTNATWTWKMCKANTTAAAATTACTTTATTTATGGTTAAATTATTAGCTATAAGGTATGTTTCTTCATTACTGTAATTTAGATGGTTACTTGGATTGTTTTGTTTGAAATAGTTTTCTATATTTGTAGGAATATCACTATCTATCCAAGTGATTAGTTTTGGAATAGTACTTTTATATAATGTTTGAATATATATTTTAGGTATCCAAACACTTAACATAGGTTTTGAATAGTCAATGCTTTTATTTCTATATAAAATTATATTTTGCATTGATACCCCTTCATAGCGTTAGATATTTCAAATTTATTACTCTTTTTCTACATTTATTTTTTTAATCTTACACATTGATTAATACAAAAATTACATTTCGGACAAATGATTTTTTTACAATAGCTACAAGTTTTGTGTTTACCTTTAATTAAAGGTTTAAAACCACAGGCACCTTTACCTTCAATGAAACCACCGCAATATGCAATTAATGTATCCCAAGAAGTGCTCATCGATATTTTGGCTAATAATATTCCTTTTTGATTATATTTAAACGTAACATAGCTTGACATGTTGATAACATTTCGTTGTTGCCATAATGTTTCCAGTGTATCGATTAATTTTTTAATAATGAAAGTCGGATCATATATTCCAAGTGGGTAATTAAAGCTCTCCTCATAATAAATCAATTTTTTATAATCTGATGGAGTATAGTTAATATCCTTACTCTTTTGAAGTCTTTCAGAAAAATGTTTTAGTATCGCTAAATATAAAAAAGGTTTAGTTATCGTTTGTTTTCCTTGGATTTTTAATCTATTATAAAAATTAAATTGTTCTTTTGTTAACCTTCCATAAAATATATTTTCATCATGAATATTTGGTAAATCAATTCCACAGCTAAGAAAAAATGGTATTAAATTCTCATTTAATACATCATACTCAATTGCACTAGGGTATCCATTAAATGTTTTTATAAAATCACTTTTAAGTTCATCTCTATATTTATAAAATTCTTTTGGATATTCCAAAATCCAATCAGGTGTAAAGTTTTTCTTATCAAGATCAACTTCTAGTCCTTTTTTACTAAAACGGTTAGCGTAGCTATCTATCTCATTTAAAGATGTTTCACCTAAAACTGTAATCATATTTTCAATATTAGTAGTGCTGTAAAATGTCTTACGTTCTAACTGTTCTTGGTTTTCTTCTAATTTAATATAAGGGGAAATTACGCCTAATATATTAACTGGATTAGAAGTTCTAGTTTTTTTAAACCTTGGAATACAATGTTCTGAATAAGATAATTTTTCATTGAATACACTACGTGAGTTTTTTACATCAATATTTTTGTTATCCACAACTAGGTCAAATAGTTTCCAATCACTACTGTCATTATTAATCTGAGTAATGGCAGTATCATATACTTTAGAGCATAATTGTTCGTAGAATTTAATTGAAGCTAATTCTGCTCCTCTAGCAGATAACATTTTTGCATATTCAAATACATCATGATTATTATTGTTAATCCATTTTTTTGCTRAAGTATAATCGGAATCCTTAAATTGATCATATATTGTATTAGCATCAAAACTAACATTTACATGATTGTAGTTTTTACATTTATTAAAACTATTTATCAAATCAGAATATTTTGACTTTACAACACTAGGTAAAGATGCAACTTTTTCATTTATACTTGAAACATTAAAAAACTTATCCTTATTTTCACTTTTAAACAATGACTGTACAGTTTCTTCATTAATTTTTGTAAGTAATAAATTTATTACTTTAGAATCGAGGGTAACTGTAGTTGATACATAACTGTCGATTATTTCAATAATATCATTTGAATTATAATGAATAAATAAATTAATGAAAGCATCTGTATTAAGACTCTCATGTATCTTCTTATTTATAAATTGTTTAATAAAATAATTCATTTGTTTAGTATTAAATAATTTAATAT
>NVUO01000005.1 GCA_002733155.1 Sulfurimonas sp.
CTATAACCTTTAGGACAAACTGAAGTCCCATCTTTTTTAGACCAATTTTCACTTCTTAAACTACCATCACTATCTGTACTTTGTGCCCAATCACCATCATTTGTGTCTGTTGAAGTTATAAAACTACCAAAAATATTACTTACACTAGTTGCCTGTTTATCTGTAATAGGGCTTGTAAGTTTTTCATGTCCATCTGGACTTCTACCCCATTGATAGTAATCTCCATAACATTCTTCATCGTCTAGTGCTGCACAAGCTCTTGATGCTCCCATATTTCTATCTAACCATATCGCTTCCGTATATGGCGATATAATGCTACGATATTCTTTACCTTTAAAAACTATTTTTTCTGCCTCAGTTATCGTAATTGTAATTGTAGCAGGAGTAGAACTATTTATGCCATCACTAACCTTAAAAATAAAACTATCTTCTCCTACATATCCATTAGAGGGTGTATAAGTTCTATTTTCATCATTTCCTGTTAATATCCCATTTGTTGGATTAGATATAATCTCATAAGTTAAATTATCTCCATCTTCATCACTTCCATTCAATATAATATTTGTTGCTATTCCTTCTTTTAAACTAATACTTTTACTTACAGCAGTTGGCGGAATGTTTGTTGGCTTCATACAACGTATAGGTTTGCCAGTAGCACGAAAATCTTTTGTTCTGTAAGCTTCTGTTGAGTTAAATTGAATATGTTTAGATTCTGCACCATCAATTGAATTTGTCCAGATATACCCATCTGTAGCCTTCTTTTGTACTTCGTTATTAAACCAACTACGTTGACCAGATGATGGTAATTTTAAAAAATTATTAAATGCATCTGTATTGTTATTCATACCATCTTTACTAAATAAGGTTTCTAAACCTAATTCATCTACTGTTGGAACTCTAAAACCTATTGGACAAACTGAAGTTCCATCTTTTTCAGACCAGTTTTCACTTCTTAGACTACCATCGGAATCTGCTTCTTGTGCCCAGTCAGTATCAAGTGTAGATGAAGCAGTAATAAAAATAGGACCTGCGTTATCAATATCTGTAGCTTGTTCACTCGTACTTAAACTTGTAGTTTTTTCATGTCCATCTACACCCCTACCCCATTGGTAGTAATCACCATAACATTTTTCATCATCTATAGCTGTACATGTCTGAGATGCTCCAAGGTTTCTGTCTAACCAGACTGTACCTGTATAAGGTGATGTGACTGTATAATATTCTACACCCATATGTATTATAGATTCACCAAGATATTCTTTCCATATATCTGAATTTATATTACTATTGCTTATTTTACCTTTAGCATACTCTACAGTAGCAGTATCATTAGTGATACCACTCATAATAGTCTTAGCATCAGTTATATCATTTAAGCCAGCTTGTGCAAAAGATAAACCTATTGAATTTWYAWWMTTTAANATRKYWWMATMWYTWSMWRKMYYAWTRWSWWKWRSWYMAWWYRYYRMWSYKWSAWTAAAWCTRTTTTTWGWAARWSWAYYRRYAYTWARTTCWKYTTCCCAATANWTTAAGCCCNKCRGTATCTGGYKCWCKRTTAAAWAGRTTTTGATATACAGATGTGATGAAGTCTGTATTTGAAGTTCCATCAGGATAAAGTTCTTTAGTTTCATTTTGCTCAAAGAAGCTTTGAGCTATTTGAGATAGTTTTAAACCTGAATTATTTGTCCAATAGTCCAAACCAGCACTGTCTGATGCACGATTAAACGTGGCAACATAAAGTTTGGATACTTCTTCTTGCTTTGGGACTTCTTCACTTGCACATACAAACGTATTTAGTATAAGTAATACTATTAATAATTTTATTTTTTTCAACTGTAACCTTGCTATAATATTTAAAATATGAAAGTATATTGTACCATTAATTGTCTTAAATATTCAAAAAGGCGTCAGGCATTATTCTACTATTTTATCTCATCAGATTCTGAGTCTACTAAAACTAGATTCCAAATCAAGTTTGGAATGACGAGTAACTGAACTGTAAAAAAAGTGCCTGACAAGAATAGCACTAACTTAAGCAAAAAACATTAAAAAAACAAATAATTATCAGAGTTGGAATACAACTAGCTTTAATCAAGAAATCATCAACCAAYGAAATTCTAAAATTAAAGTTAGTCGTAATGAATCATTACAAAAAAATCATAAATAAAACAGCAAACTATTAGTCTAAATAGATTACAAAAATTTCAATTAGTACGTGTGGTATTGTAAAGCAAGAAAGTGATTATCTACTTCTGCAATCTCAATACTAACTAGAAGCATAGCTACAAACAATAAAAAAAAACTAGATAAAAGTTTAAAGTTTAGAKGRMMWAMTAWWWAWCYTATTRWTGSYANAAMGAKAWMMATGCCAGATACACAAGCAAATAAAAAAGAGTATCCTCATAGTAAGTCTCAAAAAGATGGATTGGGTTTTCCAATATGTAGAGTAGTAGCTATTATCTCTTTAATTACAGGTTCAATTATTGATGCATATATTGGAACATACAGTGGTAAAGAAACAGGAGAACAAACACTACCTCATGATATGTTGCATAACTTTAAAAAGGGTGATTTAATCCTAGCAGATGCTATGTGTAAAGAAAAATCCAGCTAAACTTATCAAAAATCTTTATAAACAGAGATGGCATATCGAAGTTGATTTTAGAAATATCAAGATAAGACTAGACCTTAAAGAGTTCAAATGTAAAACTCCAAAAATGCTTATAAAGGAGATGTGGGTATCTTTTTTAGCATACAATATTGTTCGCTCTCTTATCTTGTCTTCTGCTCTTTATCATAAAGTGATACCAAGAACAATAAGTTTTAAATCTACTCTATCTACATTATCTTGATATGAAGATATATATTAAACAAAATCTACAGAAGCTTTTAAAACTTATAGCTGAAAAAGTTATTGGCAATAGAGCTGAAGTGGTTAAAAATGGCCACTATAAAAAAGTGAAATAATTGCTTAAGTTAGTGCCCTTCGTGCCTAACACCTTTTTTTTCCCTGAACTTTAAAAACCACGTCACCCTAAACTTGATTTAGGGTCTAGTGTTTTAGGCTAGATTCCAAGTCAAGCTTGGAATGACGTTGATTATTAAAATAGTGTCTGACAATTACACCTTTTTTTTACAAGTTTAAACTAAACATAATAATCAACAAAGTATAATATTTTAAATTTAAGCAAAGGAGCATTATGAAAATAATATCAATAATGTTTATACTAGTTTTATCAATTTTTGCATCTGTAGATATAAATATAGCAACAGCTGAAGAATTTACAGCTATAAAAGGTGTTGGAGCTAAAAARGCTTATGCAATTGTGCAATATAGAAAAAGTATTAAATGTTTTAAAAATATAAATCAATTAGCTGAAGTTAAAGGTATTAGTAACTCCATTATTTCTAAAAATATAGATAATCTTAAAGCTAGTCCTTGTAATAAATAAAACAGTGCCTGACACTTTTTTTAAGTGAGCTAATTACTGCCAAACTTACAGTTACTCGTCATTCCAAGTCCAATAAACGTCATTCCAAACTTGATTTGGAATCTAGTTTTAGTARACTCCAAAAACAGTGCAGGACAGCCTTTATTAGTTCATATGCTTTTTTAGGTTGATGTGGACAACTCTCTATATTTTTCTTGATAATCTCTTTATGCTTATCCGCATCTAAAAGCAGTTTTCTACTCTACCAAGATAGGGAAACTTATGAAATATAAACAGCTAACCATGAAAGAACGATACTAAATAGAAGCTTTAAAAAAAGAGGGATTAAGTCAAAGAGCAATAACTCTATATAAGCTTTTAATATCAAGTAGCATAAAATAGTGCCTAACACCCTTTTTTTTCCCTGAACTTTAAAAACCACGTCACCCTAAACTTGATTTAGGGTCTAGTCTTTTTTAGATTCCAAGTCAAGCTTGGAATGACGGAATGASGWARWGWKYRMYARTCWSYSTYMGNMAWMSARTAMYTSMYAMMWTTKTWTYWTAAATTGAGAGCTTTATCTAATCTTCCCTCAAAGTGAATTGCGAGTTGAGAGATTGTTAAGCTCCAGTTTCTCACAGGCATAGTCCATTTTTTCTGAGCATTTTGGATACCCATAAATAGTAGTTTTAAGGGGCTATTGTCGTTAGGGAAACCACCTTTTGTTTTAGTAAGTGATCTAAATTGGCGATGTACAGATTCTATGATATTTGTGGTGTAAATCACTCTTCTAATATCTTGGGGATATTTAAAATAAACAGATAAATTATCCCATTTATTTCTCCAAGAAGTAAATACGATAGGATATTTTTTACCCCATTTTTCTTCTAACTTATCGAGTTCAATTTCAGCTTCTTCTTTTGTGAAAGCTTGATATATTTTTTTCAGCTCTTTAGCAAACTGTTTTTGATAAGCTGAACCTACATATCGTAAGCTATTACGTATTTGATGAACTATGCAGAGTTGCACTTCTGTATCTGGGAAGACAGAGTTTATTGCTTCTGGAAATCCTTTTAAACCATCAACTGAAGCTATTAGTATGTCTTTAACTCCACGGTTTTGTAAGTCAGTTAAAACCTGTAGCCAGAACTTAGCACCTTCACTTTCATTGAGGTAGAGTCCAAGTATCTCTTTTTTTCCATCAATTCCAACTCCAAGAACGGTATAAAAAGCTTTTGAAATGTATCTACCATCTTCTTTTACTTTGTAGTGAATAGCATCTAAAAATATAAATGGATATACCTCTTCAAGAGGTCTTGTTTTCCACTCTTGAAGCATTGGTATTATCTTATCAGTTACAGCACTAATCGCACCCTTGGAGAAGCCTACACCATAAATATTTTCTATTAACTCTGATATTTGAGAGTAGCTATTGCCATGGGAGTAAAGAGCAAGGATTTTATCTTCTATTTCACCGGACATTGTTCGTTGGTTCTTCTTGACAATTTCAGGTTCAAATGAACCATCTCTGTCTCTTGGAACATCCAGTTGGAACTCACCATGCTCACTCTTCATAGTTTTAGTGGCATAGCCATTCTTACGATTTCTATTGAGGTCTTGAGTTAAGTGAGAATCTATTTCAGCTGCGAGTGCAGCTTCTGTGAGTTGCTTTATTAAAGAGCCTAATGCTCCATCTTTTCCGCCGATACTCTTACCAGCTTTTATGTCACGAGCAAATTGCTCTACATCTATTTCTATATTCATCTGTGTTTCCTTGGGTATTTGTTATTTTACYYKWWKRWYMCARRTYWWKSWWSRRWYRMCGGAATGACGAAAAGAGTGCCAGTCACCCTTCGTAAAACAATACCTGACACCTTTTTTTTTTATCATTCACTATCTATTAATTTTTTAGACAATAAAGCAAATTTAATCATAAAAAAGAAAAATGCTCCAACTACAAAATACATTAACATCTCATTCATTATAAATCCTTTAAAAGTTTAATTTTATCAATAGTTTTGCTAAAAACCATAATAAAGACATAAATCAGTATCACAATTGAAATAGAAACCACAATCATAAAACTTGAATTAATATGCATATAATTCGATACAACAAATCCAGTAATAGAAAAAATCATTATTGAAATCAATCCCATAATAAATTTGTTTAAACTAATTTGTTCTTTTATTTCATCTAACCTTGCCATGAGAAAGTATACAATAAAAAAGATAAAAGTCGAATAGGTTAATATAAAGCAACTTCTATTGGAAAGAATAGAGAAAGAAAAAATTAATACATAAAACAGTGCCTGGCACCTTTTTTAGACACCCTCTTTGTTTATTTATGAAACTATGTTACAATTCTTTTATCGGAAATACATGAGTGCTTTGTTCTTCTAATCAGAGAACTCTACTAGCGCAGTTAAAAGGTTAAGACTTCGGTCTTAGCCTTTTTTTTTGCCTAATTTTTAGGCGGTTGTGAGTGGGTGGGAGCGTTAATGTAAAGGCGCTACATGTATTTTCGTGCAGTAGTTATATTTATCATTCTTTGGTTCTGGTTTCCAGTTCCATTGTATTGAACATCAGGGGCTGATTACCCCTGATGTATATTGCTACTGCTTTTATTACATTCAATAGTGTTAAAACAGTGCCTGGCACCTTTTTTTCTGGCACCTTTTTTTCACCTTTTTTTTAAAATATTAATATCTAAATTTATATATCTTATAGGTCATAAATAACAATGCGCTTAATCCTATAAAAACAGCTAACAATCCTAAATTCATCATAAATCCTTTAATTTTTTTATATTTTTTAAAATATTCACAAATAAAAAACAAATAATAACCGTAAGTATAAGTATTATACCTAATACGCTATAAACAGATATTTCATCAGAAATATTATGATTTTTAAATACCCACGCTATCAAAGGTGCATAAAACAGTGCTTGACACCCTTTTTATTAAGACACTATCCTAGATACACTTGAATGGTTAAGACTTAAAAACTTAGCTATTTCACTTTTTGTGTAACCATATTCATAGGCTTTTTTAATATTTTCATTTCTGTTAATATCTCTATCAAATTCAAAAAACGTCTCTAACCTCTTAGTTAACAATAGTATAGTATTTTCAGTAACTTTTAGTTTTGGAGATACATAAACTATATCTATAGCATCAATATCTAAGTCAGTAGATATATRGTCCTCATACTCTTTTAAAGTCATATCATATATTTTAGAATCATTTAATAGTTCTTTATATGCATAGTTATATTTCCATAAGAAAAAAGACTGAAATTTATATGTGGATATATCCTTAACCATATTTACTTTAATAGGGTTTCTTTCTATATACTTTGCCACTATCCAAAAGTGAGCATCATCAAACAATGGGTATGATTTAAAACGACCTTGCCATAAGTGCCCTACTCTTAAATATTTTTTGTTAAAAAACTTTGCATACTTGTCATTGATATACTGCATTGTTTTGGATAAATTATGTTGTTTTGTTTCTATGAGTAGGTGGTAATGGTTTGTCATAAGACAAAATGAATGAACAATGATGTCAAATGTTTTCACTGAAACAATAAGTAGCTCTAAAAAGTACTCATAATCTTGTGGTTCTAAAAAAACATCCCTTCTTTCAGTTCCACGGTTAATGATGTGATAAATCCCAGGTTCTGAGTATCTTTCTTTTCTTGGCATTTGTTATTGTATTTAAAATAGTATTAATTTTTGATTTAGTTAAGGCAAATGCATAAAACAGTGCCTTATTATAAAATAGTGCCTGACACCATTTGACACTCTTTTTATTTCTTTTAATGAGATTGATGGTGATGTCCACCATGTTTAGTAAAATACTTTTTAATCGCGACAACTGTTGCTACAATGACTAAAAATGTAACCATAGATGGTGACAATGGCGGTCTTGTTGTAGATGGAACTGCATGGGACTCATCTAGCATCAAAGACAAAGCTATAGTTTTGTTTTATGTA
>NVUO01000001.1 GCA_002733155.1 Sulfurimonas sp.
AAAAATAAGTTTGAAAGAAACCTTACTTATGATGACTATGAGTATTTTGCAAAAGGTAATCCAAAAGCTTTTGATGACCAGTGCATTCAAATTTCGAAGCAATAACTTTAAATTCAGAGTTACTAAACTCTCCAAGCCCAATTATTTGATGCATTAAGCAGAAAAAGATTTAATTAGATTACTGATAGAAGAAGAAGTTTTTTTAAAAGTTTTTAATTTATCTGCCTTAGATTTATCTAAAACATGCTTTTCAGAAGTATAGCTTCTCTACCGGAAACGATGTAACCACTACTCTCTTTATGTTGATTATCTAAGTATCTTACAGCCATAATAATAAAGCCCTCCTATTTAATATATGCAGTTGTTATACTATAAAACTATATAAAAATCAATTCTAACACTTGACTTTAACTCAATTATTTACTTCAGCACTCTTATTAATTCCTAAAATAACAGTAAAATTATTATTACACTTCATTAATATCATTTAATAGCAATATCATATTTACTTAAATCTAATCATACCTCATGTATTTCCATGAATAAGGAGGGCCACAGCATTTTTACTTTATCATCGTTAACATAAATAATAATTTTATATATACATTTTAAGGACTCAATATGCTAAATACAAAGGTACTAAATAAAAAAATAGCAACTACGGAAGAAGGTATATTTTATAAAGAAGTTATAAATGATAAAGGTAATACAGTAGATAAAGTATATCTTCTTAGATATAGAGAAAACTTTATGGATAAACAGATAACTATTGGAAGAGAAAAGTCTGGATTTAATCTTAAAATGTGTAAAGCTAAACGGATAACAATTTTAAGTAAAATCCAAAATGGAGAATATACTGGAAAAAATATAAAATTACTTTTGGCGAAGTATTTGATAAATATATAGAGTATGCCAAAGGAAATAAAAAAACTTGAAGAAGGTTATAAGCCTAGAACAGTTCAGTATATTTTAGGACTTGCGATACAAGTAATAAACCATGCCATTACTTATGACTTAATAACAAACTACACAAATCCCATCTCAAAAATAAGAGTGCTAGTTGAACTTCCGTTTGCGTTTATCAAAAAGTTTATGAAATATACAGAGAATAAATACCTTTGATTACATAAAAATAGCTAACATGTAGTAATATCATTCTTGGCTTAGTTTTGATTTACCGTGGGAAAAACGAGACTTAAGTAAATAAAGCAATTAAAATTAGTTATAATGTTTGTATTACAATTTAGGACTACAATGCCAAAAGTTACAAAAGAAGAGAAAAAAACAAATATTATTTCTGCAGCATTAAAGCTTTTTTCTGAGAAAGGTTTTTATGTAACTACCATTCCTGATATTGCGCAAAAAGTAGGAATGAGTGTTGGCAACTTTTATAATTACTTTAGCTCCAAAGATATACTAGCAAAAGAGCTTGTTATGTATATTTCAGAGTACCTTGGTGAGAATATTCGCCTCATCAACGAAAAAGATATATCGACTGAAAAAAAGATAGATGAGATTGTCTCTATGTATTTTAATATGGCAGATAATCGCCCAGAGATGATTGAGTACTTTTTGAGAGTCTACCTTTCAAATAGAGAAGTCTTTGGTAATGGTTGCGAGGGTATGATTTGTGTCTCTGCTTTTGTCACGGAATTAATGATATTTTTTGATAATGGCGTTAGCAGTGGAGAACTTCAAGATCAAGATTTTTTTAGTGCGTTTGGGCTTTTTATGGGCTACTTAGGTGGTATGGTCTTTCTTTTTGGAGAGAAGATTTTACCAGAGCCATTAAATAGCTATAAAAAATCAATAAGTACCAATATATATAATGCACTCAAAGCAAGATAAAAAACTAAAAATTCTTTGGTTTAGAGGTGTCACTTGCAATGGCAATACCCACTCTTTTTTAAATCTACCACATTTAGAACAACTTTTAAACAGATTTGAAATACTTTATCACCCCATACTTGAGTCAACTTTATCTTTAGTAGAGATTACAAAGCTCAAAGATAAGTGCGACATCTTTATATTTGAGGGGGCTTATGACCCACTTATGAGAAGAAATGAGGTTTTGATTGGTGATATTGTTACTCATTATGCAAAAAATGCAAAACATATCATAGCCGCTGGAAGTTGTGCTAGCTTTGGTGGTATATTTAAGGCATCTGCACCGCAGAGAAATAGTGGACTTATTTTTAACGAAGATGTAGAGTATGGACCACTACAAAGTTATAAAGATAGGGTAATAAACCTCTCTGGTTGCCCCATACATCCAGAGTGGCTCTCTTATGTACTCGGTATGATTTTAAATAAGAAAGAGATAGAAGTAGACTCTCTGCATCGTCCAATTGAGCTTTACAGTAATCTAGCTCATCATGGATGCACAAGAAATGAGTACTTTGAGTGGAAAGTTGATGCAGATAATTTTGGAGAAAAAGAGGGCTGCCTTTTTTATAAGCAAGGGTGTCGCGCACCTATGACACACTCCTCTTGCAATAAAATACTTTGGAACAATGTAAGTTCAAAAACGAGGGTAGGAACACCATGTTTTGGTTGTACTGAACCAAATTTTCCGCTCACAAATCTATTTAGTACAAAAACAAATATGTCAATACCTAAAGATGTTCCAGTAGGTATATCTAAACGCAGTTACTTAACTTTAACGGGCATCGCTAAAACATTTTATATAAAAAGACTAGAAGGAAAGCTCATTGATTACAAAAGAGATAATTGAAAAAATAGAGGGTGAAGCCTCTGTAGAGTTTGAGATAAAAGATAATCTTGTGGAGTTTGCAACAATTTCCTTCCCTCATTTTCGTGGAATTGAGATGATACTTAATGGTAAAAATGCACTTGATGCCTTAGTCATAACTCCTCGTGTTTGTGGAATTTGTGGTCATGCACACCTAATGGCATCTGTTCGAGCCATTGAGGATGCTTATAAAAATGCGGGATATGAGATTAAAAATAATCAAAAGATAGAAAAAATAAGAGAATTTACTCTTATTATGGAGATAATTCAAAACCATTTTAAGTGGTTTTACATGACACTGATTCCAGAGTTGGAAAAACTCCATAGTACATCTTTAGTGCAAACACCACTTAAGGGTGCATTTGCTGCTTCGCTTGCTGCAAAAGCCATTGCAACATTCGCAGGGCAGTGGCCACACTCCTCCTATATGATACCAGGGGGCATCACGAGTGATCCAACAAATATAGATATTTTGCAAGTTCAAACTTATCTCCAAGAGCTAAGTTTATTTTTTGAAAACGAGACACTTGGCACTTCTCTTGAAGATTTCTTATCTTTTGAATCGTGTAAAGAGTTTAGAGGCTTAAATAGTGATTTTTCTTATATAGAAGAAAAGCTTATCTCTTTAGAAATGCACGAAAAGGGATTTGCTTATGATAAATTTTTAATTTTAGGTAAACACTCTTTTACAAGTGTATCCAAACTAAACAAGACTCATGCTGTTGGCATAGATGCAAAATTTGTAAACACGGTTGAAGCCTATAGTCCAAATCAAATAACATATGCTAAAAATGCACAGTATAAAAAAGAATATTATGAAACAGGACCACTTTCAAGAATGATGGCTCTAAACTTCCCTATTATAAAAAACATGCATAGACGATTCAAAGATAGTGCCTACAGTAGAGTTATGGCTCGTATTTTTGAACTTGCATATCTTTTAAAAAAGGCATCATCTTTAGCAACTACTCTTACAATAGCAGAGAGTTCTTACAATTCAGTTGTCGATATTTCAAAAATAACTGCAAGCGGATTAGGTGTTGTTGAAGCTCCTCGTGGTCCACTACTTCATAAAATAGAGATTGAAAAAGGGATTATCGAGTCTTATAAAATAATAACTCCAACACAGTTTAACATTGGGAGTTCCAGCTTAAAAAACCCTACTCCAGCACAAAAAGCAATGCAGAAGTTAAGCAAAGAAGAGGCACTTTTTGTATTTAGGACATTTGATGTCTGCTCCGTATGTACCACTCATTGAAGCAGAAATAATTTTTATTTTTTAAATTTATTAAACATATTTTTTGCAGAATATACCATTATTTATATCTCCTTACCATAAATTAATATAACTTATGTGATGCTTAGTCTTAAATAAATTACATTAAGCATCACATAAGTAAAGTTTATATAGAATTTTCATATGAATGATTATTCATTTACTTAAAACAAGGAGAATTTGTATGAGCACAAGTATGAAAGAAACATCTTTTGATTCACTTTACAAAGCATTTGAAGAGAGGATAGAGCAATTAAAAAAATTGCCAAAAATGAAAGAAGACAGCTCGATTGAACAAGTTATCAATGATAATGGCTTTTCAAGAAGAGAATTCATGATATGGGCGGGAGGTGTTACAGCGATGCTTGCACTCCCTTCATCTTTTACACCTTTAATGGCAGAAGCTGTTAAGGTTGCAGATAGACTACCAATTATTTGGCTTCATATGGCAGAATGTACCGGGTGTACAGAATCTCTACTTCGCTCTGCAAATCCTTCCATTGATAGCTTGATTTTTGATTATATTTCATTAGAGTATCAAGAAACATTGATGACTGCTGCTGGTTGGCAGGCAGRACAAAATCTTGAAAATGCAATGAAAAAATATAAAGGCAGATATATTTTAATGGTAGAAGGTGGAATTCCGAGTGCCGATACTGAGCATTACTTAACTATAGGTGGACATGGAAAAACAGGAAAAGCCTCTGCTATGGAAGCAGCAGAACATGCAGCTGCTGTTTTTGCTATTGGAACTTGTTCTGCTTTTGGTGGGGTTCAAGCAGCTGCACCAAATCCATCCAATGCAGTTGCACTAAGTGAAGTAACTCACAAAACAGTAATTAATGTTCCAGGGTGTCCTCCAAGTGAGAAAAATATTGTTGGAACATTACTTCATTATCTTCTATATGGAACACTCCCTGCATTAGATGTTTTCAATAGACCAAAATGGGCATATAGACTTAGAATTCACGATTTGTGTGAGAGAAGAGGACACTTTGATGCTGGTGAATTTGTAGAACAATTTGGTGATGCAGGTGCAAAAGATGGATATTGTCTTTATAAAGTAGGCTGTAAAGGTCCATATACTTTTAACAACTGTTCAAAACAAAAATTTAATCAAGGAACTTCTTGGCCAGTTCAAGCTGGATTTGGATGTATTGGATGTTCAGAGCCTGATTTTTGGGATACTATGGGTACCGTAAATGAGCCAATTAAAGACAGACTATACAATACAACATTTGGTGGACTTGGCGCTGATGCAACAGCAGATAAGATAGGTATAGGCTTATTAACAGCTACTGCAGTTGGTATTGCAGCACATGCAGTAGTCTCAGCAATAAAACCACCAAAAGAATAGGAGAATAGATATGTCAAAAAGAATAATAGTAGATCCTATAACAAGGATAGAAGGTCATTTAAGAGCAGAAGTAATAGTTGATGATGATGGTGTTGTTCAAGATGCATTTGTTTCATCAACTCTATGGAGAGGTTTAGAAGTAATTGCAAAAGGGAGAGATCCTAGAAATGTACCTCTTATTATGCAAAGAATTTGTGGTGTATGTACCTATTCACACTATTTAAAAAGTACAATGGCTATGGAAGATGCTTTAGGAATTAAAATTCCTTATAATGCTGAGTTGGTAAGATCGCTTATGGATCAAGCACTATTTTTACACGATCATGTTGTTCATTTTTATCATCTTCACGGAGTAGATTGGATAGATATTGTTTCTGCATTAAGTGCTGATCCTGCTAAAGCAAGTAAGTTAGCATTTAAATATTGTGATAATCCTATTGGTACAGGTGAGAATCAATTGAAAAAAGTTCTTGAGACTGTTGGAAAATTTGCAAATAATCCTCAAGGGCTTGGACCATTTGCTAATGCTTATTGGGGACATGGAACATATCGTTTAACACCAGAACAAAACCTTATTGGGCTTTCTCATTATCTTAAAGCATTAGAAATGCAAAGAATGATTGCTCAGATGCAAGCGATTTTCGGAGGTAAAAATCCACATCCACAAAGTTTAGTTATTGGTGGTGTTACTTGTGTTATGGATATGCTTGATCCTGCTCGCATGGGTGAGTTTATGGTTAAATTTAAAAAAGTTGCTGAATTTGTTAACAATGCTTACTATGCAGATATTGTTATGGCAGCAGAGATGTATAAAACAGAGGCCTCCGTTATGAAGCCTATGGGTGTTAAAAACTTTATGTCTTTTCAAAGTATGATGGTAGGTAGAAATGACTACTTATTTGATAGTGGAATTATCATGGATGGAGACCTTTCAAAAATATTTGATATTGACATCGATAAAATAACAGAAGAGGCAACTCACTCATGGTATATGGATGATGAAGCACTTCACCCTTATGATGGAAAAACAGAGGGGAATTATACTGGTTTTGTTGATGGTGAGAGTATTGGACCGGATGGAACAATGATTCATACTAAAAACATTGACCCAAAAGGTAAATATTCATGGATTAAATCTCCAAGATATGATGGGCATCCAATGGAAGTTGGTCCTCTTGCAGCAATCTTAGTAAGTTATGTTAAAGGCAATAGCAAAGTTGTTAAAATAGTAAATGATTTTCTTGAAAAAACGGGTCTTCCAGTTGCAGCACTATTTTCCACTTTAGGAAGAACAGCAGCAAGAATGCTTCAAGCAAAATTGATTGCAGATCACGGTTTAGTGGCTTTTTATAACCTTATAGAAAATACAAAAGTGGATCAAGAAACATGTGCTACTTATACCATCGACAATACTAAAGAATACAAAGGCGTAGGAATGGGTGATGTTCCTCGTGGTATGCTTTCTCACTGGGTAAGAATTAAAAATGGTGTAGTAGAAAACTATCAAGCCGTTGTTCCATCAACATGGAATGCATCCCCAAGAGATGCAAAAGGAGTTAAAGGTCCTTATGAAGCAGACTTAATCGGACTTAAAATACTTGATTTGACACAACCATTGGAGATTATAAGAATTATTCACTCATATGATCCTTGTATTGCTTGTGCTGTTCATGTTATGGATACTAAAGGTAATAAGCTAAGTGAATATAAAGTTGACCCACTCTATGGTGGCGTTTGTAGCGTATAAGGAGCTAAAATGGAAACCACTTACAAAGAAGTAGCACAAAACGATAATTGTGCAGAAAGAGAGGTTGAATTTAGTGCTGTTTATAGATGGCAGCACTGGGTAAGGGCTTTATCTATAGTTGTTTTGACGATTACTGGATTTTATATTGCCGTGCCATTTATAACACCTATTGCTAGTTCTCAACCAGATAATTTTATGCAAGCACTTTTTAGAAGCTGGCACATTATATTTGGTTTTGTACTTACTTCAGCTATTTTTTTTAAAAGCTATCTTTTTATTTTCGGAAGAAAGCATGAAATGGAAAGAGCTGCTATAAAAGATATTATAAATCCTAAAATTTGGGTTCAGCAAATTGGGTATTATCTACTAATAACAAAACATCCAAAATTAAGTGGAGTATATAATCCTCTTCAATTTATGGCATATGTAGGATTTTATGTGATGATGTTTGTGCTTATAATAACTGGATTTGTGATGTATGCACATGTGTACCACGATGGATTTGCCGGATTAATTTATACTTCGATGAGAGAGCTTGAGGTTATGATGGGTGGTCTTGCTAATGTGAGAGCTATTCACCACATCACAATGTGGGGTGTTATTTTATTTGTGTTAGGACATGTTTACATGGCAGTTTATAATGCAGTATTTGTGAAAGAGGGAGCTATGGATGCTATTTTCTCTGGAAATAAATGGCATAAAAAACATTAATAAGTTAGGTCAGGTCAGTTTAATTTAATCGCTTATTGGAAACTTTAAGAAGGGATAAAGGAAAGAGAATTTGAAAATTTTGATATTAGGCATAGGTAATATTATTTTTGGAGATGAGGGTATCGGTCCCCATTTAGCGAATTTTATAGAAGAGAAGTATCTATTTAATTCGAACGAACACAGTGTGAAAATTGTAGATGGTGGTACTTTAGCACAAAGGTTAATTCCGATTATCACAGACTATGACAGAGTTATACTTATTGATTGTGTCAAAGTAGATGATGGAAGCATAGGCGATGTTTATAGTTTTGACTTTGAAAAAGTTCCAGATTATATAACTTGGAATGGTTCTGCACATGAAGTTGAAATGCTTCAAACACTTCAAATGATAGAGATGATGGGTGATTTACCACCTATAAGAATTGTAGGAGTAATACCTTATGTTATTGGTGAAAATAGTACTTTTGAAATGACTAAAGAAATAGTTAATGCAAGTGAAACTATGGAAAGAACAATTATTGATTATCTTAAATCATTTGATATAGAAGTAACAGTAGTAGATGAAAATTTAAAAATAACAGATGTGACTTCAATGACATATGTAAAAGGGATAGAATATGATACTGGAATATAAACTCGACTATCGTTCATCTTCCTTAGTCTATGAAAAGATTTTTTTAAGAACACTCAATGAGCTCTCCTTAAATGGAAATATATCCAAAGAATATTTTATTTTAAAACTTTTCATCGAAGCAGAGAGTAAAGAAAAACTAGAAGAGTTTGTAATGCTATTTACTAAAGCTCTTCCTCACTCTATTTTTTTACATGCAAGTAGTGTGTCAATGGTAGAAAAGATGCCTACTGATAAATATATTTTAGAGAATCAAAAAAAATTGTCTATTCCATTTTGCCCAAAATGTCTCAGTGAGGTGATAGATGTAGAACATAAAAATTATTATAATATTTTTACAGAGTGTGAAGTGTGT
The DNA here is from genome assembly GCA_002733155.1 of Sulfurimonas sp. Taxonomy (GTDB): domain Bacteria; phylum Campylobacterota; class Campylobacteria; order Campylobacterales; family Sulfurimonadaceae; genus Sulfurimonas. Next base: position 8,830 of record NVUO01000001.1, read on the forward strand.
GGGTATGAAGCAGATGGAGAAAACAGAAGCTATAAAAAAGAGTTTGAAGAGACTGCTTTAAAGATAAAAGAGGGTAAAGTTATAGAACTCAATACGTTTTATACAAAATATTATGTAGGTAAGCCAAATAAAATTTGTAATGAGATATTTTTTGATATTGTAGCATATGATCTTGCAACGATTGAAAAATATACTAACTTTGAAAAAGAAGAGATTACTGCACTTGGTGCAATAGAAAAACCATTAGTAAAGCTCAAAAAAACATTGAAATTTACTATGGACTTTGAAGATGTAGAGTCTGATCTTATTAGATTTAAAATAGCAGATGACTTCATATTGTATTTTTTAATGCAAGAGCTACATAAACTAGATATTGATATTATATTTATTACAAAAGAAAAAATTCCTTCTGAAAATAATTTACTTTTAATTGAGCCTAAAGAAGAGCTAGAGTCAATTGAAGTTGTTGTATCTACAAATGATATTGCTATCGTAAGAGGTGAAAAAGGATTACCATCCTTTCCTGTTTCAGCAGAAGAAGTTAACCCTGGGCTAGGTTCATTTTATTCTGTTATTAAGGAGCATAATATAGATGAAGATAGTATCGCTGGTATTTATTTAAGTAAAATATATAGCAACAATATTTTAGTCCAAAGTAAAAAATTTGGAGTTATAAAGTATCTCTCTCTTAATTTTGAATTTGATTCAATGAAAGATATATTGGAGAAAATAAGTGCTACAAATGAGAGTGGAGAGAAGATAATAAGAAACTTTAGAAAAAAATTCCCAGAGCATTTTAGTAAAATTAATGAAATTATTTTTAAAGAAAAAGAGTTTAATATTTATAAATTATGGGGTGTTATTGCTATGGTAATAGATATTACAAAAGATACTAATCCTCTAAATGCAGCACATACGCTAGAAGAGAACGCTATGTTGTTTTTAGGAAAAAAAGGTCCGAGAATAGATTATAAACTTTTAAATATAAAAGATAAAGTATCTTTGGATCCACTGATGACTATTAGAACAGCTATGAGTTTTAAGTTGGCTGGTGTTGATAATTTAACACTCTGTTATGGAGTTATTGAAAGTTTTTTAGAATTTCTTGCTAATGAATTTGATGATATAAAACAACATATGAATGTTAATGCTATAGTAGTTACAGGATCGCTACTTGGGAATAAACATCTTTTTTCAAAATTAAGTAGAGAAATCTCAGTAAATCATAATATTTACTTCAACAACGAGCTTCCAGTAGATGGAAGAAATATGTTTTACGGTGGAGTATCGTTAGATAAATAATGTTTCTAAGGAATTTTCTATAAAAAATAGCTATAAATTAAATATTATTGGTATTGTTCAAGGTGTTGGCTTTCGTCCATTTGTCTATAATCTAGCAATAAAACATAAACTGTTTGGTTTTGTTAGTAATGACGGCTCGGGAGTTTTTCTCACAATAGAAGGAAAAGATAAGGATATTGAGAATTTTAGAGTTGATTTGGAACTTTTAAAACCACCTCTTTGCCGAATAGATTCTATTCACTCAACACAAGTAAAATTAGAAAATTTTCAAGATTTCAGTATAGTTAAATCTACTGCATCAGATATTTCAACTATGTTAAGTGCTGATATATCTCTTTGTAATGACTGCAGAGATGAGATGAACGATAAGAGTAATAGAAGGTACAACTACCCATTTATAAACTGCACAAATTGTGGACCAAGATACACAATCATAGAAAATCTTCCTTATGATAGAGATAAAACATCTATGAAGAATTTTGAAATGTGTAGTGAGTGCATAGAGGAGTATGCAGATCCAAGTAACAGAAGATACCATGCACAGCCAATATCTTGTTTTAAGTGTGGACCTAAACTAAGTTTAATTAGCTTAGATGGGAAAGTTCAAAGAGATGAAAAAAAAGCGATTAAAATAATATGCTCACTTATAAAAAATGCAGAGAGTGTTGGCATTAAAGGAGTTGGTGGTTTTCATATAGTCTGTGATGCCACAGATGAAAAAGCGGTAAGAAATCTACGTTTAAATAAACACAGACCAACAAAACCACTTGCTGTAATGTTTAAAAATATCTCCATGATAAAAAAGAATTGTTTATTAAGTAAGGCAGATGAAAAACTTATACTCTCTCCTGAGCGTCCAATAGTTGTGGTTTCTAAAAAAGCAGACTCAACTTTAGCTAAGTCAATAGCACCAAACATAGAGAAGATAGGTGTATTTTTACCATATACTCCTCTGCATGAACTATTACTAAAGGAGTTAAAAAGACCTATAGTAGCAACAAGTGCAAATATAAGTGATGAACCGATTATCAGAGATGCAGAGGTACTACTGAAAAAAATGCCTCTGGTGGTTCAAAATATCTTAACACAGGATAGAGAGATACTCAATGCTTGTGATGATAGTGTTGTTTTGAATGTAGCAGATGAGAAGATAATGATAAGAATGGCTAGAGGGTATGCACCTCAAAGCTTTTTTGTAAAAGAGAAAATTCAAAAAAAAATCTTAGCTTTGGGAGCACATCAAAAATCAACAATTACACTAGCCTTTGATAATAATATTGTTGTTTCTCCTCATATTGGAGATTTAAGTTCTATTGATGCTTTTGAGTACTTCACAAGAACACTCGATACACTTAAAAGAGTCTATCAATTTGAACCAGATATTATAGTTTGCGATAAGCATCCTAACTACGAGACGACTAAATGGGCAAAAAAATACTGTTTAGAAAATAAAAATATCCTCCTTCTCCAAGTACAACATCATTATGCCCATGCTCTTGCCTGCATGGCTGAGTACTCTCTAGATGAAGAGGTACTAGCTTTTTGTTTTGATGGAACAGGCTATGGGGATGATAACAAGCTTTGGGGTGGAGAAGTTTTTGTGGCCTCTAAATATAACTACATAAGGGTATATAATTTCAAAGAAATTCCTTTGTTAGGAGGAGAAAAAGCTGTAAAAGAGCCAAAAAGAGTTGCTCTTTCACTGCTTTTTGAATGTTTTACACTTGATGAGATTTTTCAGATGGATTGTGCTATATTTGACCTCTATAGTGAGAGTGAAATAAGAACACTTTACAGAATGTTTCAACGTGGTATCAATACTCCAAGAACATCCTCTTTGGGAAGACTATTTGATGGAGTATATGCGCTAAGTGGGCATCTTGAAGATTTAGGGTATGAGGGAGAGAGTGGATTTATACTAGAGAGTTTAAGTTCTTTCTCTAAAACAACGGCTACTTATAAGTATTCACTAGAGAATGGCATCATAGATTATAAGCCTATGATATGTCAAATACTTCAAGAGAAAGATAAGGCAAAAATTGCTAGAAAGTTTATCTCAACTATTGGTAAGATTATTATTGAGATTGCGAATGAGTATCCAAACTTACCAGTAGTGCTTAGTGGTGGTGTTTTTCAAAACAGAGTATNAGTGGCACAGGTAACAAAAGAGCTAAAAAAAATAGATAGAAAATATTATATTCAGAGTAAAACACCAGTCAACGATGGTGGGGTTTCACTCGGTCAAGCATATTTTGCAATGAATAAAAAGGATAGCTAAAATGGCTCAATCTTGTCCTATTGCGTTTAAGCATATAGATGGAAACTTGGCTCGTATAGGAGCTTTTTTTGTTTTACTTTGTGTATTGGGATATTTAGTCACATCTATGACTATTTTTCTCTACATTTTAGCATTAGATTTTTCTACACGGTTGTATTGGAAAAAAGAGTTTAGTATCATCTATCAACTCTCCAAAATACTCAAAAAAATACTTAAAGTAAAAACATATATGACAGATGCAGGTGCAAAAAGATTAGCTGCTCAATTTGGATTACAGTTTTCAATTATTCTTATAATAGAAGCACAATTAGGTTTAGACATAGCATTAAATATAACTGCATTTATTCTTATATCTTGTGCTTCATTGGAACTTCTTTTTGATTATTGTATAGGTTGTAAAGTTTACCACATTATTAAAAAAGTATATCCAAATTTTCATACATAGACTTGTGGATTTTAGAGAGTTTTAAGATAATTTTTACTAATATATGAATGTTTATTCATTTTGTGATTTTTATGAATGGCTAATATGTTTTCAAGGTAAAACTTTGTCAAATTCTTCCCTTGCTACTTGATTTAAAGCAGTTAGTTTTACCTTTTTTAGTTTCTAAACTCTTCTATTATTTTAGATAAAGTGATAAGTAGAAGAGTTACTTTTCACCCTAACACCCTCTTTTTCCAATATTTTAATACAGGTCTAGATATAAGTAGTAAATTTTTCATATTTCTAATCCTTGAAATAATGTTTTATGAGAAACTCAATTGCCTCTTCTTGTGTATGGTTATACTTAAACTCATACTCTTTAAGATAGTATATAAAATACTCTGCCTTAACACCTTTGTAATTTAAAATTTTTTTCTCAAAATAGTCCCAAAATTTTACAATATTGTTATGATGCTCTGAAATTTTTATAATTTTATTATCCCGTTTAAACTTAGAAAATTCATCTGCATACACACCCGTAACACCATCTTCTATAAACTCCATTTTGTACTGTTTAAGTGAGGGCATTAAAAGAGTATAGATATGGTTTTCATAATCAAATGTTAAAAAATTATAAGCATCAAAAATAGCCTCTTTTTTAAATTTTTTTGAGCCTTCAAGATAAAAATACTCTTCATATTGACAAGGCTTTTCTTTCATCTCTTCATATTGCATTTCACAAATTGTAGCACCTATCTCTCTAAACTCTTTATAGTATTTTTGGACGGAGACATAAGATAGCGAGAGACGACTGGAGAGACTAAGTGCATTTTCATTCTTGATAAATGCAATAATTAAAGTGATAATTTTATTCATTCTTCTTTTAGATATTTTTCTGTTGCACGATGAACATTTAATACGACCATCAGCAAGACAATATAAAAAACCTTGACAGTAAATACATTCAGTAGTCCATTGCATCTATAAACATCACCTTTATTAATAAATAAGTCCTAAAAGAATATAAGAAATACAATATTTTAGTTTTAATTTACATAATATAGTATAAAATCTTTTAAAATTGAATAAACATTCATTATAAGGTAGCTTTATTATGGAAATAGGTATTTTGCTAATTTTTTGGTATGGTGTTTTACATGCCTTTGGACCAGATCATCTTACTGCGATAGCAGATTTTTCTCTTGGAAAATCCATGAAAAAAACAATGCTTATCACAATAATGTTTGCATTTGGACATGGCTTGATGCTTTTTGTATTTGCAAAAGTTTTGCAAGTCTATACACTACCTGAGTCTATAACTGCATACGGAGACATAATATCTTCCTCTGTGATTATTGCGATGGGAGTCTATCTTCTTTTTATGGTTGCTTCAAAGCGAATACAGTTAAACAAACATATCCATGAAAATAGAGAACATATACATATCTATTTTGGAAAAGAGCACTCTCACTCAAAGGAGATGTCAACAACTTCAGCATGGACAATAGGAGCTTTGATGGGGATAGGTGGAGTAAGAGGAATGCTCGTAACTCTTGGAATGATTAGTGGAGGCGATGTTGAGTGGAATATGGTTTTTGCTTTTGTAGCTGGTGTTTCACTTGTGTTTTTAAGTTTTGGAGCGATGGTTCTTTACCTAAACAAACACTATCTTACAAACATAACAAATGTAAGACGAGTTTTTGCAACAGCTGGAGTAGTCTCTATTGCTGTTGGAACAAATATGCTTTTGGCATAAAATTAATAAATAAAATTTAAGGAACATTAAAATGTGTGCAGATTGCGGATGTAGTATAACTGGAACAACTTTAGGAACGGGTGGGCATCACCACCATGATGAAAATGAACATAGTCACTCACATGAGCATCAATCGGCACATGAGACACTACATCATAATCCTCAGCTTAACGATGCTAAAACAATTAGTGTCATAACAAAGATTTTAGATAAAAACAATCATGAAGCGGGACATAATCGTGCTCACTTTGAAAAAAATGGTGTTTTATGTATTAACCTTATGTCAAGTCCCGGGAGTGGAAAAACAACACTACTAGAGCATATTGCAGATTTAGCTGAGTTTAAATTTGGCGTTATTGAGGGAGACTTGGAGACTTCTCGTGATGCTGATAGAATTAAAGCCAAGGGAATACCTGCCTTTCAGATTCAAACAGGATCAGCCTGTCACTTAGATGCATTTATGGTACATAAGGGGCTTCATGCTATGCCACTAGAAGAGATAGATGTCTGCTTTATAGAAAATGTAGGCAACCTTGTTTGTCCTGCTTCATATGATGTTGGAAGTCACTTAAATATTGTACTTGTTTCAATCCCAGAGGGAAGTGACAAAATAGAAAAATATCCTGTAATGTTTCGCCAAGCTGATTTGATTTTAATTACAAAAATGGATTTAATAGAGCATTTTGATTATGATGTAGCACATGAGAAAAAAGAGGCTAGAAAAATCAAGCCTAATGTTGATATTTTAGAAGTGAATATTAAAGATAGTAAATCAATTCAGCGTGTAATTGATTGGATAGAATTTAAAAGAAAGATGAGGGGTTAAGATGTGCCTATCAATTCCAAGTAAAGTAGTTAAAATAGATAAACAAAGAAATGTTGCAATAGTTGATACTATGGGTGTAACACGGGAAGCTGAGCTTAGTCTTATGGAAGCAGGGGATGTTAAAGTTGGTGACTATGTCCTACTTCATATAGGTTTTGTTATGAATAAAATTGATGAACAGCATGCATTAGAATCACTGGAAATATACAAGGAAATACTTGAAAAATTAGATGAAGAGGATAGGCGGCAGATGGTCATAGATGACGATAACTGTGAAAAGAGAGGTGCTTAAATGAGTGAACTTAAGCTAAAGAATTTATATGATGGTTTTCGTAATTCTGAAGTTATTCAAGGTTTTGCAAAGCTTATCAAAGAAGAGGCAAAAAANCTTCCTCGTCCTATAAATATTATGGAAGTGTGCGGTGGGCATACTCATTCGATTATGAAATTTGGTTTGCCACAACTTCTACCAAATAATATTAATTTTATACATGGTCCTGGATGTCCTGTTTGTATTATGCCAAAAGAACGAATTGATCATGCCTATATCTTAGCARGGCAAAAAGATACTATACTTGTAACTTTAGGTGATATGATAAAAGTACCAGGTAGTCGTGGAAGTTTACAAGATGCACGTGCAAATGGTGCAGATGTTCGTTTTATATATTCTCCTCTTGACGCACTTAAAATTGCATCCGAAAATACAGATAAAAAGATAATCTTTTTTGCTATAGGTTTTGAAACTACTACACCAATGACAACAGCACTTATAGATATAGTACTAAAACGTGGTATAAAAAATATCTTTTTTCATATAAATCATGTAACAGTTCCAGAGGTAATGGTAGAGCTTATAGATAGTCGTGATGAGCATGTAGATAGTTATAATAATTGTATTGATGCTTTTTTAGGACCAAGCCATGTGAGTGTAATTACTGGAAGTAAAATATATGAAAAGTTTCCTCGTGATTATGGTCGTCCTGTTGTAGTAGCTGGATTTGAACCAGTTGATGTTATGGAAGCGATACTAATGATTATCAAACAGTTTAACGAAGGAAGATGTGAACTAGAGATAGAATATAAGCGCCTAGTATCTTATGATGGTAATCTTAAAGCACAAACTCTTATTGAAAAGTATTTTAAAAAAGCATCTCTATTTAAATGGCGCGGGTTAGGAAATGTCCCTGATAGTGGTTATAAACTTCGTTCAGAGTTTGATGATATAGATGCTGAAAAAATTTATGCTGATATACTCCCTTTTGAAGAAATAGAGGATCATAAACTTTGTATTTGTGGGGATATACTTAGAGGTATGGCCAAACCAGATGAATGTACAATTTTTGGTACTGCTTGTAAACCACAAACACCATTAGGTTCTTGTATGGTAAGTAGTGAAGGTGCTTGTGCAGCTTACTATAAATATGGAAATTTATTAAAATGAATAAACATATAACCTTAGCCATGGGAAATGGTGGAGAAGAAAATAATGAGCTTATACATAAAGTTTTTTATAAAGCTTTTAAAAATGAGATACTAGAAAAGTCTGAAGATGCAGCTGTTATTCATGGTGGAGAACTTGCTTTTAGTACCGATAGTTTTACAGTGTCTCCACTCTTTTTTCCGGGTGGAGATATAGGTAAACTTGCTATTTGTGGCACTTGTAATGATCTTGCTATGATGGGAGCAAAACCAAAATATCTTACTTGCAGTGTTATAATAGAAGAAGRATTTCCTACTCGTGAGCTTGAAAAAATTGTTCGCAGTATGAAAAAAGAGTTAAAAAACAATGGAGCTATAGTTGTAAGTGGTGACACTAAAGTAATACCTCGAGGAAGTGTTGATAAGCTATTTATAAACACAACAGGTATCGGAGAGATACAAAAAAAAAGGATAAGCTCAAATAATATCTCAAAAGAAGACGTAATATTAGTTAGCCGTGATTTAGGTTGCCATGGAGCTAGTATATTTGCAGCACGTGAGGGGATTGAACTAAGTAGTGAACTTCAAAGTGATTGTGCATCATTAACTCATCAAGTTCAATCTCTTATAGATGCAAATATAGCTATAACTGCGTTAAGAGATGCTACTCGTGGAGGAGTAAGTGCTGTACTTAATGAGTGGGCAAAACAGTCAAATATTTGTATAGAAGTAGAAGAGGAGAGTATACCTATTTCAGAAGAAGTGTATGGTATCTGTGAGATGCTTGGCTTTGAAGCAGTAAACTTAGCGAATGAAAGAACTTTTGTATTAGCAATAAAAAAAGAAGATGAGCAAAAAGCACTAGATGTATTGAAAAATTTTGAAAATTCTAATAATGCCGTAAAAATTGCAAATATTACTGATGAATACAAAGGTAGTTCTTCTAAGCTCCTATGGAACAAAAAGATTTTTAAATACTCCTACTGGTGAACTTCTACCGAGAATTTGTTAAATATCGATGAAAATACTTCTCCTTATTAGTGCTTTTAACTCCCTCTTTTAAGATGTATATACAAGACTTAAACTTATTGGGGGATGGATTTCTTTAGTAATGGGATATATTTAAATATATTAGAGGATTCTAAAAAACAAGGGGAGGATGGTTGGAGACAAGTTGGCAAATAAACTAATGAATGATGCTTTAGATATCTCTGTTAAGTACGCAAAAAAGATAAATATGAAAGAAGAAAAAAATAATTAATGGAACAATGTAAATGTTCTGAACTTAAGAAAATGTATCCAGAATTTTTGGATAAATCAAGTGAGTTTCATAATTTACGACGGGAGTTTGTTTACAAGCTTTGTCTAAAAGCAACACCAAAAAGATTAAAAGGGGAACATTATGCATGAGTATAGTGTAAGCTCTTCTAGTACAGATAGAAGGTATAGCAAARGAAAATAATGCTTCAGAGGTAACAAAAATAGTGGTGAAAATTGGTGTCATGAGCGGAATAGAAGCGCATCTTTTTAAGATTGCATTTAATACATTTAAAGAAAAAACTATATGTGATTCAGCTGAGTTTATAATGAATATACAGAATCTTACTATAGAGTGTTTAGAATGTAGTTAGATAAGTGAGTTAGAAAAAATACATTATTGTTGTCAAAAATGTAAATCTACAAATATAAAAGTAGTTGACGGGGAAGACATGTTCCTTATGAGTTTAGAAATGGAGTAAAAGATGTAAGAATATTGGGAAAGTTTATTGAAGGTCATATATGTATGTTGGATTTGTAAAATTAAATCCCTTGGATGGAGAAATGAATTTTGTTCACGTATGTATATGGAGTAAGAAATATATCAAAAACTATTTTTCCCAACTATAAGGGAATGGCAAATAATTGCTAATCATCTTTATTATG
>NVUO01000018.1 GCA_002733155.1 Sulfurimonas sp.
ATCGAAGCAGAAAAAGAGTTAGTTGCTTAAAAAAGTACATTAGTTTGAAAACAATTGATTATTTTTAAGAAATTAAGTGGATTTTAAGGTGGCGACTAGCAGTGAACGCAATAGCGTCACTGAAGTCAAACGTTAAACAAAAAGCTGCTAAATCTAAAAATTAATAACTTAAAGCATTCCTCTCATTTCATCTTCACTTAAACACTCTACACCTAAGTTTATAGCCTTATCATACTTACTTCCAGCATCTTCGCCATAGATAACAAAATCTGTTTTTTTACTTACACTGCCTGAAACTTTTGCACCTAAATTTTCTAACATATCTTTTATAATACCTCTAGATTCCGTCATACTTCCAGTTAAAACTACAGTTTTTTCTTTAAATATATTGTCTTTCGCTTCTTGTCTTTTTACAGCTTCAAGTGGCTCTAAAATATCTTGTAGTTTTAGGATAGTCTCACGATTTACTCTTACAAACTCTAAAACAGACAATGCCATCTCTTCACCGATTCCATCACACTCTATAATTTGCTCTTTTGTTGCATCTATAAAAGCAAAACCAAAAGCCTCACTTAGAGTTTTTGAAGCTACTTCTCCTACATGCTCTATACCTAAAGAGTTTATAAATCGCCAATACTCTTTGCCTTTTGCGTTTTTTAATGAATTTAATAAGTTCTGAGATTTTTTCTCTTTAAAACCTTCTAACTCTAAAAGTTTTTCTAAAGTTAAATCAAATAAATCTACTACACTTTTAACAAGTCCAGAATTAAACAAGGCCTCAACTATTTTAGTACCTAAGCCATCTATATTTAGACATGGTTTTGAAGCAAAATAGTATATAGAGTTAACTACCCTAGCCTCACATGAAAGGTTTTGACATTTCAGTAAGACACCCTCATCTAAAAGTTCACTACCACATACTGGACAAGAAATTGGACGTTCATACTTTGCTTCACTTCCGTCTCGCTCATGTTCTAAAACCTTTATGATTTTAGGAATAACATCACCACTTCTAAGTATGATAACTTTATCATTTAAACGGATATCTTTTCTATCTATCTCATCAAAATTATGTAAAGTCGCACGTTCAACTACTACACCCTCTATATTTGTAGGTTCAACTAAAGCTACAGGAGTTACAGCACCACTACGTCCAACTTGAAGAATGATATCTTTTACAGTAGTAATTTTTTCAATAGCAGGAAATTTATATGCAACTGAAAAACGTGGATTTTTTACAGTATATCCCATATCTATTTGGGAGGCTATTTCATTTACTTTTATAACCATACCATCAAGCATCATAGAATAAGCATCACGATTTTTAAGCATCACTTCATAAATATCTTGAATCTCATCAAAACCTTTACAAGTTTTTCTCTCAGGTGCACGCTTAAAACCAAGCTCATAAATAAATTCCATTTTATCACTAAGAAGTTTAAATTCTAAACTATCTTCGCCTACTCCATAAGGAAGAAAAACTAAGTTTCTTGAAGCTGTTATACTTGAATCTAATTGTCTTAGACTACCAGCTGCTGCATTTCTAGGGTTTGCAAAAACTGCCTCATTATTTTTAAGTCTAGATTCATTTATCTTAAGAAACTCATTTTTAAATATAACTACCTCACCACGTATCTCTATACGCCCTTTGTAGCCTATGCTAAGTGGAATAGATTTAATAGTTTTAACATTATCGGTAATCTCCTCACCAATCTCACCATTACCCCTAGTTATACCTTGAATTAATTGCCCATTATCGTAGATAAGGTTTAAAGATGCCCCATCAAATTTTGGTTCACAATAAAAAGAGATATTCTTATCTAGTTTGTAAGTCTTTGTTAACCACTTATCTAAACCATCTTTGTCAAATATATCTTCTRAGGACCACATGCGTGAAAGGTGTGAGGCCTTAGTAAATCCATCCCTTATAACATCACCAACTCTTAATGTAGGTGAGTTTTTTAATTTTTCATCTGGATTTTTTTCTTCGAACTCTAAAAGCTCATGGTAAAGTTTGTCATACACCTCATCAGTAGTAATTGGATCATCAAGTACATAGTAGTGGTGTGAGTAAAGATTTAAAGTCTCTACTGCTTTTTTATATTCATCAATTTTCATAAATGAGATTTTATCTTAAATTTCCTAAAGCTTAGGTGACTGTAAATTAATTTACACAATTAATACACTATTAGTTCATTAAGCCTAAAATGTTTATGAAAAAATATACTATAAAATATAGTAGTGAAAGAAGAATAAAAAAAGCACTTTTTAAGTATCTAAAAAATCCATCTTACTCTACATCTTTATTACCTTTTGGATATCTAAGAAGATTTGGCATAAAAAAGAAAACTACACTTAGTGATAAAAATTTAAAAAATATGATAGATACATATTATGAACAATATAATAGAAAAAAGAAAATATATTAACTAAAAATCTAGATACATTTCTTTTTTGAAATTAAAGCCTTAGTAAGGGCATTTTTTACGGACTTATATGAGTTTACATTCTGTAATAATATTTTTTTTTCAGCTTTTAGTTGTCTATAACAGGTTTTCATCTCTTTTTCTAAAGCTTTGTATGTAGATATTATACTTTTATCTATAATTTTTTTAGAAATATCATCCCTCTTATCTTTTAGTTCTTGCAGATAATCTGTTATCTCGTGCATCTCTTCTTTTAACTCTTTTTTTTCATCATTATTTTTTGCCAAATCATACTCATCTGAACAAATTTTTAGCTCTTTTATCTCTTCGGCTATCTCTATTGTAATTTCATTTTTATGTTTAAATAAATAATTATTATATTCAATAGGTGATTGTTCATTTATACACATCCCATATAATTCATCATCTATCTCATATAAATCTTCTTGTAAATAGTCTGCTGATTGTTTAACTTTCATATAAACCTTTGCAACAGACATTATAGATATAGTATTCCATTTTAGACCATTATCAGCTTCTAAATCTGGCACCTTATACTTAACTCCATTTAGAACAACAACATTTAAAGAATAATACTTTAAAAAATCAACCATATAGCTACTCGATATGGATATCTCATTTAAAACAAAATCAGCTATAAAACTAAAAACTTCTTGAAAGTGAATTCTTAAAATATATCCTGAGAAACCTTTAAAAAAGTTTTCATTATAATCAAAAGCCTCAATTAACTGATTTATAATAATCTCTTGTATAAAGGCAAATACATTTTTTTCATAATCAGCATTAGTAATCTTTTCATCTATAAAATATATATCTACAAAAACCTTTGCGACTAAATAAAAAAAGTTTTTATTTTCTTCTTGTGAAAAATATTCAGTATAAAAAAATATTAATTCATCTTCACTAATGCCATTATATCTATTAGTTATAGTATCTTTTTCTTCTAAGGAAATTATTTTTCTTTTTAAATTTGTTACAAGTTTGATAAATATACTATCTTCTTTTATAATTATAATATCACTTTCTTCTAGTTCAAGTGCTTCTCTTRAAGCATGCTTTATTAAATCCTTATGATTTATCTCTTCATTATTTAAATTTTGTACAAAATTATAAATTTTACACTTTAAATCTTTTGTTATTAAAATTTGGTTTTCATTATTTTTATAATTAAACTTTATTAAATTTTCATGTCCATCTATAATATCTATAATTGATTCTAAGTTTATACTATCTTTTGGTTTTATTTTATACTTAATAACTTTTATACGAATTTGTTTTTCTTTTAATGTAAATATAATATAAGCAATTGGTTCAAAATAGTTTTTAAAGGCTTGTTTTATCTCTGCCTTTTCATTATCATCTAAAATATGATGTTTTGGAGAGTTTTTTCGGATATAACTGAAAAAGTCTTTATTATCTTCATCAGTCCATTGAAAGTTTAGGCTTGGATTAGAAAATTTGGTTTTTAAATATAGTTTTAAACCTGGATATATCATATTAAATCTTTTGAATCTGAAAATAACGAATATAGATTATAGTATAATTTATTTAATTTTTAGCATCTAAATATTTTCTTTTAATAAGTTTTCTATTCTTTTTATACTTTTGTATCTAACCAAATTCTTTTTTTATAAATATGATGATAAATCAAGCCTTTTATTAAAGTTTCAATATTCATAATTATAAAAATAGCTACAATTGAGTAACCAATCTTATAGGCTATATATGATGGAATTACTCTTAAAAACCATAATGATAAAACATTTATCTTTAAGGTAGTTTTTGTAGCACCAGCCCCACGAAGTGCACCAGAATACACAAACATTATTGCTAATGGTATTTGAGCTAAACCTACTAAAATAAGATAATCTGAAGCTACCTCTATAGTAGCCTTATCAGATGTAAAAAAACCAACCAATGCTTCTGGAAAAACTATCATAATTACGCCAACACTACCCATAAATATATAAGCTATACGTCCACTTATAATACCCATATTATAAGCTCTTTCTTTATCATTAGCACCTAAGTTTTGTCCAACTAAGGCCATAGCAGCTATAGCAAAACCAAAACCTGGCATAAATGCAATTCCTTCTATACGAAGACCAACCTGATAACCAGCTAAGCCAACTGTTCCATATGAGGTAATAATTGCTACAAATACTAAAAAAGATGCACTTGAAATAGCACGATCTGCTGCAGCTGACCAACCAACATTCCAAACTCTTTTCATATCTTTTAAACGTATAATTGGGATAATATTTAACTTACTTTTTACTTTTTGTATTAATATAAAATAAGCTATTACATTAAAACAATACGCAATCACCGTAGCATAAGCTGCACCTTCAATACCCATAGCTTCAAAACCAAAATGACCAAATATAAGTACATAATTTAAAAAGGCGTTTATAAGAGCTGATAGTAGTTTTATATATAATGAACTAGTAGTATCGCCTGCAGCTGAGAGGGAGTTATATAAAAGATTATCTATAAATATCACAACTACACCTAAGGATATAATTTTAAAATACATACTACCTTGAAATACTACATCAGATGAGGCACCCATCCAAATATAAAAATTTTCACTTCCAAAATATCCAGCTATACTTACAAAAACAGAAAGGCTTATAGAAGAAATTCCTAATGAAAATAAAAGAGCTGATGCACGTCTTTTTCTACCCTGACCAATGAATCTAGATATTAAAGCATTGCCACCAACTACATATAAAGTCATAAAAATATTTATTATCATCATAAACTGCATACTCATACCTACAGCGGCAAGAGCCGATACTGAAATCATTCCTACCATCAACATATCTATTAGAATCTGTAAAATATCAACTAGGTGTTTTAGTGCAGCTGGGATAGCAAGTGAAAATACTTTTTTTGTATCTTGTGAAATTAATCTTGAAAGAATTTTGCTACCTCAGTCATAGTTACCACTAGTTCTTCTCTTGTATCGAATTTTAATTCTTTTTTATCACGTATCTCTTCTTTTGGAGCTGTAAAATCAAAAACTAATACATAATGGGTAATGTTTACCTTATCAGTATTCATTTCACACCATTCTAAACTCATTTCGGCAATTTCACCATCAATATTTACAATACCAGCTGGGTAAAGTCTTGTGATTTTACTTAGGTTTATATCACCAATTTTTGATTTATAAATCATAATATCCCTTTAAAAGCGAATTGTATCTAAGATTCACTCCTTATGACCTTGATACCTTAAAATAAAAATAAAAAGACTAAGAGATATAATCATAAACCCAACACCAATAATAAGATAAAAGGCATGTATCATCTGAGAATAATCACTTAAGACTATCTTAAAAACTACCATCATAGCTTCTATAGATAAGGCAATAATAATTGAGATCAAAAAACGTGCTAGGAGCCTATTTTCAAGATTATTTTTACGACTAAGTTCTTTATAAAACACTTCATGTTCTAAAATTGTCTTAGCCAAATCAAAAATCGCTAGACCTAAGGTCAAAGCAATAATAGATCGAAAAAAACCAGATAATATTTCAAGATTATCATTTGCAAAAACTTGATAAATAATAAAAATTGCGTAAAAAACTAATCCTAAAGAAAAAAGAATTAATATAAACCCAAAAAAAGAGTAAAATAATTGTGTAAGCATACTAAAACGCCTATCTCCATCTATAAGCATTAAATCTTTTAAAAGTGTATATAACTCAAAATCATACACCTGATACTCATCTCCAACATGTGCAAGTATAGTTATGTATGGAGTAGCACTTCTAGAATTTACATACGAATTTGATATATAAAGATTGTCATCTCTAAACTGAATACGTGATAGTAAATGGGACTTATCTACACCACAAGATTCAAAATCTGCACCATCATCTGTATATAATGGAGTTACTTGCTTATATTTTGAGTTAATCTTATATGTAGACTTTAAAGAAGTAAATAAACTAAATATACTTTTTTCTTTCATCTCGTCATATTAGTTTAAATCAATACTTTCCATCATAGATGTAAGAGAGTTTTCTATAAAGCGTCTCTGCTTCTTATATATATTTATAATTTCTTTCATAATGACCCCCTAAAATAGAAAATCAAACATACAGAAGAGTAGCACTAAATAGCAAAATAAAATATATAAAGATATAATTAATTTTTATATATAAGAACTAATATTACTAATCTAAACTCTTATTCATATCACCTCTTTTCATTTTTAAAAAAGCTAATAAACCAAAAGTTACCCCTACGATGATACTTAACATACCCCAAAAATCATCCCTTTGCCAAGCCATAACTATCCAACAAATATCTGCAAAAAGATAAACAGCTACAGCTTCATAAATCTTGCCTTTAAAGGTTAAATAAGCTCCAATATTTAAAAGTAAACCACCTATAATAGCAAAACTCATTTTTATATCCCTAATTTATTTCTTGTATATTTTTACTATTAATTACCCATGCAAAATATATAGCACCTAGTATAAAACCTATAGATATTATTCTTAATATTTCTTCCAAAGAAAAGTCTACAGATACTAAAAAACCAGTCATAAATGATGTAAAAGCAGCTGTACCTAAAAACAACATATCGTTATAGGCTACAATCCTACCATAATACTTTTGCTCTACGTTTTTTTGTATAAGCGTATATGTATATGACCATAAGGTAGTTGTGAAAAAACCAACTAATATACTTGCAATAAGAGATAAATAAAACTCATGCATTAAATACGACCATATCCATACAGCTAGAGCTTGAGCTATAAATWTWTMTWYWRMWYSMTTGTTATTTGTAAATCTTTTTAAAAATATAGGACCTATCATTAAACCAACTGCACGAGATGCATGCATAAGTCCAAGTGCTAAGGAGGTCGCGATAACAGATGCATAATATTTATCTACCATTAATGCAACAAGAGCGTCAAATGCAGTTAGACCCACAAAGGCATGAACTATCATTAGATGGGCTGCATGTGGATATTTTTTTAAATACCTAAAGGTATCCTTCATMATTTCTAATAAATGATCAGTACTTTTTGTACATTCTACATTTATTTCTAATCTATAAAGTAATACAAACCCAATTACAAACATAAAAGCATCTAAAATAAATGCAAATTTAACACCAAATACATATACTACAAATCCACTAACTGCCATACCAAGTGCATATGATAATGACCATATTATGGAATGAAGTTCATTTGCTTTTTGTAACTTTTTTCCATTTAATAATTTTGGAAGTAGGGACATTTCAGTTGTAAAATAAAAAGAGGCTGCTGCCATTTTTATAAATACTAATGTATAAAGCAACCATAAATCAGATAAGTCATTGATAAAAATTAAAAATATGGTTGCGAAAATCTCAAAAGTAATTAAAATCAACATAAGTTTTTTTGCTTTCATACTATCAATTATTGAGCCAGATATTGGTGCCTGTATAACACCTGACAAAAGATGCAACATTGCAACAAAGGCTACAATCTCAGCTGAGACTTTCATATCTAAGAGTAAGGTATATATAGCTACATTTGAAAACCATGCACCGAAATATGCAATAAATTGAATACTTGATAAACGTTTAAGTACTGGTTCTGATTCTAATAAATTCATATAATCTTTCATAAGTGCAAGATTAGCATAGAATTTACACAAAATCACACAAATTTAAAATATTTTACAAATATACTAAACAAATTTTTTTTTATGTCGATATAATGTATACTATGTAAAAGCGAGATTTTACACTAAGGAGATAGTCATGGATGGCGTAACAAGCGTTGTAAAACAACAGCAGTCACTGATTAGTTCGAAAGAGATTCAAGGAAGAGCTCCTCGGGCACAGGAACAGACTGTACAGCAAACAAAACAAAAAACTCTTATTAAAGAATTACAAGAGGCAGTATCAAAAACTGAAACTAATATAAATTCTAAAGAACAAGTTCAAGAGTTAGTAAATCAATTAAATAAGGCTATGGCACCAATTAGTACTAATCTTAGATTTGGTGTTGATAGCGAAGATATATTTTTTGTATCTATAATTGATGCTGAAACTAGCAAAATGATTAGAAGATTTCCAGCTGAACAAGCAATAGATTTTTTACCTAAAATGCAAGAAGTTGTAGGAATGTTATTTGATTCAAGGGGCTAGTACAGCTTACCCTATTTAAATATATACATCTACAACTACTACACACTTTCACTAATCTAAACTTATCAAATAACCTATATCGTATCTACGTAACCATTATTTAATATCTTTTATTATACAATCGCGATGATTATTTTGCTCATAAGGATTCTTTGTATATGAAAAAAGAAGTTAAAAAGGTAGTCTTAGCTTATTCTGGCGGACTAGATACTAGTGTTATTTTAAAATGGTTACAAGATGAATATAAGGCTGAAGTTATTACATTTACAGCTGATTTAGGTCAAGGTGAAGAGGTAGAACCAGCTCGTCAAAAAGCACTCAAGAATGGAATAAAACCTGAAAATATATTTATCCTAGATGTTCAAGAAGAGTTTGTAAAAGATTATGTATATCCTATGTTTAGGGCTAATGCTATTTATGAAGGTGAGTACTTACTAGGTACGTCTATTGCTCGTCCCTTAATTGCTAAAAAACAGATTGAGATTGCAACTAAAATGGGCGCGGATGCAGTAAGCCATGGAGCTACTGGAAAAGGTAACGATCAAGTTAGATTTGAATTAGGCTACCTTGGACTAAATCCAGACATTACAGTAATAGCACCTTGGCGTGAATGGGATTTAAATTCAAGAGAAAAACTACTTTCTTATGCAAGAAAGCATGGTATTGATATTGATGCTAAACATATTGATAAAGATGGAAATCCTAGTGTAAGCCCATATTCTATGGATGCCAATTTACTACATATATCATATGAAGGTCTACATTTAGAGGACCCAATGAACGAACCTGAAGATTCTATGTGGTTGTGGTCATCTTCTCCAGAAAATGCTCCTGATGAAAAAGAGTATATAACTATTGCTTACAAAAATGGTGACCCAGTATCTCTAAATGGAAAAGATTTATCACCAGCTACTATGCTTAGAACTCTAAACGAGTATGGAAATAAACATGGTATTGGAAGAATAGATATAGTTGAAAATCGTTTTGTTGGTATGAAGGCACGTGGTTGTTATGAAACCCCTGGTGGGACTATTATGCTTAAGGCTCACCGTGCAATTGAATCTATATGTTTAGATAGAGAAGAAGCTCATATGAAAGATGGTATGATTGCCAAGTATGCTGAGCTTATCTACAATGGTTTTTGGTTTTCTCCAGAACGTGAGATGATGCAAGCAGCTATTGACACTACTCAAAAGTATGTGCAGGGTGAGGTTAAGCTAAAACTATATAAAGGTAATGTTGAAGTTGTTGGACGTAAATCAGATATGTCTTTATATTCTGAGGAACATTCAACATTTGAAGAAGATGAGGTATATAATCAAAAAGATGCTGAAGGTTTTATTCGCCTGAATGCACTTAGAGGAATTATTGCTGGTAAAAAAAGAAATATATAGTCAAAACGACAAAGTTAACTAAAGGAATATAAAAATGAGCATGATTAAAATTGATATGAATTCACCTGAATTTATTACAGAGATGGAAAAAACTATAAAATTCACAGATAAGGTAGTTAAGCAATTCAACTGGGAATATAATCCTCAAGCAGAGATAAATGAAGGTGTACAAATGGGTCTTGCGCGTAACAAGATGATGTACAACAAAAGATTTTGTCCATGTTTTATGGTTGAAGAAGTTGATGGAAAAGCAAAATCTGTTGAAGATAGAATATGTCCATGTAAACCAGCTCTTGAAAAAGAGATTCCAGAAGATGGTGTATGTCACTGTCAAATTTTTTGTACACCTGAATATGCGGCATCTAGACGTGTAGAACTAGGTATGGAGGAGGTAGCTCATACTCACTCTCGTGGTTTAACTGACAAAGAAGCACAAATGTTAGTAAATAAAGATGAATTAGATTCTGATGAAATAGTTTCACTTTTAGAAGCTAGAGAACTTGGAATGGTTAACTTTAAACTTATAGATGTTCGTGAGCATATGGAATGGCAAATGGGTCATATCAAAGGTGCAGATATATTAATCCCTACTAGTAGTTTTTTTCCAACTTTAGAAGAAGCAAAACTATCTAAAGATGAAAATATAATCTTATACTGTCATGTTGGAAGTCGTTCATCACACTGTGCTAGAATATTAACTGATAATGGATTTAATAAAATAGGAAATATTACAAATGGTATAGTTTCTTATGCTGGCGAAATAAATAGATAATAAAACAAAGTTAAGGATAATTAAGTAATGAAAGTACTATTGATTAAAGATGTTAAAAGTTTAGGTAAGGTTGGTGAAGTTAAAGAAGTAAAAGACGGATATGGAAAAAACTTTTTAATAGGAAAAGGTTTTGCTAAACATGCAACTAAGGAGATTCTGGCTCAACATAAGGCTGATGAAGCTCAAGCTGTAGCAGACTTAGCTGATGAAATAACAACTTTAAAAGCTATAGCTGAGAGGCTAGACAAGGCTGAGATTATTATAAATAAAAAACTTGGTAAAAACGGTCACTTATTTGGTGCTATAACTAAAGATGAGATAGCTCAAGCCTTATCCAAACAACATAATATTGAAATTGATAAAAAACACATTACTGATAAAGTTGCTATTAAAACCGTAGGTGAGCATAACTTAGACTTAAGACTAGGTCATGCTATACATGCTATACTTCATGTAGACGTTCAAGGCGAATAGTGAAAATTTTTTCCTCGCCAATAGGCGTAGCTTCAGTCAGAGGAATTGAAACTGGACTTGTTCAGGTTCAAGGAGACTTATAATATGTTTGATGCTACTACTATACTTGCTTACAAAGGCAAAGATAAAGCTGTAATTGGTGGTGATGGTCAAGTTACCTTTGGAGATTCAATACTCAAAGGTAATGCTACTAAGATACGCACACTACATAAGGGTAAGATTTTAGCTGGATTTGCAGGAAGTACAGCTGATGCATTTAATCTTTTTGACATGTTTGAAGAGTTTTTAGAAGATAAAAAAGGTGATATTTTAAAATCAGTTGTTGAATTTTCTAAGGCTTGGAGAAAAGACAAGGTACTTCGTAGATTAGAAGCTATGATGATAGTTTTAAATAATGAACATATTTTCATTTTAACTGGAAATGGTGATGTGGTTGAGCCAGAGGATGGAGAGATAGCATCAATTGGCTCTGGTGGGAACTATGCTATATCAGCAGCAAGAGCACTAAAAAAACATGCGAATTTAGATGAAGAAGAACTAGTTAAAGAAAGTTTAAATGTAGCAGCTGATCTTTGTATCTATACCAATCACAATATTAAAATCCTAACACTCCAAGAAAAAAATCATGAACTTAACACCTAAAGAAATAGTAAGCTACCTAGATCAATATGTAATATCGCAAGATGATGCAAAAAAAACAATAGCCTTAGCTCTTCGTACTAGATATAGAAGAATGCAGCTAAGCAAAGAACTTCAAGATGAGATAATGCCTAAGAATATTCTAATGATTGGTTCAACTGGGGTTGGAAAAACAGAAATATCAAGACGTCTTGCAAAGATGATGAAGGTACCTTTTATAAAGGTAGAAGCGAGCAAATATACCGAAGTTGGTTTTGTTGGACGTGATGTTGAATCTATGATTAGAGACTTGGTTGTATCTGCAATTGCCATAGTAAAAGCTGAAAAAGAGGAAGAAAATAAAGAAAAAATCCAAAACTATATACTTAATAAGATAGTTGAAAAATTATTACCACCACTTCCAAATGGAGCAAGTGAGAGTAAAAAAGATGATTACCAAACACTTTTAGAGGCTACGGAGAAACGTGTAGAATCTGGTGAAATGGATGATACCACTATTGAGCTTGAAGTTGAAAAAATAAATATAGAATTTAATGACACTAACCTTCCCCCAGAGATGGCAAAGGTACAAGAAAGTTTTTCAAAAGTTTTTTCTCAAATGAGTAAAGAAGATAATAAAAAAGAGCTAAGCATAAAAGATGCAAAATCTGTACTCAAGTTAGAGGCTAGTGCTAGACTTCTTGATTCTACAAATATTAATACAGAGGCATTAAAACGTGCTGAAGATGGAGGAATTATCTTTCTTGATGAGATTGATAAAATTGCTGTTAGTTCAAAAAGTCAGGGCAGAAACGATCCAAGTAAGGAGGGGGTACAAAGGGATTTATTACCTATAGTTGAAGGCAGTAGCGTTACAACAAAGTATGGTGTAATTAATACTGATCATATTTTATTTATTGCAGCTGGTGCATTTCATCTAACTAAACCAAGTGATTTAATCCCTGAACTTCAGGGAAGATTTCCACTTCGGGTTGAACTTGAATCCTTAACTGAAGATACGCTTTATAAAATTTTAACCCAAACTCAGCACTCACTTCTGGAGCAATATATAGCCCTACTTAGCGTAGAAAATTTAAAAATAATCTTTGAAGATGATGCAATTAAGTCTATAGCTAAACTTTCACATAGGGCAAATGAACTAAATGAAGATATAGGTGCAAGACGCCTTCATACAGTTTTAGAGAAAGTTTTAGAAGATATTAGCTTTAATGCAGATGAATATAAGGGTGAAGAGTTTATAATAACATCTGAATTAGTTCATGACAAACTAGATATAGTAGTTGAAGACAATGACTTATCTAGGTATATCTTATAATTAGTCTAAAAAAGACACTTATTACTATACTAATTTCTATAATTTACTATCAGCAGGCATTTTTGTCTGTTAATAACTTTAAAACAAGGTAATATATATATGACAAAAGCTGGTTTCGTATCTTTAATTGGTCGTCCAAATGCTGGAAAAAGTACTTTAATGAATTCACTACTTGGTGAAAAAATTGCAATGGTCTCACAAAAGGCAAATGCTACAAGGAAACGCTCAAACGCTATAGTTATGTATGATGATACACAAATTATCTTTGTTGATACACCTGGCCTTCATGAAAGGGAAAAAGTTCTTAATCAATACATGCTTGATGAAGCACTAAAAGCTATGGGTGATTGTGATTTAATTGTATATCTAGCTCCAATCACAGATAATACTGAGCATTATGAAAAGTTTTTAAAACTAAATAATGGACGTGTTAAGCATATAATTGTTTTAAGTAAAATAGATCAGGTAAAACAAGATAAGTTATTTAAGACTATAGCTTCATATAATAAATATTCAGATAAATTCGAAGCATTAATACCAGTAGCTATCCCTAAAAAAATTGGTCACAATGAACTACTTAAAGTAATTTCATCAAATCTACCTGAATCACCATTTCTTTATGATCCGCAAGATTTAACATCTGAATTAGTCCGTGATATATATGCAGGTTTCATTCGTGAGGGAATTTTTGAAAATGTAAGTGATGAAGTACCATATGAAAGCGATGTACTTATAGATAGTATAGATGAAGAAAAAAATATAGATAAGATTTATGCAACTATAATAATTGAAAAAGAATCTCAAAAGGGAATAATCATCGGTAAAAATGGTGATTGTATCAAAAGAATAGGTAAGGCTGCAAGAGAAAAAATAGAGATATTAAGTGGGAAAAAAGTATATCTTGAACTTCAAGTAACTGTGAAAAAAGGTTGGTCAAAAGACAAGGCATTTTTAAATGAAATAGGATATAAATCGTGAAAATATTTTTTTTAATACTTATAAGTTTATCTCTAAATGCAAGTGATTTTTTAACTAATTATAGAAATAACGGTATATCTGAGATTGAAAAGCAGATGGATTTAGAATTGACTAAAAATAAATATTGGTCAAAATATATAAAAAATAAAGATACTAAATTTGGTTACTTAGAGAGCTATACAAATGTATTAACTTGTAACAAAACTAACTCTACTTTGAACCTATATAGATTAAATAACAAAAAACAATTTAAGTTTCAAAAAGAATATGCAGCTTTTACAGGCAAACTAAAGGGTGATAAGCTTAGAGAAGGTGATTTAAAAACACCAATTGGTGTATACAAGCTAACTAAAAAGCTATCTAATGTTGATAGTTTTTATGGACCAATGGCTTTTGTAACATCCTACCCAAATATTTATGATAAATATAGGGATAAAGGTGGCCATGGGATTTGGATTCATGGTCTTCCAAGCAAACAAGAGCGTGATGAATTTACCAAAGGCTGTATAGCAATCAATAATACTAATATAAAGTGTTTAGATAGAAATATAGATATTTTTAAAACTGTACTTATTATAGATAGTGAAAAGGTTGAGCAAGATGTATCTAAAGAGATATTAAGTTCAATATTATCTCAATTATATAAATGGAGATATTCTTGGAAATATAATGATATAAATTCATATCTTAGTTTTTATGATTCAAAATTTGTTAGAAGTGATGGTATGAATTATGAAAGATTTAAAAACTATAAAACAAGAGTTTTTAAAAAGATAGAAAAAAGATCCATTATATTTACAAATATAAACCTATTACCATACCCAGATACTACAGATATATATCAATTGACATTTAAAGAATTTTATAAGTCTGATACATTTGAGTTTATTGGGGATAAGGTTTTAGTTATAAGACTTCAAATTAATAACAAAATAAAAATTTTAACTGAGAAATAATAGTGCTGAAAAATACTGTTAAATTTTTATTTAGTATTTTAATAATTTTACATTTTAATGTATATGCATCTAATACTATACAAATAATTAAAAAAGAAAACAAGGGTTCAGACACTACCCTACTTGTAATAGCTGGTATTCATGGAGATGAACCTGGTGGATACTTTTCAGCATCTATACTCGCAACTCATTATAAAATAAAATCTAAAAATTTATGGATAATACCAAATCTAAATAAAAATAGTATTCAAAGAAATGTACGTGGTATAAATGGTGATATGAATAGAAAATTTGCAAAACTTAAAAAAAATGATAAAGATGCAGATATTATTAAAGATATTAAAAAAATTATTTTATCAGAAAAAGTTTCCTTAGTCTTAAACCTTCATGATGGTCACGGCTTTTATAGAAAAAAAAATCAGGGTAATATATTTAATCCAAATGCATGGGGTCAAACTTGTGTAATTGACCAGTGCAATTTAAAACAAAATCAACCATTTGGGAACTTAAATAATATTGCTATATCTGTTAAAGATAAAATGAATAAAAAGCTTTTAAAACAACATCATAGTTTTGATGTTAGAAATACTAATACTAAGTTTGATGATGAGGCTATGCAACTCTCACTTACATACTTTGCAGTAACAAATAATAAACCAGCATTTGCAATTGAGAGTTCTAAAAATCTTTCTTCATTAAGTCAAAAAGTTTTTTATCAACTACTAGCTATAGAAGAGTTTATGAATATTATGAAAATAAAATTTAGCAAAGACTTTAAACTCACTGAAGAAAATATTTCTAAGATAATCAAAAATTATGGAACATTGGGTATAAATAACAATATATTTATTAATTTATCTAATATAAAAAAAAGTTTAAGCTTTATTCCGATAAAATTAAATAGTAATGATTTTAAGTTTTCTAATCCATTAGGTAGTGTACGTAAAAAACATGGTTATTTCAAAATTTATATAGGTAATAAAAAAATTACTACTTTAAAACCAGATTATTTTAAAATATCTAAAAATTGTTTAAAAGAATTTGATGTAAAGATAGACAATAAAATATCTAAACTTAAGGCTAGTGAAGATTTTTTTGTTAAAAAAAGCTTTAAAATAATGGCAAAAGACAATATTCGCGTTAATATTATTGGATATAAATCCAAAAAACAAAAAAATGAAAATAATATAAATATTAAATATAAAGAGATGAATAAGTGGTATGCAGTCGATAAAAATAAAAAAATATATAGGGTTGAATTTTATAAAGATGATAAATTTTGTTTTATGTCTAAAGTTCATTTTAAATAGGATTAAAATACATGGATAAAAAAGAACACAATATATATTCAAATGTAATTTCAATTAATCCATATAATAACTCATATATAAATGAAAAATCTGGCTTTTTAAACTCCGTATTATCTCCAAACTATTCAAAAGACAAATATGTAATATCATACTTAAATACTAAAGATTTTATAAGCTCTCAAATCTCTATCAGTAAAAATATACCACAAGAAGATATATATGATGCTATTTTTTCTAAGGCATATGATGATTTAGCCTTAGATCAGACTATAGAATACCAAATTCAATATATAGAGATTTTCAATTTATTAGATGAAGAAAATAGAAACTTTCATCTATTTATAATAGATCCATTTACAATAAAGGATTTATTCTCACAATCTATAAAACAGATTAAATATATAGATTATATAATTCCATCCCCTCTATTATTAAAATCATTATATAGCAGAGAAATTATACAAAACAATGGGGTACATTGTTTTATTTATTTTGATGAGAAGGACACATTTATAACTATCTATAGTGACAAAGAATTTATATATACAAAATCAATAAACTACTCACTAATACAAATGCATGAAAGATTTTGTGAATTATATGGTGAACAGATAGAATACAAAGAGTTTATAAAATTTTTATCTACACAAAGTTTAAAAACTAGCACTAGCGAATATAAAGAATTTATATTCAAACTCTATAAAGAAATTTTTGCAAATATAAATGATGTTTTAACTTATGTTAAAAGAGTATTAGAGATACAAAAAATAGACAACATATATATTGGTTCAGCTATATATACAAAAATAAAACTTCATGAGATAGCAGAGGTTGAACTTGGTATTAAAAGTACTGAGTTTGATTACGGTTATGACAATAAAAAAAATTTTATAAATCAACTTCATTCATTAATACATATTTATGCATCATCAAGCTCAGATGAAAGATATGAAAGTAACTTTACCCTCTATAAGCGTCCACCAAAATTTATAAAAAGACAAAGTGGTAAAATTATTTTACTTACAGCTGCATCATTTTTGATAGCCTTTATTTATCCAATAGCATACTGGTCATTATCTTATATGCAAAGTACTAAGTACATCTCACTTCAAAAAGAATATAAAGAAATACATAATAAAAAAACTACTCTAGAGGCTATTATTAATAATAAAACTTCTCGAAAGAAAAAACTTTATACATTATTAAAAAAAGAAAAGAATAATTATATTGAAAAAAAAATACACTAATTAAGATTCATGATGTTAAAGTAAATTATCCTATGAAAGCTTCTCTTTTATATAAGTTAACAAAAGATTTAAATAAAAATGGGGTTAAAATAGAATCATTATCATATTCTGAAGCTAAAAATAAAATATTAATACTTAACCTAGTATCGTCTAAGGATAAAAAAATAACTAACCTTGTAAAATTTTTAACAAATAAATATCAGAATCAATTCCATTTTTCCTTAACTAAAATTTATTATGAAAAAAGTGAAAACAAATACCTTAGTGAATTAAAGGTAAATTTATAATGCAAATCAATATAGAAAATTATTTACAAAAAATAGACTTGTCACTAAATTCAAAAACTAAAAAAGATGTATATATGATTTATATTATGCTTTTTATGGGTATATTTTCTTTTTCTTATTTAGTGTTTTGGGATACATCTTTACAAAATTTTAATAAAATGAATAAACAAATCAGTTCAATAGAGGCTAAATTATTTACTGATAATATTTATCTAAAAAATAATACTGAAGCTAAAATATCAATATTAGAAAAAAAAATTAAAAAAGTACAAATGGATTTAGCAATAATTAAAGATAAAAACTCATATATTAAAAACAAAGTAGAGACAATATCTAGCCTTTTATATAATGAAAAAACATGGGGTTCATATATAAACTCTATTTCACAAAATGCAAAAAAATATAATATAAAAATATTAACTTTTACAAATGAAATTGCAATTTCACATAAATCATTTGGACATATGCTTGACATAAACCTTAATTTTACTGGTAATTATATAAATACACTTAGTTTTATTAACTCTTTAGAACAAAGTGAACTAGTAGTTGACTTACATGCTTTAAATATACAGGCTCAAGATAAACTTAATACAGATTTAAATATATCTGTATGGGGGATAAACTACTAATGAAAAAAATTTTAACTTTTAGTATATTATTTATATTTATTTCAATTATTAATTCAGATGAGTTATCCTGGGTAGATGAACAAGTTAAAGCTATAAAACCAGCTAGACCTGGTATAAACAATTCAATTATTTCTAATATAAAAGACCCATTTCTCTTTTTAGAAAAAAATGGTTTTAAAAATATAAAAAAAGAGATAAAGAAAAAACATATAGTAAAAATAAAAAAAACTAAATACAAAATAATAAAAAAATATATGGCTAAACTTAATTTAGAGATGATTATAAACTCATCCGTCCTAATTAATGGCAGCTGGTATAATATAGGGGACTATATAAAAGGTCAACTTATATCAAAAGTATACAAAACATCCATAATATTAAACTATAATGGAAAAAAGTCAACTTTGTCTATTCAGAAAAAAAAATATAATTTAAAATTTAAAAAGAAATAGGAAAAAGAATGAAATTTTTAAATACAAGTATATTATCTATACTTTTAACACTTTTATTTTCTACAAATGCTGTAGCTGAATGCTCATATGAACTATTTAGCATTAGCTCAACTAAAGATACTAAGATAGTTGATTTTGTGGAACACCTTAGTAATGAGTGTGATTTAACAATAATTATAACAGATCCATATGCTAGTAAATTTTTAGATACAAAATTAAATCGTACTAACCTAAATAATTTAACTTTAACAGAAGTTTTAGATATTATATTAAAAGAAAATAATTTATCCTATACCTTAGAAAATAATCTTTTAAAAATATCCTATCTTACAACAAAAATGTTTGAAATTGACTATATTTTATCCCAAAGAAGAAGCACAGGCAGTACTGATATTACACTCTCTTCTCAATCTCAAACTGGAGTAGGAAGTTCTAGTAATTCAGGTGCTAATCAAACTAACTCAAATTCGGGAGGTGGTGGAGGTGCAAGTGGTGGTGGAGCTAATGCTATGTCTGGAATTAAAATTGAAACTGTTGATGAAGTTGAATTTTGGGAAAAATTAGATTTAGAGCTTCAAAGAGTTTTAAACAGACCTCAAGATGTATATATAGCTGAGCCTCCAATTATAAATAAAAATGCAGGGATTATTACAGTAACTGCAACGATTAAACAGATGAATAGACTAGAGAAATACCTTAAAAAACTTCAAGACAAGGTTCAACTACAAGTTTTAATAGATGTAAAACTACTTTCAGTTACATTAAATAAGTCTAAAAGTACTGGTGTAGATTGGGAACAGTTATACGCACTACAAAACTTTAAAGTTGAGAGTTCATTAGCTATGGGGGACACTTTAAATAAAAACTATATTACACTTTCAGGTGGTGGTAGTTTAAATCAGGTTATTAAATTTTTACAAACCCAAGGTGATGTAAGTTCAATATCCAATCCAAAGGTATTAACTTTAAATAATCAATCAGCTTTAATTACAGCTGGAACTGAATATTTTTACAAAATAACAAATTCAACTAACCAAGGTACATCAGGTGGAAGTACAATATCAGTAAATCAGCTAGTTCAATCAGTATTTGCTGGAGTATTATTAGATATTACGCCTGAGATATCAGATGATTTAACTATAACTTTAAAAATCAACCCATCATTATCAAGTACAGTTAGTGATATATCTTCAGAAGATAATTCAAATAGAAGTATGCCCCCTGACCTTGTACGTCGTCAATTAGCAACAGTGGTAACTGTAAAAGATGGTAACCGTATAATACTTGGAGGTTTAATTAATACAAAAAACTCTGTAGTTACAAGCAAGGTACCTATTTTAGGAGATATACCTATAATAAATAATTTATTTAAATATGAAAATAAAATTAAAGTACTTGAGGAACTTGTAATAATTATAGAGCCTCATATTATAAATAAAGATAAAAATAATCTTTCACTAGCAGACCTTGGTTATGATGGTATATCTATAACAAAAGAAAAATCTTTATCTAAGCAATCTGATCTTTTATTAAAAACTTTTAAGACTAAAGATGCAAAATAATATTTATCATGATTCTCAAAAAGTTTTTTTAGATACAGTAATAGTAGATGATTATATACAGTTTGATAAAGTATCAGCTATATACCAATCATTGCTATACTCTATAAAAAAACCACTTAAAATGATACTTATTTATGGAAAACCAGGTACTGGGAAGAGTATGTTTTTATCTAAACTTTATAAAGATTCTAAAAATCAACAAAAAATGTACCTTTATAGTACACCTATCTTAGATGAGAGTGAATTTTTCAAAACCTTAGCTCAGGACTTACTTGGAGTTAACTACAATGGTGAACTAAATTTTACTCAATTTATGAGGACACTTGAGGGTAGAAAAATAAACTTAAATAATGATATACCTTTAATCCTACTAGATGAGGCACAATTATACTCAGATTCATTAATGGAAAAAATTAGGTTATTATCAGATACAAGGGCTGTGAAATTTATAATAGCCTTACATAAAACAAAAGAGGAAGACCTTATTGCAAAAGAGCACTTTCAAACTAGAATCTGGGAGAGTATAGAATTAGAAAATTCTTCAGTAAATGAACTATCTATATACATACAAAATAAACTTAAAAAAGAGAAATGTTTTAATAGTGCTGCAATGTTTGATAAAAAATCCGTAAAACTTATATATAAAATAACTAAGGGTAATTACAGGGATACAAATAAACTTTTATATTCTCTTTTTGATATATATATATATTATGCTCAAAATAACCCTTCAAAAATAGCTAAAAATACAATTTCTAATACCATAATTGAAATGGCAGCTATACATACAGGTTTAATAAATGCTTAATATCACAGATTTAGAAAATAGACATAAAAAATATAAAATAAAGACATATATACCTAAATTGATAGCTTTTTTATCCATTATTATTTTAAGTATTTTATTTATTACAGTATTTAAGCCAAAAGAGAAAAAAATAATTCAGCCACAAGTCGTCCAGCTGCAAGTTATAAAAAAAGAAAATATACAAAACTTAAAAGCACTTATACCTAAAAAAAATATAAATACTCAACAACTTGTTCTATATCCATCATTTAAATTTTTACAAGACCTAAAATTTGATGACTTAAAAAAAGAAAAAACTAAACAAACTGCAAAATTTCAAAAAGATATTTTGCAAAATAAGAAAATAATAGATATAAATAAAAACATGCAAATAGCACTAGAGAAAAAAAATGAAATAAAAATTAAAAGACAAAATACTAATAAAGATATAGAGCATGTGCTAAAGAGATTTGAAAATAATAATAATCCAGCCTTAAGTTTATTTGTTGCAAAAAAATATTACGAACTTGGATTTTATGACAAATCCTATAACTACGCTTTAATAACTAATAATATAAATAGTGAGATTGATGATAGTTGGATTATTTTTACTAAATCACTTGTTAAGTTGAATCAAAAAAACAAGGCGCTTAAAATCTTAAAAGCATATATAAAACAATCCCATTCATCAGAGGCAAAAATTTTATTAAATGATATCTTATCAGGAAAATTCAATGAATCATAAATACATATATTTAAAACTACTGCTCCTTATTTTTATATCAAGTTCTTTGTATGCAAATAAAAAAAAAGATATGTTCTTATTTTATAAAGATACAAAATTTAAAGAGGCTTGCGATATTGGCTTTGAAAACTTTAGTAGATATAAAAAAGATGAAGAGTTTATATCACTATATGCCTTATCATGCCTTGAAGTTGATTATATAAATAGATTAGCTAAACCTATAGCTATTCTAAGAAATTCAAAAGAATCTCGTGCAAATTCAGCATACTTTTCTGTAATTTTAATGCAAAAAAAATTACTTTATCATGCAATGATTGATGGCTATGATTTATCATCATTAAAACTACCAACTACAAAATATATACTATCAAAGGTATTTGACTTATATTTACAGCTTGGTAAACATTTACAAAAAGACAGATATTTATTTAAAGATTCTACAGATTCAAGACTAAGTTATAAACTATACCTTATTAAAAATAATAACATTCAAAAAATAGTTATTGAAGAATTATATAACTCTAAAATAATTAAAATACATACATACTGGTAGGCTATTATGGATAGAATTACACAAGACTTATTGGCCAATGGCTCAATTATGCAAGCTCAGGTTGATAGACTTTTAGCTAAGGGTCAACACCCACATTTAGTACTTAAAGATATTACTACCTCTGGTTTTATGACTATGGATAGACTAGTTAGGTTTATAGTTGAACAAATTAGAAATGGAGTTTATCAACTCTCTATCATAGACAACTATGAATATATAGAAGAAAAAGATATCTTAGAAAAACTAGCCTTTGAATTAGACTTAGTATATATAGATTTAGATTCCATAGATATGGACTATCAACTACTAAGTAAAGTTTCATTAACTCAATTGCAAAAACACAATGCCTTACCTGTATATGTAGATGAGATGAACGTAACTATTGCATTTAATGATCCATTAAATATTGAAGCTCAGGAATCTATACAAAGGTTATTTCCAAAAACACCTATTAAAATAGCTATATCTACTAAAAAGCAGATACATTCTTATCTTTTTAAAGTTGAGATAAAAGATAGTATAAAAGGACTAATTAAAAATATTAGAGAGGAACTTAATTCTATCAGTTCTCTTGAAGAACAACAAGAGGCATCATCAATCCTACTTTTAATAGATGTAGTTTTAAAAGCCTGTATTAAAAACCGTGCTAGTGATATTCATATAGAACCTACAGAAAAAAACTGTGTAGTTCGTGCCAGAGTTGATGGTAAACTAACTGAAATGTTTATTTTTGAAAAAGATATATACCCCCCATTAGCATCAAGATTAAAACTACTTGCAAATCTAGATATAGCCGAAAGACGTAAACCTCAAGATGGTCGTTTTTCTGCTTCAGTTGGTTTTAAAGAGTATGACTTTCGTATATCAACCCTACCTATATTATATGGTGAATCTATAGTTATGAGGATATTAGACAAACAAAGGGTATTAGTTAAACTAGAAGATGCAGGTATGGATTCTTTGAGTTATCAAAAATTTCTAAAAGGACTTAAAACTCCCTATGGACTTATTTTAGTAACTGGTCCTACTGGTTCTGGTAAGACTACTACACTTTATGGAGCCCTAAATGACTTAAGAAATACTGCAGATAAGGTAATTACAGTGGAAGATCCTGTTGAGTATAGGATGAATCTTATTCAACAAGTTCAAGTAAATCCAAAAATTGGTTTAAATTTTGCAGATGCACTTAGATCTATTTTAAGACAAGATCCAGATAAGATTATGATTGGAGAAATTAGGGATCATGAGACCTTAGAAATAGCTATAAAAGCAGCCTTAACTGGTCACTTAGTTATTTCAACCTTACATACAAATGATTCAATATCTGCAATAGCTCGTATGGTTGATATGGGAGCTGAGCATTATCTAATCTCTGGGGCTTTAATTGCTATTCAAGCCCAAAGATTAGTTAGAAAAATATGCCCACACTGTAAGGTGCAAGATACAATTGCTAGTTCAGTCCTTGAAGATTTAAAAGAATATATCACATTAAACTCAGATATAGTTTTTCATATAGGTCATGGATGTAAAGAGTGTAATGATACTGGTTATCTAGGAAGAGAAATGATTTGTGAGGTATTAACTATAACTGAAGACATGTCCTCACTAATAGCTAAAGGCTCATCATATGACACATTATTATCTCAAGCAATTAAAGATGGTTTTATTGGACTTTTACAAAATGGTATAGATAAGGCTATAAGTGGAGTTACTAGCCTTAAAGAAGTTTTAAGAGTTGCAAAAGGATGAACTATTATATAGCTACTATTTTAACTAAGGGTAAAAAACAAAATTTTGGTCTTTATGCTAAGGATAGAAAAGAAGCAAATGACTATGCTAAATTAAAACACTCAGGTATATTAATAAAAATTGTAGAATCTAAAGAACCACTTGAATTAAAGTTTAAAAAATTCAAAACTTCTTTACTACAAAATATTAAAAAAAGAAAAATAAAACCAGATGCACTTATAGCTTCTATCAGACAACTAGCTGTAATGACAAATGCTGGTATATCTATTCATGATGCTTTAAAAGAGATAGCAGTATCAACTACTGATAATAATTTAAAATTTGTATTTACTAGACTATCAGATGATATTAATGCTGGTCATTCATTATCTACATCTATGGAGAACTTCAGTTTTGAACTTGGAAACCTAACTATAGCTATGGTAAAACTTGGTGAAAAAACTGGTAATTTAGATCAATCTTTATACTCATTAGCTGATATGTTAGAAGAGATTAGGTCTAATGTTGTCAAGTTTAAAAAAGCTATGGCGTACCCAAGAAATGTTATGATAGCTATGGCTATAGCTTTTAGTATATTAATCTCTTATGTAGTACCAAAGTTTAAAGCTATATTTGATAATTTTAAGGCTGAGTTACCATTACCAACTAAGATTTTACTATCCTTAGAGCATATTTTTAACAACTATGGTCCATATGTATTAATAGTATTAATATTATCTGTAATTGTATTTAAATATTTAATAAACAACTATATACACATACGTTACACTTGGCATAAGCTACTACTAAAAACTTATCTTATTAAAAATATCATTATGTATGCAACTCTAAGTAGGTTTACTCTTGTATTTTCTGAACTAATACGTGCAGGTATACCAATTGCAGAAGCTCTTGAAACATCAGTATCTATGATAGAGAACTTACCACTTAAGAAAAATTTATCTTCAGTTAAAGCTACAGTTGAGAAAGGTTCATCACTAAACCAAGGATTAAATGATACTAAACTTTTTGAAAATATGATTATTCAAATGGTTAAGGCTGGGGAGGATAGTGGTACACTAGATAGTATGGTATCTAAGGTTGCATCTTATTTTAAAATGAAATTTGACGCAATTATTGATAATTTATCATCTGCAATTGAGCCTATAATGCTTTTGTTAATTGCATCAATGGTTACATTATTAGCTCTTGGTATATTTATGCCAATGTGGGATATGGGTGCAGCTGTGAATGGTCGCTAAAGTACTTCAATAACTCTAGACATAGTATCTAAAAAAATCAACATATCTTCTTTGGATGCTTTTAGTTTGTATACAGTCTTTATATCAAAAGTTTTATTTAATATACAAATATTATTAATCTCGCACTCATATTCAACTTTTCTAATATCACTATAGCCTATAGATATACTTATAGTAACTTCTTCTTTATATTCTAGAAGTGTAGCTAAATTTAAAACTTTATTTGTTGTTTCAGAATATGCACGTACTAATCCACCAGTACCAAGTTTAGTACCACCAAAATACCTAACAATAATTATAGCTGTATTTATTAGATTACAGCCTTGTAATACCATTAAAGTAGGTCTACCTGATGTACCTTTTGGTTCACCATCATCACTTGAATGTTCAACTATTTGATTAAATTCATTTAAGTACCTATATGCAACTACAAAATGTCTAGCTTTTGGATGAAAGTTTTTTAAATCTTTTAAAGTTTTCTCATAAAGTGAATATGGGACTAAGTGTGCTATAAACTTAGACTGCTTAACCTCATGTGTATATTCGTAATGTATATCTATATATTTCATTTATTATGTCTCTCTAAAAAAACAAGTTTTTTGCAGCTTTAGTGGCTTAGTATCATTATGAAAGATTTGTAAAAACCTTTTGTACATCTTCATCATCTTCTAACTTTTCAAGTAATAAATCAATCTCTGCTTGTTGCTCTTCATTTATTGATATTGGAGAATTTGCCATACGCTCTAGAGTTGCTTTTTTTATCTCAATATCCATATTTTCAAGTGCAGAAGTTAAAGTACCAAAACTAGTATAATTGGCTGTAACAAGAACTTCATTTTCATTCTCTTCTATCTCTTGTAATCCTGCATCAATTAATTCAAGTTCTAATTCTTCAATATCCATACCCTCTTTTAAATCAAATTCTATTAAGGCTTTTCTATCAAACATAAATTCTAATGAACCATTTGTTAGTAATTCTCCACCACGTTTTGTGAGAATATTTTTAACATTTGCAACTGTCCTAGTATTATTATCAGTCATAGTTTCAACAAATATTAAAACTCCATGAGGTGCCTTACATTCATAATTCACTTCAGTCATACTAGCTGTATCTTTTGCACTTGCTCTTTTAATAGCAGCTTCTATATTATCCTTAGGCATATTCTCAGCCTTTGCATTTAAAATAGCTGTACGAAGTTTAGAGTTCATATCTGGGTTACTACTACCCTCTTTTGCAGCCATAGTAATAATTTTTCCAAGTTTTGGGAATAACTTTGACATCGCTCCCCATCTCTTCATTTTAGATGCTTTTCTATATTCAAAGGCTCTACCCATAAAAAGTTCCTTACTTATTAATATTGTTTAAAAATCAAAGGTGTATAATACCATATAGTATTATACGGAGGATTTAAATGAGACTTAGTTTTAAAATAAAACACTATTTTTTTAGTGCTTTTCGTGAATTTTTCGTACACCACCATAATTCTTTGGAGTTTCGTGCAAAACTTTTTGCACTTCTTATAGCAGCAGATGAAAAATCAAGTTTACAAAGCTGTTTAATTGTTAAAAATATAGGTATGGATATTTACAAAAATGATGAAGATAGATCAAACCTTCTAATGTTATCAACTAAAGAACTAGTACAAAAGGTAAAAGATAATAATGGTCTTGATATAGATACACTTATAACAAATATTCAAAAAGAAGTAAGAATTATACCTAGGTATGCTAAAAAAATTAATATTGAAAACTTACAACAACTACTTAATTTAACGACAGATGTAGATGTACTTGCATATCAAGAAAATATTATAGAATTTTTACAAACACTTAAAGATGATACACTTCAAAATAAAAAGCAACAAATTGCAAAAGATGAAGAGAACTTAGAATCTAAATATTAAAGGCTAAACTTCTCTTTATCAAAAAAACTCTCTTGTGAGATATTTTTAAATGCCGCATTTAAAGAAACAAAAAGTGAGGGAAAATCATTTTCCATTTTTGCAAGCATAACTTTCATACTAGCTCTTGCATGTGGCATTTTAACATCAAAACGCATAGCTGGACAGGCTTCATCGCCAATAGCTTCAATATTATTATCTTCAACAAAAGCCTTAAGTTGTCTCTCCCTCATTTGAATAAGTGGACGAATTACTATAAGACCATTTTTAGCCTTGTAAATTGGTGCTAATGAACGCATTTGACCATTATAAATAAAATTCATAAAAAAGCTCTCGCAAGCATCATCAATATGGTGACCAAGTGCTACCTTATTACAGCCCTGTTCCAAGGCTACACTATAAAGATAACCCCTACGCATCCTAGAGAAAAAAGAACAAAAAGATGAATTTTTTCTAATTTTTTCTTTTGCTAATTCATATGTATTAGTATTATGAATGATATGTTTAATATTATATTCTTCACAATGTTTTGATAGTTTATCGAAGTTCTCACCCATGCCATAAGCAATAGTTACAGCTATAAACTCAAACTTAAACGGGGCACGACGTTGTTGCTCTTTCATAGCATGAATCATAGTTAAAGAATCTTTACCACCACTAAGTCCAACTAGAATCTTATCACCCTCTTGTATCAATCCAAACTCAGCATTTGTTTTTCCAAGTTTTGACATGATTTTTTTAGAAATTTTAATCGACAATCTTATCTACCATTTTCATTACAAATTCAGCAGATTCTACAGCTGAAGTCTCTAAAAATTCATCAAAAGAAAAACTAGCATCCATATCAGCTGCATCACTTATAGAGCGAAGTATAAAAAATGGAATATCTAAAGCATTACAAACAACAGCTACAGATGCACCCTCCATCTCTAAGGCATCAGCTTTAAAAGTATCCCCTATCCAGTTCTTACGATCTTCGTTTGCAACAAACTGATCACCAGTAGCAATAATGCCTTCTTTTACACTCTTGCCCATCTCAGATGCAACTTCTTTACTAATAGTTATCAAATCTTTATCAGTATCTATATACACAGAACCCTCGGGTACATATCCAAAAGCATGTCCAAAGGCAGTTATATCTAAATCATGTTGAGATAATTTAGTAGCTACAATTAAATCACCAACTTTAAGACTTGGACTAATTGCTCCAGCTACACCTGAAAATAATAATTTTTGTGCACCAAAGTGCTGAATCATACTACTAGCTGTAAGGGTTGAGAAAACCTTACCAATCTTAGAGTAGGCTATTACTAAATCTGCACCCTTGTATCTAGCCTCGTAATATTTATTTCCTGCATACTCAGTAGTTTTATATTCACCTAACTTTTCTAATATTGGTGCTATCTCTTCTGGCATTGCGCCCATAATCGCAATTTTCATATCATTTCCTTTAATTTATGACGGTATTTGAAGTAATTCCACTACCTACGTTAACACTAGATTCCCTTTGGTAGGAGACCAAAGTCACTAGTGCCTTTAAACATCAAATGTTTGAACTAACTCTTTGAAATGAGGAAGTTTATGCATTATATTTGCATTTTTATCAAGGATACATGAGCCACCCCAGAATCCAAGTCCATCTTCAAAACCCACACGGTTAACAAATATAAGTTTTGATTTGCATTCATTAGAGACTGTTTTTATAATACTTAACCACTGATTCTCTATCTCTAAACCCTTATCACTAAAACCTCGTGCAGGTGATGCTACTAGGACTATAATTAAGTCTGGATTTTCAAGTTTTAAATCATTTTGCACACTTTCATGCCATAAATCTTCGCATATAAGCATAAATACCTTACCATAAGAACTTAAAAAACTTTCAAATTTATCTCCAGCTTTGAAGTATCTAGCCTCTTCAAACATTCCATAATTAGGTAAATGAACTTTGTTATGAGATGATAAAAGTTTACCTTTTGAAAAATAAAGAGCTGAGTTTCTAAAACTTTTTTTATCTCTAATAGCTCCACCAATAGCTATATCTACATCTAAACTTAAAATCTTTAGCTCATCTAATTCATTTAAATCCCATGCATCTTCATATAACTTATCCTGAAGTAAATAACCATTTAAAGAAAGTTCAGGAAATACAATCAAATCACTATAGTTTGAATTTTTTTTAATAATCTTACAAATTTCATCTAAATTAGAACGGTTTAATTTTGGTGATATTTGAGCTAAAGTTATCTTCATTTTAAAGCTTTATTTCTTCTTTTACTTTTTTTAGGGATGAAAAATCAGATATATTTAAAGTTTTCATATCCTTATTTATTTTACGATTAAGTCCTTTTAGAGTTACACCATTACCAAATTCAATAGCCATATCAACGTCCGAAGCTATAGCTAATATAGACTGCTTATATTTCACAGGTTTAACAAGCTGATTTTTTAGTAATTCTACAGCCTCATCTTTTGTAGTATAAGCTTTAGTTGTAATATTTGAGATAACTGGTGCTTCAAATTTATCTTCAACCATGCTATGCATTAAACTCTCTAATGGAATCTGTGCAGATGATAATAAATCACAATGGGATGCTACTGACATATTAAGTAAAATTGTTTTTTTCGCGCCAGCATCTTTAAATGTTTGTTCTAAATCACTTAAGTCTGACTTTATTCCAGCTATAACTAATTGTCCATCTTGATTATAGTTAGCTGGCCATACTTTTTTTCCATTAGCTTGAGCATCTGTACAAATTTTCTCAATACTTWCATCATCTAATCCAACAAGTGCCATCATTCCAGCATCTATATCTGAACAAGCATCTTGCATAAGTTGACCACGTCTATGCACAAGTTCAACTGCATCAATATAATCAATGGCACCAGTTGCACATAAAGCCGAAAATTCACCTAATGAATGACCTAAAAAAAGTTCAGCTTTTACATCTGGATTTTCTTTTTTAAAAAGTGCATATGCTACCATTTGAACTAATAAAATCGCTGGTTGTGTATACATAGTCTGTCCAAGTAAATCATTTTCTTCAAAAATCAATTCTTTGAAATTAACACCAATACGCTCACCAGCTTTTTTAAACATTTCCCTTGCTAGTTCTGAATTTTCATAAAAGTCTTCTCCCATACCTACAGCTTGAGAACCTTGTCCTGCAAAANTCATTGCTATTTTTTTCATATATAATTATCCTTATAAGTATTGCTTATTTTCAGCTATTTTTTTTCTTAAGGTATTTCTATTTAAACCTAATTTATTTGAAAGTTGAAGTTGTGATTTAAACCTAATTAAACCAGCCTTTATCAGTGGAACCTCATATAAATATAAAAAGTTTTTATAATCATTATTTGAACCTAATTTATCAGCTAAATAATTTTGCATAATATCCATAAGTTCACTATCTTTTATATCTTGAAGTAAATAAGATATCATTACCTGTCGTCTTAAAGAGTTAGAATTATTACTTAAATCTGGTTCGAAATTTTTCATATCAAATTCTTCATTAGTGCAAAATAATAAAGAAGCTTCAGTTGTAAATTTTTTAACTAATAATTCTATATCTTCTGGTCTTTGTTTAAGCGAAGGTATATCAAACTTTACACTAAAAAATTCATCTATA
Source organism: Sulfurimonas sp. (assembly GCA_002733155.1). Taxonomy (GTDB): domain Bacteria; phylum Campylobacterota; class Campylobacteria; order Campylobacterales; family Sulfurimonadaceae; genus Sulfurimonas. Next base: position 31,236 of record NVUO01000018.1, read on the forward strand.
TATTCATTATTGTATAAACTCTTAGCTGTAGCTATTACTCTAATATTTTTAGATTTTATTATTTCAAAAGTTCTTTTTATATTTGGTAAATTCTCTAAATTTGTAATTATTATTTCTGAACAACTCTCAAAAGCATTCATTAATTCATCAAAGTTAGATGCATCCAAGCTTGGTGCATCTGGAAGGATATACTGTGCTAAACTTTTTTTACCGACACCAATCTCCCCAGTTATAAGGGAGTTTACATTGAGTGTTTTTAAAAGTGTAGCTGTTTTATACGCTTGTGCCGATGAAGGCGATGCAGTTATATAACTAACATCCACAGCCACTGCCACCGCCAGTACCACAACAACCCTCATCATCGCTTTTATTTTCAGCTGGTACACCAGTCATAGACTCTTCTTCAGAAGCTTCTCTTACATTATTTATAGTTACTGTAAACATTAAGTCTTTACCAGCTAAGGGATGGTTAAAATCAATTATTATATTTTCTTCACTAATCTCTTTAACTACAACTTGAACAGTACCACCATCTTCACCTTGACCATAAAGACTCATACCAACTTCTAATTCAATTCCAGCAAATTGATCTCTTGGAACTTCTTGTTTAGCTTCAGCATTATATTCACCATAAGCGTCTACAGCTTTAACAGGAACTTCAGCTTTTTCACCAATAGCCATATTAACAATTCCACTCTCTAGACCTGGAATAATTTGACCCTTACCATACATAAAAACTAATGGTGTACCACCAACATTACTATCAACTATAGTTGTTCCATCACTTACCTCATATTCTATCGATACARTTTGATTTTCTTGTATTGCCATTTGTTTTACCTTTTAAATTTTTCTTATTATTTTATTTGAAATTTTATCATAATAGTATTAATAAAAACTAACTTAATTGATACTATTTAAGTTTACTAAGTCTATCTAATGCTGTACTAGAATGGGAAGTTTTTGGATATTTAGATATTACAGCCTCATAAAAGTTAATTGCATTACTTATATCACCTGTTTTATCCATAGATATAGCTGTGTGAAGCATTAAGTCAGGCATGTATGATGCTTTTGAATATAATGATGCACTTTTTTTAAAATATGCTATAGCCTCAGCATATTTTTTCCTATAATAATTCATCTCACCTATCATATAATGGGATCTAGCAGGTTTGTAGTTTTTAGAAATTAAATATTCATAATATTCTATAGACTTAGTATAATTTTTTTTATCATAAAACTTTTTTGCTTTTGTTTCTATATCACCATTTGACAACTTAGATAATGATGACTTTTTAGCTTTGGAAGCTGATTTTAACTCTTTAGATACAAGATCTTTAAATAAATTAACATCATTTACCAATTTATTAAACTCATTTTTGGATACATAAGAGGTATTTATTGTATCAATTATAGTTGATAATTCACTAATTAAGAGTTTAAGTTTATCTATCTCAAATATATTAACTTCATTAGCTTCACTTAAACCTTTTTCATATTCATTAATATTTTTCAATTCTAGTTCATTTTTTATACTAAAAGAGTTTAAGTTTAATCTATTTTCATGAGATTTTTGACTTAAACTCTCAATAATACTCTGTAGACCATCAAGTCTTTCTCTAAGGGAATCAACTTTATTAGCTTGGTTGTTACTTTTAACTATAACTTTCTTTAATTCTTTTTTATTTTGTAATAGTAGTTTTTCTTTTGATGTTAAACCGTAAGGACTTGGATTATTTATATCACCAGCACCAAACGCAGAAGGTTCAGCACTAAGTTTAAAAGGTAGATATATTGCTATAAAAGCTAGTATTATGCTTTTATTCATAGATTATGGTAGAAGTTTTAATTCAACTCTACGGTTTTTACTCCAACATGCTTTAGTTTTATCTACACATGAGGGGTTACTTTCACCATAAGATACCATAGTTATACGAGATGTATTAATACCCTCAGCTACAAGAGCTTTTTTAACAGCATTTGCACGTTTAAGACCAAGTGCGAAGTTATATTCATCACTTCCCCATTCATCACAATTACCTTCTAATTTAATAGTATATTTAGAAGCTTTTGTTTTTGCAGAATCTGCATTCTTTGCTATATTATCTGTCATATCTGTACGAATAAAGAATTTATCAAAGTCGAAATAAATAACTTCCATATCTTTTTCTAAGTTAGCCATGCCCATTTCATTAGTATCAGATGTAGTTTCATTTAATACTGAAGACTCATTTGATGATATAGTTTCAGAATTAACACCTACTACTTCATCAGGAGAATGAGAAGCTTCAGTTCCATATTTATCTGTTTGTGAACTTGTATCAACTACAGGGTCTTTATCTGCACATCCACTAAATACTAGAAGTGCTATTACAATACTAGAAAGAATTACTTTTTTCATTTTAACTACCTTAGGTTTTATTTGGGGTCATTGTACCAAAAAAATATTAATATTACCAGTCCATAGACTGAACTTTTCCGTATTTTAAAGGGAAAAGATAGTTTTTATTCTGATTTAATCTTATAATTCCTATTGAACTTTGTGATTTATAGTTTTTAATAAAAATAATTGCATCGCCATGTTTAGAAAATCGTGGGAATTCATTTATACCAGTTGCAGTTAATCTTCTTATAAAATCTGTTTTAGTAGAAATAAGATGTAAATTAAAAGTATTATTGGAGTATGCATTTGAACTCTCTCTCGCTTTATAAACTATATAATCTTTATATGTAGAACAAGCTGAGTTACTTTTTCCGTAATATACCATTTGTTCAACTAAAGATGAACCTATTTTTTTAGAAAAAATATTTGGATAACCTAATCTATTAGAAACAAAAGCTATAGTATTATCATCCATAAATTGTGCATTTACATCAATACCACCGTAGTTGGTAAGTTTTTTTCTTTTTTTAGTATCTATGTTATATAAATAAATATCAGGTTGACCATTTGGAGCCATTGTTAATAATAAATTTTTAGAATCTTCACTAACATCTGAACATACCATCATACCATCAGATGAAGCTATAACTTTTCTTTTTCCTGTCTGAGTATTTACATATTTTAGAGTTGGCTTTTTTTCATCCAATGATGTATAATAGAATGAATTTTGTTTATCAWTAGCCCATTTTGGAAAAACGTTAAAACCACCTTTAACAACTATATGTTGATAAGCAAGTGTATAATCAGCTATAACAATTTCAGATTTTCGTTTAGCAACTATTCTTGTAAAAATAACTTTTCTTTTCATCCAACCAACTGATGGTTCACCCATAAATGCATTAATATCATAGGCTATAGTATGGCTTACAAACATATAAATATTTTTATTATTTATTTTATAATTTTTTCTAAATACAATATTGTTTTTAGAAAAAAGCTTTAATCTAACATTAAAAGCACCATCGTCATCTTTTACTAACTTATATCTAAGAACATAGTCCATATCCTTATTTTCTACAATAACATTAGAAGCACCATAATCTACTGTATTATAATGTCTATCTACATTAAAGAAAGAGATAACATTTAAATCAGCTAGTAAGGCTTTATAAAAGGTCATTTTAAATTTATTATCATAGTCCAAAGAACTATCTTCACACGCCAAACTTGGAMGTGCTTTTGCTTTTTTAATTACCTCTATAGTTGCATCATTTGCAAATACAAAACTTATTGCTATTAATAATGAAAATAATACTTTCAATTTTACTCCTTAGATGTTAATACAATTGTATAGTTACCTGATTTATTATCAGGATTAACTGGGAAAACTACACTTAAAAGTCTACTTTTTATCCTATCACATTCTTTATTCAATTCAGTAGATGCAGAATAATTTAATACTCTAAAATCTATAACTTTTCCAATAGCACTAAGCTTAATAACTGCTCTAACTGTATGACCTTGTGAATTTTGAGGTGGATAAAAATGATTAAAAACTAATGCTTGAATTTTAGCAAAATATTCATTAACTACACTAGCACTAGAAGTTTTTTCATCTTTATTGTCTAGTTTTTTAATTTTTATAGTCTGTATTTTTTTTGATATAGATTCTATCTTGTTATTTTGAGTTTTTTTGAGTTTTTTACTAATAGCTTTAAGTCTTCGTTTATCTATTTTAGTTGCTTCTTTTTTTTGTTTTTTTATACTCTTAGTCCATACATCAGAAAAAAGATTATCTATATTTACTTCTTTTTGTTTTAGTGGGCTGTTTTTTTGTTTTACAACTGATGTATTTACACTTTTTTTAGTACTTTTTATCTCTAACTTTGGAGTCTGTATAGATATAGATATAAATTGATCTTTTTTTAATGCAAACTGTTTAACATCATCAACAGACAACATCATATATATTGCAAGTGATAAAAAAAGAGTAAAAATAAGTAGCGATATTAAACCACTAATATAAAAATAAAACTTATCTCTAGCCATTTGTAGCTAATGAAACTTCAGTAAAACCAGCCTGCTTTACAGCTGCTAAAATCGACATAACAGTGCCATAATCCAAACTTTTATCTGCACTTATAAGTACAGTAGCTCTTAGGTTTAAGTCTCTAGAATAAGATGAAAAATTATCCATAAAAGCATTATAAAGAAAAGTATCCTTGTTAACCTTTAGATTTTTTTCTTTATCAATAGATATATGAACTGGGGGTATAATAGAGAGTTGTTGACTTGCTGAACCCTGAGGTAATTTGATTTTTTCTTCATATATAATATTTGGAGCAATAACCATTAAAATTGCTAATAATACTAGCATTACATCAACTAGTGGAGTTATATTTAATTCCGGTTTATCATCCCAATCATAATGCATAATTATACTTTTCTAGCTAATAAAGCGTCACTTTGCATCTGCATAAAACTAACTAATTCAAATGATTTTCTTTTTAATACTTGATGATAAGTATAAGCAAATATAGCTACAAATATACCAGCTGCAGTAGCAACTAGGGCATCTGAAACTCCACCAGAAATTATAGACATACTTCCTGAGCTTTTACCAATATGTGTAAATGTATCTAAAATAGATACAACTGTACCAAATAAACCTATAAAAGGTGTAGTTGATGCAAATATAGAAAGAATTGATAAACCCTTAGTAGCCTCTTTAGTAGCAGCTAACATTCCAAGCCCTAAAACTTCTTTGCTCAAATTTGAACTTGATTTGATAAAGTTATTTAAAAAAGATATTTCGTTTACTGAGTTTGCTCCCATAAAAATACCCTCTAGGGATTTACTCTCTACTTCAAGCCAATTATTAAGAAAAAAATAGCGGTAAAAAAACACCCAATTAAGTATAATAAAATATATACTTAAAAGAGCTAATACTCCTAAGGTAACTGGATGTGATTTTAGATAAAAATCGATTAAATCGTTAGTCATTATCTATATTAAATTTTGTGCAGCTGATTCTATTTTTGCAGATACAGCAGCTATAGCAGGACTATTGTCTTTAATAGACTCAATAAGTTCTTTAGCTTCTTCAAGGGCATGTGCTATTTCGCTTTCGTTTTCACCACGAATAGCTACAGCACCCTCAACTAATACAATAACTTTTTCTTCATCAACTTGAACTACACCCCAGTTAATAAGAATGGATTCTATTGATTTATCTTCTTTTTCAATATCAATTACACCAGCTTCTAGCAGTGTACATAAAGAAGAGTGTTCTGCTAGAACACCGAATTCACCCTCTTCACCAGGAAGAGTTACACTAAGAGCTGAACCATTGTAGATTTCGCCATTAGGAGTTAGAATTTCAAGTTTTAACATTTGCATAACAGTCCTTTCAAGCTACTATTTAGCAGCTTTCTCAATAGCCTCATCCATACTACCAACCATGTAGAATGAATTTTCTGGCATATGATCACATTCACCATCAAGAATCATTTTGAAACCTTTAATAGTATCTGCAAGTGATACATATTTACCAGGTGAACCTGTAAATACTTCAGCAACAAAAAATGGTTGAGAAAGAAATTTCTCAATTTTACGAGCACGTTCAACAACATTTTTATCATCTTCGCTAAGCTCATCCATACCAAGAATCGCGATGATATCTTGAAGATCTTTATATTTTTGAAGTGTTTGTTGAACACCACGAGCTACGCCGTAATGCTCATCACCAATAATTTGTGGGTCAAGTAGTCTTGACGTTGAATCTAGTGGATCAACTGCAGGATAGATACCTTTTTCAGCAATTTTACGGTTAAGTACAGTAGTTGCATCTAAGTGAGCAAAAACAGAAGCAGGAGCTGGATCTGTTAAGTCATCCGCTGGTACATATACAGCTTGAACAGAAGTAATTGAACCCTTAGATGTAGATGTAATTCTATCTTGTAATGCACCCATTTCACGAGCTAAAGTTGGTTGATAACCAACAGCTGAAGGTATACGACCAAGAAGTGCAGACATCTCTGAACCTGATTGAGCGAAACGGAAAATATTATCTATAAACATAAGTACATCTAGACCTTTTTCATCACGAAAATACTCAGCCATAGTAATACCAGTAAGTGCAATACGGTTACGTGCCCCTGGAGGCTCACTCATTTGACCGTAGCACAGTGCAACTTTATCAAGCACGTTAGAATCTTTCATCTCATAATAAAGGTCATTACCCTCACGCGTTCTTTCACCAACACCAGCGAATACAGATAAACCATCATGACCATGAGCTACATTGTGAATAAGTTCCATGATAATTACTGTTTTACCAACACCAGCACCACCAAATAGTCCAACTTTACCACCTTTAGAATATGGTGCTAATAAGTCAACAACTTTAATTCCAGTTTCAAACATCTCAGTAGTAGTTGATTGATCAACTAACGGTGGAGGTGCACGATGGATAGACCATGTTTCAGCATCAGTGATTTGCTCACCACCATCAATAGTCTCACCAATTACGTTAAAAATTCTACCAAGAACTTTATCACCAACTGGAACTTTAATAGGTGAGCCTGTAGAAGTAGCATCCATACCACGTACTAGACCCTCACTCATATCCATTGCAATCGTTCTAACACGACCATCACCTAAGTGAGCTGCAACTTCAAGTACTAAACGAGTTTCATTACCTTCTAAATTTACTTTAACTTCAATTGCTTCGTTAATCATTGGAAGATAACCATCAAAATCAACATCAACAACCGGGCCCATAACCTGGCTAATTTTACCAATCATATTTTTCTCCATTATTTCATCGACTCCACACCACTAATAATTTCTATTAGCTCTGTAGTAATAGCTGCTTGTCTAGCTTTGTTAAACTTAACATTTAAGCTTTTAACCATATCTTTAGCGTTGTTAGTAGCAGTATCCATAGCCTGCATTCTAGCACTATGTTCAGCCGCAACTGAATCAATAAGTGCATAATACATAGCAAATTCAACATATCTATTAACTAAAGAATCAAGCATTTTCTCATCATCTTGAGCTTCAATCTCAAGCATTGATTTCTCAACCTCTTCACATTCGAACTGACTTGCATCTACTGGTAATACTTTAGTTACATGTAAATCTTGAGTTAACATGTTTTTGTATCCATTGTAAACAAGATGTAGAGCATCAATTTTACCATCTTTAAAATCTTCTATAGAAGTTTCAATAAAATTATCAGCTCTTTCTTTATCAGGTTTAGAACTAAGGTCTATAACTGCGTCAAAAAGTTCAACTTCGTTATATTTGAAAAATTCAACACCTTTTTTACCGATTCCGCGCAGACGCACTTTTACATTCTTTTCTTTATACTCAGCTAGAAGTTTTTTAACAGCTTTAATAGTTTGAATATTAAAACCACCACATAAACCTTTATCAGCAGTAACAAAAATAATGTCAACAGTTTTTGGATTATCAATCTCGCTAAAACAACGATTATCAATTCCTCCAACCTTATTACATTTTATGCGTCCAGCTATTTCGGCAATAACCTGATTCATTTTTGCAGCATAAAGACGAGAGCGTTTTGCAAGCTCTTCAGAACGACGAAGTTTTGCAGTTGATACAAGTTTCATCGCACGAGTTGTCTTTTGAGTGTTAGATACACTCTTTATCTGTCTTTGAATATCTTTCAAGTTTGCCATAAAGTTTTCCTTATGCTGCTACAAAGCTAGCTTTGAATTCTTCAAGAGCTTTAATTAATAGTGCCTTAGTATCATCATCTACTTTAGATGTACTTCTTATGTTTTCAAAAATTTGAGGATAAGATGCTTCAATAAATGGATAAAGTTCAGCTTCAAAACGAACAACATTTGATGGATGAAAATCATCCAAGAAACCTTCATTACCAGCAAATATGATAGCTACTTGTTTTTCAGCAGAAAGTGGGGAGAAAGGTCCTTGTTTAAGTACCTCTACCATTCTTTGTCCACGTTCTAGTTGATTACGAGATGTCTCATCAAGATCAGATGCAAACTGAGCAAATGCTTCAAGTTCACGATACTGAGCAAGGTCAAGACGTAAGGTACCAGCTACTTGTTTAGTCGCTTTAATTTGAGCAGCTCCACCAACACGAGATACAGAAAGACCAACGTTAATTGCTGGGCGTACACCAGAGTTAAATAGTTCAGTCTCTAAGAAAATCTGACCATCTGTAATTGAGATAACATTAGTTGGAATATATGCAGCAACATCACCAGCTTGAGTTTCAATAATTGGTAAAGCAGTTAAAGAACCAGCTCCTTTTTCATCAGAAACTTTCGCAGCTCTCTCAAGAAGACGAGAATGGATATAAAAAACATCACCAGGGTAAGCTTCACGACCTGGAGGACGACGAAGAATTAGTGACATCTCACGATATGCAACTGCATGTTTAGATAAATCATCATAAACTATTAAACCATGTCTTGCATTATCACGGAAATATTCACCCATAGTTACACCAGTATATGGAGCTAAAAATTGAAGTGCAGCAGCTTCAGCAGCTGTTGAAGATACAATAATTGTATATTCCATTGCACCATGTTCTTCTAAACGACGTACAATTTGAGCTACTGTAGATTCTTTTTGACCGATAGCAACATATATACAAGATACACCATTACCTTTTTGGTTTATAATTGCATCAATAGCTACAGTTGTTTTACCAGTTTGTCTATCACCAATAATAAGCTCACGTTGACCACGACCAATTGGAACTAAAGCATCAATAGCTTTAATACCAGTAGCTAGTGGCTCATGAACTGATTTTCTGTCCATAATTCCAGGTGCTTTTTCTTCAACAAAACGAGTTTCAGTTGTTTCAATCGGACCCTTACCATCAATTGGCTCACCAAGTGCATTTACAACACGACCTAAAAGAGCGTCACCAACTGGTACACGAAGTAGTCTACAAAGTCTTTTAACACTCATACCCTCACGAAGTTCTACTCCTGCACCAAGGATAACTACACCCACTACACTTTCTTCAAGATTCATTACTAAACCTTGAGTCCCCTCTTCGAATTCTACCATCTCTCCAGCCATAACGTTATTAAGTCCGTAAACTTGTGCAACACCATCAGCATAAGAAACAATCTTACCCGTTTCATTAATATCAACACTTAATTCAAAGTTATCGATACGCTCTTTAATTATTGAACTGATTTCATCAGCTTGAATTTTAGATACCACTATATATCTCCCCTCGTTGAAAGTTAAATTGCTTTTACAATATGTTCTATAATTTGATTGTTGATTCTATGTTTTGAGAAATTAATCTCAATACCAAGATCGACAACGTCTACTTTAATACCATCAAAGTCATTTTTTACAAATTCTAAGACAATATTTGAATCAAATCTTTTACCTAAACCTGTACCTAAATCAGAAATTACTTTTGCATCTATATCGCTATCGCTATATATTACACCAGTATATTCTTTTGATGACGCAGCTACATCTTTTCTCATAACTTCTGCAATTGCAGGAATTATGTTAATACGATTATGCTCAGCTAATAACTTAATTAAGTTATTTATATCATTAGATTCTACTGATTTAACAGCTGCTAAAAGAATATCTGACTTTTCATTCTGAGTAATATCTGGATTATTCATGATTTGAATAAATTTTTTATCACTAAAGGATTGAGATAAAGTCGAAAATACTAATGTTATGTTTTTCATTAATTCTATATCTGAACTAAGCTTAATAGCTTTAACATATCTTTTTGCGATTAACTCTTCCATACTAAGCCACCTTCTTCAAGATTACATTAGCCATGGCTTTTTTATCGAAATCTTCGTTATTTTGACTTAATATTTCACTAAGAATATTCTCAACAACTTCACGTACCATTTTTCTTTGTTCAAAGTCCATTAATCCATTTTGTTGTTTATTTAAAATATCTAAATCACTTTCACATTGAGCCATTATATTATCATTAATAATTTTATTCTCTTTTTTAGAACTTACAACTAAGTCTTCAGAAAATTTTTCTGCATCAGAGATTTTAGATAAAGCTTCTTTTTTTTGAGCTATTGATTCTTTTAATTTATCTTGAACTTTTTGCATTTCATCAGCTATTGCTTGAGATCTAGCTGCAAAAAAGTTTTTAATAGGTTCAGCAACTAGATACCATACAAGCCCTGTGAATAATAAAAAGTTTACCGTTCTCTGAAGTATATCACTATTTGCATGTTCTGTATTAGATGCTAATGCTATTGTTGACAACATAAGCATAAATACTATAATTCTACTCACATTAGATCCTTATATTTGACTAAATTTAGCTTTTACAGCTTCTTTAAACAATGGAACCTGTGATTTTAATTCACCTGTTAATTGCTCACGAGATTCAGAAATTGATTTCTCAAATTCTAAATATTGACTAGCTAATTCAGCACGCTTAGCTTCTAACTTACTATCTGCTAACTCTTTAGCATCCATAATGACTTTCTCTCTTAAGGCCGCAGCTTCGAGTTTGGCGTTATTAATTATTGATTGCGCTTTTAAATTAAGTTCATTAATTTCATCATCATTTGATCCAACTTTATTAAGATCTTTTTTAATGTCATCGTCTCTTTTATTCATATAAGCGAATAACGGATTATATAGCCAACTGTTCAGAACGGCTATAAGCGTAACAAATACGATAAATGTTGCAATAAGTAGTATCGGATTTATATCTAACATAGCACCTCCTAAAAGTTGCGCAATTATACTATGATATATTTAAAATAATAATTAAAGAGAAAAAAAATTTATAAATTTGTGTAATTTGTGTATTAATTTGGCAAGTAATTTRAAAMMTYGCTKNTTTGMKCTTCATTTTCAAATTCTAAAGTAAGTGTTTTCTTAGAAGTTTTAACCTTATATCCAAGACTAATAAATTTTTCCTTGATATCTATAAAATTATAAGATACAGTATCTATCTTCTTTATTGATACATGATTATCTGTTTTCATACTTTTAACCATACCTTCAACTTCTCTAACACTTAACTTTTGTCCAACTATTGAGTTTACAATTAATTGCTGAGACTTTTCCTCTAAACCAACTAATATTTTTGCATGTCCAGCTGTAATCTTTTTTTCTATTAAGGCTTTTTGAGTTTTATTAGATAATTGTAATAATCTAATAGTATTGGTAATATGTGTACGGCTTTTAAAAATTCTATTTGATAATTCTTCTTGAGTTATCTCATATAGTTTTATTAACTCACTATAAGCGAGGGCAAGTTCCACCGAGTTTAACTCTTCTCTTTGAATATTTTCAATTAGAGCGAATTGTCTCATTTTTTGCTCATCACTATTTAATATAATAGCGCGAATAGTTTTTAGCTTAGCTAATTTAGATGCACGATATCTTCTCTCACCAGCAATTAATACATAACCATCAATATCTTCAGTTACTACTACTGGTTGAATAAGTCCATCATTTTTTATAGATTCACTAAGCTCATAAAGTGTAGCTTCATCAAAATATTTCCTAGGCTGATAAGGGTTTGGTCTTATATCTTTTATATTTATATCTAAAATAGAATCTTGTGATGAACTTTCATTACTATAAGCCTCATTCATTTCTCCTAGAAGGGCATCTAGTCCACGACCAAGCTTTTGTCTCTTCATTATGAAATTACCGATTGTGCTAGGTTTTGATATGAGATAGAGCCACTTGATTTAACATCATATAAAATTGCAGGTTTACCAAAAGATGGTGCCTCAGCTAGTTTTACATTTCTTGGAACTACTATGATTTTATTTTTAGTATCTTTAAACAGTTTAGATGAAAAATGTTGCTTTAAATCTGCAAATACTTGTTTTGAAAGATTATTTTGTGAGCTAAACATAGTTGGTAAAAAACCTTTTATACTTAACTTTGGATTTATCGACTTACGAACTAATTTAATAGTATTTAAAAGTTGCGCTAAACCTTCCAATGCAAAAAACTCACACTGAATAGGGATAATAACTGAATTAGATGCTGATAATGCATTAATAGTCATTGGCCCTAGGGCTGGTGGTGAATCTATAATTATATAATCATATTCTTTTTTTACATTAGCTATCGCTTTTTTAAGGACTAGTTCCCTGCCCTTAGAATTTTCAGAATCATAATATTGTTTTTCAATTCCAACTAAGCCGATATTTGAAGGTGCTAAATCCAAGGTAGCTATATCTGATTTTAAAATTATATCTTTTAATTTTTTTGTTCCAATAAGTACATGATATATATTAAACTCATAATCATTACGATGGAAACCCAAAGATGTAGTAGCGTTAGCCTGTGGGTCTGAATCTATCAAAAGAACTTTTTTCTCAGCTACTGCTAATGAAGCTGCTAAATTTACAGCAGTTGTAGTTTTACCAACACCACCCTTTTGATTTGCAATTACTATTACTTCACTCATCTTAGACTGTATATCCTCTCGTTATTTATAATTATAGAACCATCTTCTTGAAGTTTTGCATCTTCTAAAGAAATTCTTAATTTTTTGTTATGTGTATAAAATTTTTGATTTAGATAAAAGTTTAACTTATATTTGCTAAAAATTTGCTTCCATGTGAACTTTTTTTCAATGTTTTTTATATATCTTTTCAAGAGCTCATTTCTTTGTATTTTTATGTCTAATATTGTGAAATTTTGTGGTGAATTAACTAAATTTAAACCAACTCCACATACTATAAAATCTTTCACTACAGTAGTAATCATTCCACCAATTTTTTTATTATTTATATAAAAATCATTAGGCCACTTTAACCAAAGTTTAGATTCTAAATCTTGCAGGGTATCTTTTAAAATATATGCAAAATAAATAGAGGCTGATTCCAATTTCAAATCATCTGGCAAATCTTTAAGTTTTATAGCAAAAGATAAAAAAAGATTACCATCTAGACCTAACCAAGTATTATCCCTACTTCCTATTCCATCTGTTTGTATATCTGAAGCTACAGCTAATGATTCTTTAATCTCAGATTCTAAAATAAGATTTTTTAAATATTTTTGAGTGGAATTTACAGTTTTAAGATAAAATATCTTCAAGACTTAATCTTTTTCCGTTAATATATGAAAGAACGTCCATCTCTTTTTTAGATACTGGTTGAACCTTATAAATTCTAAGACGTCCTAGTTCACAGCCAACTATTATGCTATCTTTATCAATAGATAATATTTTAGCTTTTTCATTTTTTGTATCCTTATTTTCTAAACTAATATGCTTTAGTTTTAAACCAGAGTTTAAATATATCCCAGGCCAAGGTGTAAATGCACGGTACTTATTAAACACATCAACCGAATTATCTAAAGAAACTTCACCATCAGCCTTAATAATTTTAGAACAATGAGTAGATATACTATCATCTTGTTTTCTTGCAGATAATGAATTGAAGTTTTCTAATACATCTATAGTTAAAGTAGCTGCTACATCTGTAAGTTTATCAAATAAACTCTCAAGCATCTCATCTTCAGCTACATCTATAGTTTCAATCTTTAAAATATCACCAGTATCAAGACCAACATCCATAAGCATAGCAGTTACGCCAGTCTTACTATCAGCGTTTAACAGTGTTTGCTGAATCGGACTAGCTCCACGAAGTTTTGGAAGTATAGATGCATGTAAGTTTATACATGGTGCATGATTTAAAATCTCTTTTGGTAGAATCTGGCCATATGCAGCTACTATAATATAATCACATTCAATTTGTAATAATTTTTTTACGGTATCTTCATCACGTAGTCTTGCTGGTTGATATACAGTTATATTATTCTTCAGTGCTAAAGTTTTTACAACAGGCGGAGTTAATACTTTTTTTCTTCCAACTGGCTTATCAGGTTGTGTATATACAGCTACAACATCCATTAAATCAGTTTTAATAATAGAATTTAAAATGGCCAACGCATAATCAGGCGTGCCCATAAAAATTATTTTTACCCCAAGAGTACTTCTTTCAGGGCGCATATTATATAGTTCTATCTGTTTGAACTAATTTAAATAAAGAGTGTTTTAAAGCATCTATATTTTTGTGTGTAGCTGAAGAGATGGCTGCAACTAAGTATGGAGTCTCTCTATCAAAACCTAAAGTTTCGTCAGCTTCATCTTGAATAAAATATGGAATATTTTCATCAAAATTAAAATCACTATGTGAACTAGCTTTAAGTCCAAGCAAGTCTAAAAAGCTGTTAACTAAGTCTGATATCTCATCTGGAGATATTAAGTCAACTCTAGTTAAAGCTATAGCAAACTTAGATGTAGCTAGTTTAGGTGAAAAAGATGCTATCTCGTCTTTTAAAACTTCAATCTGCTCTTTTAAGTCTCTATATGAAGCTAAATCAACCATATATAATAAAGTCTTAGTACGTTCAATATGTCTTAGAAATTTAATCCCTAAGCCCTTACCCTCATGAGCACCACCAATGATACCAGGGATATCAGCCATAATAAAACTCTCAAAGTCTCCAATATTTACTTGACCTAACTTAGGCGTTAAAGTTGTAAACTCATAGTTAGCTATCTCAGGTCTAGCATTTGAAACTGTAGATATTAAAGTTGATTTTCCTACATTTGGAAAACCTACTAAACCAATATCAGCGATTAGTTTTAAATCTAACTTTATAGCCCTTGTATCACCTTTTTCACCAGGTTGAGCATATGTAGGTCTTTGATTAGTTGAAGATTTAAAATGAACGTTACCTAGTCCACCTTTTCCACCAGTTATAAAAAGTTCTTCTTGTCCATGGGTAAGCATATCAAATAACACATCACCAGTATCAAGATCTAGAATTTGAGTTCCAGGTGGTACTATAATTATTTTTTTAGCTCCAGATTTTCCAGTCATATTACGACCTTCGCCTTGTACACCTTGGTCTGCTTTTATATGCATTTTTCTTTGAAAGTGAGATAGTGTATGAGTATTATTATCACATTTAAACCAGATGTCACCACCTTTTCCACCATCTCCACCATTTGGACCACCGTTTAATACAAATTTTTCACGACGAAATGCAACACAACCTTGACCACCCTTCCCTGAAGATACTGTTAATTCTACGCTATCTGTAAACAAGTGTTTTCCTTATATTTTCAACTTTAGCTAGTAACTAGCTACGTAAGACTTCTGAGTAAAACTCAGAAGTCGATAGTATATTTCAGTACTGTAGCTATACAGTTTATGAGCAAATATACAAACTTATAAAAACTTAAAAATTTACTTTTTCGACAATAGCAAGTAAATTATTAAATTTTAAAATGTTAGGACTAAGCCTAATTTGAAGAATATTAGTACTTAGAAAAATCTAAGCACTAATATGTAGAAATTATGCAGCAGGTACTACAGAAACTTGTTGACGTTTTTTATCTTTTCTTTGAAAAGTAACTATACCTTCAACTAAAGCAAATAGAGTATGATCTTTACCCATACCTACATTTTTACCTGGATGAATTTTAGTTCCACGTTGACGAATAATGATATTACCAGGAATAACAACTTCACCACCATATTTTTTAACACCAAGTCTTCTACCAGCTGAGTCACGATTATTCTGTGTACTACCTTGACCTTTTTTATGTGCCATTTTTATCTCCTACTTATGCAGCTATACTCGTGATACGAACACGAGTGAAGTCTCTTCTGAAACCTCTTTTAACTTTAGAGTCTTTACGACGACGCTTTTTAAAAATCACAACTTTACGGTCACGACCTTCATTAATTACTTCTGCAGTAACTTTTGCACCATCTACGTATGGTGCTCCAACTTTAAGC
The DNA here is from genome assembly GCA_002733155.1 of Sulfurimonas sp. GTDB lineage: Bacteria > Campylobacterota > Campylobacteria > Campylobacterales > Sulfurimonadaceae > Sulfurimonas. The sequence continues at coordinate 47,424 of NVUO01000018.1, forward strand.
TCACCCGCATTTACTGCAAGAACTTCTGTTATTTCGATAGTAGCTTTTGGCTCTAAAGACATTTTATCTAATAATAAGATATCGCCTTCTTGAACTTTATACTGCTTACCACCATTTTTAATAATTGCGTACATATACAATTCCTTAGATAATCTATAAAAAGTGTGGAATTATATCTAAACAAGCTTTAAGTTTTATTTAAATAACATAATTTTCATACTGAGACTAATTTGAGACTTTCTTTAGATACACTTACACATCATGGATACATCAAATATGATAGAATTAATATATAATGTGCTTACAATAGAGGTTGTAATAGTTTTTTTTACAATGCTTATATTAACAATTTATTCTAATGCAAAATTAAATAAAATAAATATAGAATTAAAAAAAGCAAAAGATAGTGCTGAGCATGCCACAAAAGTTAAATCAAACTTTATAGCTAATATTTCTCATGAAATACGTACACCAATGAACTCTATAGTAGGAATGGCACACCTAATTCAAGAAACTAACCTTACTAGTCTACAAAAGAATTATATACAAAATATTGATACATCTACAACTAATATGTTAAAACTTATAAATCAAATATTAGACTTTTCTAAAATAGAATCTAATATGCTTGAATTAAATGAAGTAAATTTTAATTTGGCTGAACTGCTAAATCATATTAATAATATAGTTAGCGTTAAGGCATATCACAAGGATTTAGACTTTAATATTATATATGATAAGTCTCAAGCTATAAATCTTCTTGCCGACAACTTAAAACTTATACAAATTTTAACCAATATCACATTAAATGCAGTAAAATTTACAAACTCGGGTTTTGTTGAACTAAGAGTTAAAGAAATTTCAAACAATATATTTCAGTTTCGTATACAAGATAGCGGTATCGGTCTCTCTTCTGATCAAATATCTAAAATATTTGACCCATTTGTACAAGCCGATGAAGGGACTACAAGAAGATATGGGGGCAGTGGATTAGGTCTTACTATATCTAAAGAATTAGTAAAATTAATGGGTGGTAAAATCTGGGTAAATAGCATTACAACTAAAGGAAGTGAGTTTATCTTTGAAGTTCCACTAAAAAAAAGTTGCGATGAATCTAAAATAATAAATAATACAATAATTAACAAAAATAATTTTTATAAAAAAGAGATAAAACCTGTAATCTCTGAAAAAGATTTTAAACGTCTATTTGGTGAACTTAAAATAGCCGTATCAAAAAGAAGACCTAATCTTTGTGAACCTCTAATTTTAGAATTAAATACATATAAACTTAAAGTGCCAGATGAAGGCTTATATAAAAAAATTACCAAATTTATTAGACAATATAAATTTAATGAAGCTATGGAGTTATTTAATGCAAACTAAACAAACAATATTAATCATAGATGATATAAAAGAGAATATAGATGTACTTGTAGGGTTATTACACAATTATGACTTAATACCATCACTTGATGGAGTAACTGCACTTAAAATCCTTGAACATGAAGATATCGACCTTATATTATTGGATATTATGATGCCAGAAATGGATGGTTTTGAAGTTTGTATATTGATTAAACAAAATTCAAAAATAAAAAATATTCCAATTATATTTTTAACAGGTAAAAATTCACCAACTGATATAGAAAATGGATTTAAGCTTGGAGCAGTTGATTATATATCTAAACCTTTTGAGCCAAATGAGCTGATAATGCGTGTTAAAACTCATTTAGAATTAAGAGGATATCAAAAAAACTTAGAAAAAAAAGTAAAAGATGAGATTTTAAAAAATAAACAGCAACAGCATATGATTTATCAACAATCAAAGCAAGCAGCCTTAGGCGAACTTTTAATGCATATTGCACATCAATGGACACAACCCTTATCTGAACTAGGTTCTATAAATACACTAATGTTAGCAAAAGCGAAACTAGGTTTAGAAGTTGATGCTCAAAAACAATTAGATTCACAATACAGGTCACAAGAAGTTATAAAATTTATGTCAGAGACCTTAGATACATTTAAAAACTTTTACCAACCAACTGATAATAGGACTTACTTTCTAATAAAGGACAGTCTATCTCATGTAATTACTATAATAGGTGCTACCTTTGATTATGAGAATATACAAGTTATAGTACATTCATATGAAGTTAAAGAGATATATGCAAATATGAACGAATTTGAGCAGGTAATATTATCTATATTAAATAATGCTAGAAACATTTTTAAGCAACGCAGAATCAAAAACCCTGTAATTAATATAAAAATAGAAAATAGAAAAGTCTCTATAAGTGATAATGGAGGAGGAATTGATGAAAATATATATGAAGAAATTTTTTCTCCATTTAAAAGTGGATATGAAAGTAGTGGTATTGGATTAGCTCTTACAAAAAGTATCATAGATAAGAATGATGGAGTAATTACTGCTACAAATAATAGTGATGGAGCAGTATTTACGATAGAATTTTTACAATGGATGGATTAAAAAAATTTAATATATTATTTCTAGAAGATAATATAGGTTTTGCAAAAAACACTATAGAATTGTTAAATATTTATTTTAAAAATGTTTTACATAGCCAAACGATAAATAAAGCTGTGAAACTTTTTAAAAAAAATACTATAGATGTAATTATCTCTGATATTAAAGTAAAAGATGGAAATGGATTAGAGTTTATCCAAAAAATAAGAAAACAAGATACAAATATTCCAATAATTATACTTAGTTCATTTAAGGATGAAGAATTTTTACTTAAGGCTATACCCTTAAATATTAGCTCTTACCAAATAAAACCATTAAGTTATGAAGATTTCATAAATGTATTACAATTATTATCTCAAAAATTAAAATCTAAACAAACTATAGATACTTTAAATGGATTAGAATTTAATATATATACAAAAGAGCTATTTAAAGATAAAAAGTATATAAATTTAACAAAAAAAGAGACTCTATTTATAGAACTTCTTTTTAATAATAAACAAGTAACAGTTACATATGAAATGATTCAAGATAATATCTGGGATGAAAAAATTATGAGCAATTCTGCAATGAAAAACTTTATCTTAAGACTTAGAAAAAAAGTTGATAAAGATTTCATCAAAACAATTCATGGTATTGGATATAAATTAGCTAACTAATTTATATCTATAAGTCTTTAACCTCTTTTAAAAGTTCCAAAAAACACTTTTTACCCCTATAACCTGCAGTTGAATAAAGTATTTTACCATCTGAATCTAAGAAATAATGTGCTGGATAAAATCTAATATTTAAGTGTTTAGGGATATCATCAATATCTTTAGAGAGATAAATATTTACATAATCTTTTTTTAACTTTTTCACAAGCTCTTCATCAGAAAAAGTTGTTTCTTTTAATTTTGTACAAAAAGGGCAATTAGCAGTGCCGACAAATACATACACACCCTTATGTTCTTTTTTCGCCTGAGCTAGAGCTTCATCATATTCAGCTGGCCATTCAAAACTAAAAAGTGATGAGATTAAAATTAAAATTAAAAATATATATTTCATTATTTATCCAACTAATGCAACTGCATCTATTTCAACAAGGGCATTTTTTGGTAAAGTTTTTACAGCTACAGTAGCACGAGCTGGTTTATGAGAAGCAAAAGCTTCTTCATAAATTTCATTTATAGTAGCAAAATCATCCATAGATGCTATAAAGATAGTTGTTTTTACAACCTTACTCATAGAACTTCCAGCTTCTTCCAATACAACTTGTAAATTCTTTAAAACTTGTTTTGTCTGAACAACTACATCATCTTCAAGCATAATGCCCTCAGGTGTCAAAGCGATTTGACCTGATGTATATACCATACCATTTGCTACTACAGCTTGTGAATATGGACCTATAGCTGATGGAGCTTTATTTGTTTGTACTAGTTTCATTTTTATCCTTTAGTTTAATTATATTTTATCTTTGTGTACTTTTTGTGCAAATTATTATATATTTTAATCTTTTGCTACATCCACTTCATCTAGTAAATCATTGAAACCTGCAATCTCTCTACCACCACGTGTCTCAAAAATAATTTCACCCTTTGAAGTTAAAAAATAATGTCTTGGAACCTGATACTTTTCATACTTATCTGGGATATAATGCTGATTCCTTGAGAGATAAACTAATATATATTCATCTCTTAATCTTTTCATAATATCTTTATCAGACAGGGTAAAATCTTTAAATCTATCGCAAAACCTACAACGGTCAGCTCCAATAAAAAGATATACATCTTTATTCTCTTTTTTTGCTTCTTTTAATGCCTTATCATAATCATGTATCCAATCAAGGTTAGTAGCCCATAAACTTGATAATATTAAACATACTAGTAATAAAAATCTCATACTCTATTTATCCCATATGCTTATTAATTTTTTAAATACTTCAAACAGGTCTTTTATCTCTTTTTTTGATGTCCTCTCATTAACTGCATGGATAGTATCATTTATTACACCAAATTCAATGACATTTATACCTAGCGGTGCCATAAATCTAGCATCAGAAGTCCCACCAGCAGTTGAGTGTTTAGGCTTAAAGCCAACTATAGCCTCTATAGCTTCATCTATTTTTTTAACTATTTTTGTATCTGTATCTGTTTTAAATGGATATGAACCTTGAGTTAATTTTAACTCATAGTCTAAACCCTGCATATGTATATCTACAAACTTTCTTACTTCTTTTTGAGTAGTTAATGTAGTATTACGAACATTAAACATCATTTTAAGTTCATTTGGAGTTACGTTTGTAACTTGCATACCTGAACGAATATCTGTTATTACAAATTTGGATGGAGAAAAAAACTCATCACCATTATCTAAATTTACTCCAGCCATACTCGATAATACCTTAGATATATTATGTATAGGATTTATAGCCTTCTCAGGATATGCTGCATGACCCTGTTTACCCTTAAGTGTAAGATATCCATTTATAGATCCACGACGACCTACTTTTATAGCATCACCAAACTTCTCTTCACAGGTTGGTTCAGCTACTACTACTGAATCTGGAAGTAAGTTGTGCTCTTTTAAATACTCTAAAACTTTTACTGTACCGTTTATAGCATCACCCTCTTCATCAGATGTTAATAATAATGATAAGGTACCACTAAAAGTTTTAGTATCTTTTACAGCTTGAATAAATGCTGATAAACCACTTTTCATATCTTGTGCACCACGACCATATATAAAACCGTCTTTTTCAACTGCCTCATAAGGATTAGTATCCCAAGATTTTCCAGCCGGAACTACATCTACATGTCCAGCAAAACAAAGGTGTGCACCATCAGAAAACTTTTTATAAATAAAAAGATTTTTNACATTCTCTATATCTATTCTAATAGCTGTATAATCTGGTAAATAATTTTGAATAAAATCTAAAAGTCCCCCATCAGATGGTGTCTCAGACTTAGATTCTAATAAATGTTTAAATAGTTCTATAATCTGCATATACTACTTAGCTCCAGGATTATCATAAAAGATATACGGAGTCGCATAGTCACTAATCTCAAAATAAAGCTTTTTCTCGCCCTTATCTACTTTTAGGTTTTGATTTACATCTAAGTACCCATAACCATATCTATATGTCCTAGAGTTAGTTCCATCTGTACTCTCTGCAGTTGATAGTTTATCTATCTTAATAAATCTCTTTACAAGTTTTTCACCCATATATATATCAAGTACACCATCAGTTCCTGTCCAGTTCTGAATAGTACGTCCAAGTTTATTTTGTGCCTCTTGTGTACAGGCTGTAAAAAATAGAGATAGTAGCACACTTAAGAGCAATATAATTTTTTTCATAATTTTTTCCAATATTTTATATCTAGTTTATTATACAATTTATTTAATAATGAAATATTTGTTATCATTTGACAAACAAAAAAGGATAAAAAAATGAATATAATTAAGTTAGTTGTTTTAAGTGTAATTCTTGCATTTTTTACTACATCTATCTATGCTAAGGAAGTTCAGTACCTAGGTTTATTTACAGCTAAAGAAAAATCTTACACTGTTGGTAAGGGTAAGGATGCTGTAGTTATTAAGAGAGTTATGACATCTTGTGCAAAAAACAAGGGTTGGTTTCAAGATTTTGTTCCTGTAAAAGGTGTAACTCCTGTAACTGAAGCTGATCTATTACGTGCTCTAAACGATAAAAATAGTATAGTTGTTGATATGCGTATGCAAGATCAATACCTAAAAGAAACTATACCAACGTCTATAAATATCCCTTTTGGTGAGATGGAACTTCGTATGGACGAGCTGGGTTGTAAAAAAGATGGTGATAAATGGGATTGTTCAGATACACCAAATGTATATGGCTTTTGTAATGGTCCAGTATGTCCACAGTCCCCCTACAGCTATGAGGGTACTTGTTAGAAATGGTWTTCCTGCTGAAAAAATATTTTATTACCGTGGTGGTATGCTTAACTGGGATGCGCTTGGTTTAACTACAGTTCCAGGTGATTTTTAWTCCCAATCATCCAAAACAAAACTGTTAGTAGAATCATTTTTTGGTTCTACTTTCTCATTTATCTCAGGTTCTATAAACTTAGTTTCTTTAGCTTTAGACATCTGTTCTTCATACCTTAACTCTAAACCATTTGAGGTCATTACAAAACCATCAACTCTTATTTTTCCCTCGTGAATCTGCTTATGATGTTCCTTACATAATGGAACTAGGTTATATTTTGAATCTTTATGGAAATGTCCAATATAACCAGACTTATTTGCTAATGACTGGTTGTTTATATGATGTACATCCTCAGCCAAGTTACCACATATTACACATTTAGTTACATATAACTCTTTGTTGTATTTAGATGTCTTTTTCTTTACAAGTAACTCCAACTCATCAAAATCACATGATAGTCTTTTTCTAATTTTATTTGCAGTCTCTAAAAATTCAACATCCATATGTAGAGATTTTGCAAATTCTAGACCATAGATACTACTACCACTACCTTGTTGCAATACTCTGTTAAATATAAGCATATCTTTTTCTTCATCATATTCTACACTTAAATGAAGGTTAACTACATTATCAAGGCTAGTTATCTCTTCCATGGTTGAGAGTTGGTGTAAATGAGTTGCAAAAAGAAAAAGTGAACGTAATTTTGCAAGTTTTATAATAGCTGATGAGACTATAGCTACACCTGATAAAGTCTCAGTACCATGACTTATCTCATCACCTAATATAAGTGAACGAGCAGTAGCACGATTAAAAATATTTTTAAGTTCAAGCATCTCAACTGCAAAAGTGGAAAGACCTTTAGAAAGGTTATCGCGTGATACTATCCTAGTAAATATAGAATCAAAAAGAGAAAACTTCATAACTGCGCAGGATACAAAAAAGCCAGATTGAGCCATAAGTGTAGCTATACCTATACTTTTCATTAAAGATGACTTACCGCTAGAATTTATACCATATAAAAGTACCCCATTAATATCATGTCCATCATGAACGTGAACATCTAACATAACTGTTTTTGGATGTGGCAAATCCATATATTCACGGTTACCCATAACTATATCATTTGGCACATATATACCTGAACGTTCTTGAATCTCTATAAGTGGATGGCGAAGTTGCATAATYTGCATAAAATTTTCATTTTCTTCAGGCTCAACTATCATAGGTCTTGAATGATTAAACTCTGTAGCTACCTTTGATGAGCTAACCCCAACATCAAGATCAGATACATAAGAAATCACCCTATCAAAAAGTAAGACATAACGTCTCTCATATACAGCTTGAAGTTTTATGTATCTTTCTTTTACAAGTACTACTATCTTTCTACGATTTTTCATAATCTTATCTGAGATAGTATCTGTAAAATCTGAAGTGATTTTTACAGAGTTTGTAAGTTTTTTTACTACAAAATTTGAAAATTCTTCATCTTTTTTAAAGATGGATTCAATCATAGAGTATCTATTTTTACTAAGTGATATATAATAACCCTCTTTTTCAAGTAAACCAAGGCTTACAAGTTTATTTGAACTTCCCGCATTTTCCTTTTTTAACATATCTTCAATAGATTTCATTATATCTTCAAAGACTATTAACATTGTAGAGTTTTCTTTTACAAGGGAATCTATAACCTCATCAACTCCATTCATTAAAAAATTCTCATCAACTGTAGCATTTGTAAATCTACGCGATATATCAAGGTCTATACTTTTACTTATATCTCGTAAAAATTCTTCTAACTCACTCTCATGAAAAGGAGTTTTTTGAATCTTATGTTTTTTAACATATAACATTAAGTCTTTTACACTAAGCATTGAATCATATAGATGATTCATCTCAAATGGATGCAATCTTGAAAGGTTTAAACGACGGGACAATCTTTCCAAGTCATATATACCACGCATAGTCTCATCTAAAAATCTTGTATGAGATGAAACTTTTTCTATAAGGTTATACCTACGCTCAAGTTCATCTTTTTCCATTATAGGATTTAATAAACGCTCATTTAAAAGTCTACGCCCTATTGCTGTAGCACTCTTATCCATCATCTTTAAAAGGGTAAACTCTTTTTTATCTTTTGAAGTTATTCCAACTTGTTCAAGTGCATTGTTTCCAAGATACATAAAACGTCTATTATCTATGATTTTAGGCATATTTAATTTTTGAACTATATGTATATCATGCTCAATTACAAAATGTATTAAAACTGATAAAGCTTYAGTAATCATAGGTGAGCGTTCTAGGTCTAAGTGTTCTATTGGTGAAAGTAGTGAACGTATCTGATACACCTGCGCGAACAGTTCATTTTGAAAATCTATCTTTGGTCTATCATTGTTTATTGAGTATGGATAATGTTCAGATACTTCAAGATACTGAATTACATGTTTTTGATTTTCTACTCCATCTAAAAAGCTTATAACTACCTCAGAAGTTCTATAAATATTTAAAAGATTAAATATCTCATCAAGTGCATAAGATGGATCTTCACTAGTACCATGAGTCTCATAAAGCCAGGTCTTACCAGTAGTTACATCTATGGCTGAGTAACCAACTGAATAAATTTCCTTATATTTGTCTATCAATATAGAAACTATATAATTATCATCATTATCTATTATATAATCAAAATTAGTACCAGGTGAGACTATCTGTGATACATATCGACTGATTTTAGGTGGATTGCCTTTTTCTAAAGAAGCTTTGCTTTGTTTTACAACTATAATTGTATATTTTTGTTCAGATATAAGTCTGCTTAAATAACGTTCAAAAGATACAGCTGGAACTCCAGCTAAAAGAGGATTTTTATCTGAGTTTTCAATAATATTTTTATTTTTTTTAGTAAGTTGTATATTTAGAAGTTCAGCTATCTCTTTTGCTTTACCAACTTGAATCTCATCATTGTTTACCTCATATACCTCAAAAAAAGTACCAATCTCCATAAATACAACAGTGTCACGACCATACTTTTTCTCAAAGTATCTTTGTAAGTCAAAATATGTTTGAGTTAATAACTTATCTTTATTATCTAAAATAAAACTTACATCTGATGCGGTCATATACTACTTTTCTTCTATAATTTATACTTGTGATTATATCATAAAGTGTTTATGACTCATTTTGAATTAACTCATTTAATGGCTTAATCTCTTTGTCTTTTACTTCATTTGTAATATCTAACATTACTTTTAACATAACATTTACGTCTATTTGTGCTGCACTTTTGTCATCATTGTCTATACTAGCTTGTAATTCTTCTAAAAGCTGTTTTGTGTATTCATTTACAAGGTTTTCTATTTCGACCATAGCTTCTGGTGAATTACCCATCTCTTCTAGTAATTTATTTCTCAACTCCTCTATTTTTTTTCAATTTTTTCTTTATTGAAGTCTGCTAAAAAAACTACAGCCTCTTTAGTACTTAAGTCATCTAAAAACTTTTGAACAGCTGGGTCTCTTTTTTTCTCCTGAGTCATACCATCATTATTAAAATCATATTTTTCATCATCGTGCATAAGTAAGTTATAAGAGGCTTCGTCACTTAATTCATCTATATTTATAGAATCTGCTAAACTTGCATATTTTTGGAGTGTAGTTAGTTCATCTTTACTTAAAGATTGTAAAAATTCATTTGCATTATCTAGTTTGATATCAACTTCAGTAGCTTTTGCAAAAATAGTCTCAAAATTTTGGGCAAATTCTTCTTGGTATTTTACTCTACCAGAGAAGTCTTTGAGTTTTTGCATTGAAGATATGTTATTTTTATAAATAGTGCCAGTTTCCATAACTTATCTTTTAGAAAAACAAGCAATATATATACCCTGAGTATTGATTAAAACCAATACTCAGGGTATAAACGTGTAGAGTACAAGTTATTGTAAAGTAGTGCTACTAATACCAAAATAATTGAACCTAATAATGATGGAAAAACAATATAATCCCATTGAGCACCTAATAAAAATACTATAAGTGGGTTTGAACCAGCTGGTGGGTGTACAGTCCTTGTAATTATCATAACTGATATTGCAGTAGCTAAAGATAAAGCCATACTCCACCACTCAGTTCCTAAAAAATGTAAAAACATTAAACCTATAAAAGTTGAAAACAGATGACCTAGTATTACATTTCTGGGTTGAGAAAATGGACTTTTAGGGAATCCAAACAACAATACACATGAGGCTCCAAACGAACCCATTACTAATAAATTATCGTAAGATGAAGTTAAATAACCTATAATTGCTATAGATATCAAAGCACCAAAAAATGCAAATACTACATCTTTAATATTAGTTTTTGGAGGTAAAGATGCCCCTTGACCTTTAAACTTTTGAAAATAACTCATTATTTCTCCTATTATTTTATTAAACAAACATTTGTTTGGTAAAAATAGATTTTAAAAATCTATTTTAAAAGACTTTTTGTATAAATATTAGCTCGTAAAAAAATATCCTCATCATTATATAAACGCATCATCATTAATGCACCTTGAGTATTTGCTATACACTCCTGAGATAAACTTCTAGCCTTATCTTGGGTATACTCTTTTAGTAGTATATTTGTAACTGCATCCTCCCAGCTCTTAAAATATTTTTGAATCTCTTGCTTAAATTCTGGTATATCATTTATAACTTCTAATGTCCAGTTACCAAGTAAACATCCACCCTCAGAATTTAAAAAATATTGTTCTACATCATCAGTAAGTTTATCTAACTGTTGTTTATCAGACATACTAGGATTATATGCATGTACTAAAATTTTTTCATTAAAAAGTTTATGTATATACTTTAAACATTCTAATCCAAGTTCTTGTTTGCCTTTAAAATGATGATAAATACTTCCTTTAACTAATCCACAAGCCTTTGCTAAATCTGCCATGGACGTTTTATAATATCCATGTACTTTAAAAAGGTGAATTGACTTTTTTATGATAGTTTTTTTATCTGTTTTTATTACTGGCATATATATACTCCTTTTTAATTTAAATAAACCAAACGATTGTTTTGTAAAAGTATAGTGACTATTTTCTTATAATTTTATTAAATACATATGTTTAATTAGTATATATATTTTATACATATCTAACCCCTAATTAAAATTTTTAATTTATTATCAGCATACCACCATACAAATATAGCTGCTGAAAAAATAATTAAATCTAGTCCTAACCACATATAAGAAATACCTAAACCTAATGTGCTAAGAAATGCAAATACTAAAATTGGTGCAAGTACCTGTCTATATATACTTACTGGAAATATAATTCCTGGTTTTTTAATACCTTGAAGCATAGCTATATATATAAATATAACTACAAAGCCATAGGAGGCTAATCCACAGATGCGTAAATAAAGGGCAGTTTGTTTGATAACTATAGAATCACTTGTTAATAATGAAGCTAAAAACTCTCCAAATAAAAAAAATGAACTTACACCTAAGGTAGAGATAATCCAACCATAACGAAGAGCTAGTTTAATAGTTGACCCTATCCTGTTATACGCTAATGCACCATTATTTTGAGATACTATAGCTAAGGCTGCAATATTAAGTCCAATAACTGGCATTAAAAATATTTGTTCAATTCTCATACCTATACCATATGCAGCTACAGCTTCTTTACCAAAATCTGCAACAAAATATGTAATTATATACATACCAAAAGCCATTAGAAACATGTTTACACTTGGAGCAAAACCTTGTTGTAAAAGACTTTTTATAACATCTATATCATATTTAAGATTTGAAAAACCATTCCATAACTTTGTTTTTCTTAGTTTAAAAAATAGATATGACATAATTATACTCTCTGATATTAAAGTAGCATAAGCTATAGCACTTACACCAAGCTTAAAATACTCTATAAATATATAATCCAAAACAATATTAATAAAACTAGTAACCATTAAGGCATTTCTAAACGACTTTGTATCACCTGTAGCTGTAAGTAAAGCGTTAAAGAAAAAAGAGCCAATAAATAATACAATACCATAAAGTATTATATTTATATATTTATATGTCTCTATAGAGTAAGATGGATCCCCTAAAGCTTCAACTAAAATAGGTACAAAGTTTAAACCACTTATACTTAAAAATATTGATAAAACTAAACCAAATACTATAGAATTTAAAGATATATGTTGAGCCTTAGCTATATTTTTTTCACCTAAGGCATTACCAACAAGAGCTGTTACAGCCTCACTCATCCCGATAGCTATAGCTAAAATCATAAAAAATACAGATGCTGAAAGTGATAAAGCGGCAAGAGCTTCAGTTGAAATAGTACCCGCGAAGTAAGTATCAGTTACATTAAACATAGTATGAAAAAAATATCCAGTGACTGCCGGAATAGAGAGATGTAATATATGGCTTTTTATTTCACCACTGGTCAAATCTATATGCATTTTTTATTATAATGATTTTATTATTAAACTAAGTCATTTTATTAAATCTAATATGATAAAATATCTTATAAATTAAAAAAGAGATGCATGCAAAAAATAACTGAAACATTTTTACAGCTAGGTATAGATAAAACAAGTGATATATCTGAGAATCAACTTATACTTCTTGACATAGATTTTGATAAAAAAAAGTTATGGTTTGACTTAGCCATTGGCAAAAATATTTCAGATGCTAGAGCTGAGCTTTTTGTATTACTAAAAGGCATATCTGCAAAAACTAATCAGGATAAGATTATAAAAAACTATAAAAACTTACAAAAATTTAGAAAAGATGAAAAAGATATCCCTAAAGTAGAAGAGTTTGTTCAAGAAACTGAAAAACAAGTCCGAGAATCTGATGTTACTATCTACTGTGATGGTGGATGTTCACCAAATCCTGGAAAATCAGGTTCAGGCATAGCTGTTTATAGGGATTCTGTAGTCTCAGAACTTTGGTATGGTCTTTATGAGAGTAATGGCACTAATAATACAGCAGAATTAAATGCACTTTATACTTCACTTTTAATAGCACAAAAAGAGCTTGATTTAGGAAATAAAGTAAAAATAAAATGTGATTCAATGTACTCTATAAACTGTATACAAACTTGGGCTATTAACTGGGAGAAAAAAGGCTGGACAAAAAAAGGTGGGGAGATTAAAAATCTGGATATTATAAAAAAATCGTACACTCTTTATAATCAAGTTAAAAATAAAATATCACTTTCTCATATAAAGGCACATGCTGGTTTAGAAGGAAATGAATTAGCAGATAGAATGACTATATACGCTAGAAAAACAAAAAGTATTGACTTTATTAAATATGAAGGGGCTATAGATATTGCTGCAATTTTAGATATCTCTTAATTTACATGATATTTTACTAAAAACTTAAAATATTAGTTTAATTATCTCCTATAATTATATTTACACTTTTTTATTACAAACAAACAATTTTATGACAACATATCAATGATAATAATAGTTTATTTATACAACCCCCCCCTAAATCATCACTTTTCTGTGTTATACTCTGTTTCAATAATTAAATATGGAAATTAATATGAAAAACAAGTTATCGGTAGTTTTATTGTTAAGCCTTACACTAAGTGCACAAAACCTTAAAACAACTGTAAATGAAGTTTTATCAACTAACCCTATACTTTTAGAAAGACTTAAAAATTACAACGCAGTAAAAGAAGATATTACAATAGCCAAATCTGATTATTATCCTAAGCTTGATTTATCTCTAGGTATTGGTTATGAAAAAACGAACAAAGATACTCCAGACTTAGGTAAACAGTCTTTTAATTACTCTGTATATCAAAATTCTCTCAAATATACTCAAAATATTTTTAAAGGATTTGAGACAACTTATAGAGTTAAACAACAAAAGAGTAGGACTACTGCAGCTGCATATAACTACATAGAAAAAGTTAATGATACTTCCTTTAGAATGGTAGATATATATTTACAAGTTATGAAAAATAAAGAGTTACTTGAAACTGAAAAAGCTAATATTAAAATTAATACTGAAATATTTATAAAGGTACAAAAACTCTATGATGCTGGGCTTACAACTTTATCTGAAGTAAATAAGATAGAATCTTCACTTTCACTTGCAAAATCAAACCTCGTAGTACAAGAAAATACATTATTAGATGTACAATATAATCTTCATAGAGTATTAGGAAGGGAGCTAAAAGCATCAGATATGATTAAACCTAGTTTAAATATCACCTTTCCAAGTAGTATGGATGAGGCTACACAATTTGCTATGAAAAATAATCCTTCATTATTAGTAAGTAATTATAATGTAAAACTTGCACAAGATACATACAAAGAGAGTCAATCATCGTTTTATCCAAGTTTTGATATTGAGATATCACAGGCTGTAAATAAAAACCTTAGTGGAATTCAAGGCACTGATAATAGATTTAGAGCTATGGCTTATTTAAAATATAATTTCTTTAATGGTTTTGCAGACAAAGCAACTATGCAAAAAAATGTAAGTAGTATTTACCAAGAAGTTGAGTTAAAAAATGAACTTAGAAGAGAAGTTATTGAAGGGCTTAGGCTATCTTGGGCTGCTAATGAAAAACTAAGCGAACAGCTTTTACATCTAATTGAGTATAAAAAGTTTTCACTTAAAACTTTAACATTATATACAAAAGAGTATGATTTAGGTAGACGTTCATTACTAGACCTATTATCAGCTCAAAATGACTATATTGGTTCTAAGTCTCAGATTATAAATACTAAATATAGTATATTATTTGCTAAGTATAGGATATTAGATGCAATGGGTCTATTAGTATCTACTATTATGGGTGATGTAGAGAATATTTATTCAAATGTTGGCTTAAATGGTACAGCTCCTAAAAATAATGACACTTTACCAATAAAACTAGATAGGGATAATGACTTAATAGTAGATGATGAAGATATTTGTAATAGCTCATTAGCAACTAGTATGAAAAACTTATATGGATGTGCGTATAAACCTAAGAATATCCAACGCATAGAGAGATATACTGGCTTTTTATTTGAAAATAAAAGTATCACTTTGACTGATGAGGCTCAAGATAGAATAGACAACTTAATTTTGCAATTAAAACCTTACAATATGTCAAAAATAAAATTTGACTTATTAGGGCATGCTGATAATAATAAATTAAGTGAAAAAAAATTATTAAAATTATCTAAACTTAGAGCTAGACTGATTAAAAAAATACTTATTGAAGCTGGGGATAGAAGAGTAAATATAAAGATACATGCAAAATCAAACAAGGCGCCAAGGTTTTTAACTGGAACACCTAATGCTACTAAGTTAAATAACCGCGTTGATATAATAGTAAAAAAATAAATAATTTTCAAAGGTACTAAATGATTGCCACAGATGCTGAATATTTAAGAATGGATGCACTACTAGATAGTTTAGTACTATTTACAAAACTGTACCATAAGCCATTCTCAGCTGAAGCTCTAACTGCAGGACTTCCAATAGTTCCAGGTGATGAAGCACCTGAACTATTTTCAATTAATAATGCTAAGGGACTTTTTTCTCGTGCAGCTGAAAGAGCTGGACTTAAGTCATCAATAGTAAGGCGTCCACTTTCTCAAATATCTCCCTTACAATTACCAATAATTATTTTACTTTCAAATCAAGGTGCATGTATCTTAGATAGGTATTCAGATGATGGTAAACAGGCCAAAGTAATTATGCCAGCAGAAGAAGCTATTGAGCAATGGGTAGATATGGACACCTTAGCTGATGAGTATATTGGTTATGGTTTTATGGTTAAAAAAGCATTTGAGTACAGTGATGAAAATTCACGTACACTTCATCTAAACCAAAAACACTGGTTTTGGAGTACTATTAAACTATCAGCGCCTATTTATAAAGATGTATTATATGCATCATTACTTATTAACCTTTTTGTTTTAGCCTCACCATTATTTACTATGAATGTTTACGATAGGGTAGTTCCCAATAACGCTATTGAGACTTTATGGGTATTTGCTATTGGTGTAAGTATTATATATATGATTGATACCTTTTTAAAATTCACTAGGACATATCTGCTAGAAAGTGCAGCTAAAAAAAGTGATATTATTATGTCATCTATAGTATTTGAAAAAGTTTTAGATTTAAAAATGGCTAACCATCCAGCTTCAGTTGGATCATTTTCTAGTAATCTAAAAGATTTTGATTCAATTAGAAGTTTTTTAACAAATGCAACTATGGCTGCAATAATTGACTTACCCTTTGCTGTAATATTTTTGGCTGTAATATTTTATATTGGTGGTGCTATAGTTATAATCCCTATGATTACTATGTTTTTAATAATTGGATATGCTTATTTTATTAAAAAACCACTAAGAAGAAGTATTGAAAGTACGCATGAGGCTAGTGCTAAAAAAAGTTCCATTTTAATTGAAAGTTTAAACAATATAGAGACATTAAAATCCCTAGGTGCACTCGGTCAGGTACAGTGGAAATGGGAAGAATCTACTGGTGAGATTGCTGCAAAAAGTTTAAAGTCTCGTCTTTTATCAGCATCAATACCAACTATAACTCAATTGTTTATTCAGTTAAATACTGTAATGCTTATAGTATTTGGAGTATATCTAATCCAAGAGTTTGCCTTATCAATGGGTGGACTTATAGCTATAGTTATTTTAACAGGTAGGACACTCGCACCAATGGGTCAGGTTGCAGCCTTACTTACAAACTATGAAGATACAAAAACATCATATGAGACTTTAAATGAAATAATTTCACAACCAAGTGAGAGACCTAGGGGTAAAAAATTTGTGGAACGCCCTGAGTTTACTGGTCACATAGAGTTTGCTGATGTAACATTTACTTATCCAAATACTGAGGTTCCAGCTCTTAAAAATGTATCATTTGTTATTAAACCTGGTGAGCATGTAGCAATTATAGGCAGGATTGGTTCTGGAAAAAGTACAATACAAAAATTGATATTATGTTTATACGAACCAGATTCTGGACAAATTTTATTAGATGGTATTGATATCAAACAAATAGATCCAGCAGATTTACGTAAAAGTTTAGGTTATGTATCTCAAGACATTATGCTGTTTCGTGGTACTGTAAAAGATAATATTATATATAGGGCTACACATGCTAGTGATATGGCTATGATTAGGGCTTCTAAAATCAGTGGTACATCAGAGTTTATTAAAAAACACCCTAAGGGTTATGAAATGCCAATTGGTGAACGTGGGCAAGGATTATCTGGTGGACAAAGACAAAGTATAGGTATAGCTAGGGCATTTTTACTAGAGACTCCAATTATGCTTATGGATGAACCTAGTAATGCTATGGATCAAATTACTGAAACCAAACTATTAAGCAGTTTTGAGAAAAATTTAAAAAATGTAACTAGCTTATTTGTTACACAAAAAATGACTTTATTAAAAATAGTAGATAGAGTTATTGTAATGAATGAGGGTAAAGTTTTTATAGATGCTCCAAAAGAAGAGGCCTTAAAAAAACTCCAGTCTGGTGGTAAAAAAATTGAAAAATAAGAAATCAATAAATTATTCTAAAACTGATTATGAGTTTATGAATAGCCTTAGTTCGGCTATCTTAGAAAATACTCCATCTCGAGTATCTAAGGTTTTAAAAATATGGTTATTTACTATATTTTTATTTATTATATGGGCATCATTAGCGCAAATTGACGAAATAACTAGAGGTAATGGTGATGTAGTTCCATATGGGCAAAATAAGGTAATTCAAAATCTAGAGGGTGGTATTGTTCAGTCTATATTAGTAGAGGAAGGTCAAGCAGTTAAAGCTGGTGAAATTATTTTAAAAATAGACAATGCTAAATCTATATCAACATCTAGAATTAATCAGATGAAATTTAATGAATTAGAAGCAAAAAGACTTAGATTATATGCAGAATCTAACTCTTTAGAATTTAAATCTATACAAACTACTGACGAAGAATTCATAAGACAAATTAGTTTAGCAAAAAATTTATATGATTCTAATAAACTAGAATTTATTGCAAAAGATAGCTCATTTATAAATCAAATTGAACAAAGAAAACAAGAATATAAAGAAGCAAAATCTAGGATTAAATCATTAAGAAAATCTTTAGAATTTGTGACAGAAGAGATAAGCATGACTGCTCCAATGGTAAAAGAGGGTGTAAAATCTAAGGTTGATTTTTTAAAGTTAAAACGTGAAGCTAATGATATACAAAATGATATAGAATCAGCAAAATTATCACTTCCTCGTTTAGCCTCAGCGATAAAAGAATATAAAAATAATAGAAAAGAATCCTATCAACTTTTTATAAGTACAGCCAAAAAAGAGCTTAATGAAGTAAGTGCAGAATTATCAAGACTTAAAACTCAACAAATTGCCTTTAGTGATCAGGTAGATAGGACTATGGTTAAATCTCCCGTAGCTGGTATCGTTCAAAAACTATTTGTAAATACTGTTGGTGGTGTCATAAAACCTGGAGCTGATTTAGTTGAAATTGTACCAACAACTGAAAAACTATATTTAGAAATAAAAATAAAACCTAGTGATATTGCCTTTATACACCCAGGTGCTGAAGCAAAAATCAAAATTTCGGCTTATGACTATGCCATACATGGTGGTTTAATTGGKCATGTTGTAAATATATCTCCAGATACTATTACAGATAAGAAAGAGAATACTTTTTATATTATACATGTTCAAACAGATAAAAACTACCTTGGAACAAAAGAGCATCCACTAAATATTATACCTGGTATGACAGTTAGTGTAGATTTAATTACAGGTAAAAAAACTATAATGCAATATATCTTAAAACCTATACTTAAATCAAAACAATATGTTTTTTCGGAGAGATAAATGAATGTGATTTTTTTCAGCTCTAATATTGAAATTATAGAAGAATGGGAAAAAAGGCATCATGTAGATAATGCTTTTTNATGTTATGACATCAGTTCATTAGAAGAACTTTTACAAAAAAACAAATTCTCAATAGTTATTGCAGATTATGACTGTGTAGCACATGATATAAATACTTTAATATCATCCAATCATTTACCTAAAAATATTATAGTATTAGAGCGTGCCCCTGAAATAACAACGGGCAAGATGCTTATATATCGTGGTATAAAGGCATATGGAAATACGAGGATGTTAAGTATCCATTATAAACAAATGATATCAGCTGTAGAAAACTCTCAGGTATGGACATATCCAGAACTTACATCTGCCTTAGTTATGAGTAGAAAAAATAAAACTCTTAATGATGATTCTATAAATTTAATACAACATAGACTATCACAAAAAGAGCAAGAAGTTATATATTTAGTAATTGAGGGTCTTACTAATGATGCTATTGCATCTGATTTAGAAATTACCATAAGGACTGTAAAAGCTCATATAAGTTCTATTTTTACTAAATTGCATGTGAATGATAGATTATCTTTAGTTTTATTATTAAAGTGAAGTATTTAAGTCCATTTTATGAATAACTTTATTTTTATAATCTATCCCACTAAATTTAATAAACTCATCTAAAGATCTAGTATATCCTAAACCATAACTTGTATTTTTCATTCCATCACCGTAAAATAGCCTATTTATCCTTTTTATAGCCCTCTGTCTTAAATAGCTAGAATTCAATACTCTTTTAGCTTCTACATCCTTATGCCAATGATGTAAACTAGTTTCAGTATCTATTTTTTTATATAAATGATAAAGTGGAATCCAGTTTGGATGATAGATATCCCATCCTTTAGTATAAGCCCTTATGGAAAGACTTTGTTCCTCTCCATGAAAGTATAAAAAAGGATCATATGAAACCTCATGTATAAAATCAGAGCTAGTAAAGATAAAGCCAGCAGCTATATGACAACCATTTACATGAGCATTACTTAGTTTATGTTCAGCTCTAAATCTTAATACTGCATTATCTTCTTTTAATGATGTATCTGGATGTGGTCTTAAAACTAATACATATTTATCTGATGGTAAATTAAAGCTTGGATTATTATTTTCATCCAAAGAAAAATCATATGGATAGGTACTTATAACTGGTTTATCCGAAATTTTTTTTAAATCTGTATATTGATTTATTAAGGTAATATCCCAATTATTTTCAAATAACATATGAGAATCTATCTGCAATAAATATTCTTCATCATCAAATAAGGAAAAGGCTATATTTCTTGCCCACGATACACCTAAGGTCTCAAGTTTATTAATATATATATACCTTAGGTGGTGTGATAATCCCAATTTTTCTATCTCACTTTTTTGTGATTTCTCATTTTGATCTACTACGCCAAAAAAAAAATTCTCTGGCTTATTTGCTTTTTTTATACAATCTACTATTGTATAAAACAGCAATTCATCACAATATGAAGCTATACTAATAAAAATTTTAATATATCATCCTTAAATCACTATTCATCAATCTGTGTAATTACATCCATATTAACTGTTTCATCAGGAGATGCAGGAGCTTCTTGAGTCTGCTCTACAGATTCAGAGGCTGTTTCAAACTCACCTAAGGTCCAATCAGGTGTATTTTCTTGAGGATTACCGTCTGCACTGTTACTATCATCAGTAGTTATTTCAATATTATTATTTGCCTCTGAAAGTTCTAATACATCCTCTATATTAACACTAGTATCATTGACTTCATCTATACTAACTTCCTCTTTTGCACTAACTACATTTTCTAATGCACTAAGATCTATTTCAAAATCATCACCTACTAGGCTAAGAACTTCTTCGGTTTCTTCCTCAGGTTCAGCTTCTTCTGTTACTTCACTTCCTTGAACTTGCTCGGCTTCAGGTTCTATTACTTCTTTTACTTCACTTCCTTGAACTTGCTCGGCTTGTATTTCTTCTTTTACTTCACTTCCTTGAACTTGCTCGGCTTCAGGTTCTATTACTTCTTTTACTTCACTTCCTTGAACTTGCTCAGGTTCTTCTTTTTCAGATTTTTCCTCTTTAGATTCTTTTTCTACTTTATCTTCTTTTTCAGATTTTTCCTCTTTAGATTCTTTTTCTACTTTATCTTCACTCTCTTGTACCTCTTCAGAAGGCTCTACAGTATTACCAAGTTCAGCAAGTTCAGTTTTTGTTATAACTCCATTATCTGAAAGATTTTCTGCTTTAATAGTAGTTAATTCTCCAGTATCATTGTCTGTAAAAATTATTTCATCTTCATCTTCATACTTAAACTGACCATTTTCATCTGTCTTACCACTTAATCCAGAACTTGTAATAAAAGATAAACCTTCAACTGGGTTGTTAGCTACACTAGCCGTTGAATCTGAAACACGAGCATCAAAATCAGCTTCTACTAAATCTGAATATTCCTCAAGCATATTTTGAACATGTTCCATTGCTGTGTCTTCATCTACATAATCAACATCAACTTTCTCATCTATACTTTCTATCAATGACTTAACTTCTTCTTCAGAGGCAGTTTTAAGATCAAGGGTAGCATCAGATAAGGCTTCATGAATGGCAGGTGTTATTACTATATTATCTGTATCACTTGAATCAATTGATTGTAAGAAAGTAGCCATATTTTCAACATACTCATCATTTACATCAGTTCTATCTACATCAGCTAAATCTTGTAAAAATACATTATTGTTTGCAAGATCCTCTGCTGTAGCTACACCTAAGGTAATATTACCAACACTAAACGTAACACTATCACCTTCGTTATAAGAAAAAGAACCTTTTTCATCTGTAAAACCACTTATATCAGATGTAGTTTCATAAGCTAAACCTTCAATTACACCATCAATCATAGTACCTGATTCTGTTGTCAAATCATATGTTTTTTCATCACTTAAAGTAACATTCTCAAAATTTGTAAAGTTATCTTTAACTCCATCATTCCAATCAGACTTAGAAATATTATTAAGTGTTAAACTATCAATACCAGCACCACCATCCACACTACCATTTTTATAATTATTAATAATTACAGTATCATCACCCTCTCCAGCTTTTACTTTTGTCCAATTTTCACCTATGCTAATATTATCATTACCTTTTCCTGCATCAATTTCAGTCGAAGACGATGTTGAATCACCAATAGTTAATGTATCATTACCATCACCTAATTTTACACTACTATATCCATCCCCAGCTATAACAGTATCATCACCCTCTCCAGCATTTATTTCTGCCGAGCCACTATCAGCATTTCCAACTGTTGCAGTATCATTACCATCACCTAATTTNAAATTTTGAACACCATCACCGGCACTTAATGTATCATTACCCTCACCCATATCAATCTCATCAAATCCATCACCTGCGGTAACAGTATCATCACCTTTTCCAGCATCTATTTCTGCCCAGCCAGATTTAGCATCTCCAATATTTAATGTATCTTTACCTTTACCAAGTTTAATATCTGCAGTACCACTACCTATTACTAATTTATCATCACCATCACCTGCTCTAACTTCATCCCAATTATCACCAGCTACTACAGTGTCATCCCCTTTGCCAGTGTCAAGTTTAGCCCAGTCTGAATCTCCATCACCAATAGTTGCATTATCATTTCCATCTCTTAAGTTAATTTTGTCAAAGTTATCACCAAGATTAAGTGTATCATCATCATTTGTTGCTTTATATTCATCCCAAGAATCTTCTCCATCAGCATCATTAGTAGTATTAGTATTCTCATCAATATCATTTACATTTATAGTAACACTTTGAGCTGATGCTGATGTATTTCCAGCTTGGTCTGTGATTGTTGCTGATACATTTAGAGTAACTCCTTCTGCAGGAGGTGTAACTGATGTTGTATATTCATT
>NVUO01000037.1 GCA_002733155.1 Sulfurimonas sp.
AAGGCTATTATTCAGCCGCTGAAATAAAGAAATGTGTGGATGATGGGATTAAAACACTTGTTCCTACCATTAGAACAGGTCAGGAGCTCGTTAACAAGGGTAAATTCACTAAAGATAAATTTATTTATGATAAAGAACAAGATGCGTATATCTGTCCCAACAATAAGCTTGTCTCAAGAACAAAGTCCATTAATAAATCATATGCACGAATCATGCATATGTATCGAAGCTCACAGAGTGATTGTAACGCTTGTCCCATAAAAGATAACTGTCTAGGTGAAAAGACGAAACAAAAACAAACCCAAAGATGGGAACATCAAGAGTTACTAGACACATATAATGCAAAAATGCGAACAGATGAATCAAAAGCAATAATCAAAAAACGAAGTTCAATAGTTGAACACCCATTTGGAACAATCAAAAGGAGTTTAGGTTGGGATCACTTCTTGGTTAGAAGTAAAAAGAAAGTAGCTGGTGAAAATGCTCTTATTATGTTTACCTATAATTTTAAACGCCTGCTAAACCTTATAGGGATAGTTCTGTTTAGAAAACTGATGATAGCCATCAAAGATGGAGATATAGAGTCTATAAGAGAAGAGATAGCTCTTTATATCGCTAGTTTTAGACTTTATATGGCTAAAATTGTTTCAAATATTTTTATGGTATAATTTAGGCAAGATAATTGCCTAAAATTGAGTAAGAATTAGAAAATTATGAGTTGAGGGGTTTGATTATTTCACAGTCTCTATAATTTGTTATGTGTGTGCTTGAAGTGGAAATCTTTCTGGATGCTCAATCATTTCTAAACTTAAATCAACATCTAGGTTTTCCCAATAAAGATGTCCTTGTCCAAAACTTTCAACATGTGTAATGTCATTTATAGTTTTATCTTTAAACCAAGGAAATTGTTCATAAGATAAAAAGTATTCTTTTTCWTTTGAYAATATCCATAGCCCATGGCTAGAKATATTTGTTACTTCAGTTTCCAAAGTGTTCCTCCCATGCTTTAATGAAATCTTCAAAATGCTCTTCAATTATTTTTTCAATTTCATTAAGCTCTTTTTTTGTTAATTTATAATTTTTTGCTAGTTCTATTTGAGGGTCAAGCCAAAATTTTGCTTCGCCATGTTGGCATTGTATATGAATGTGTTGTCTCAATTCTTCTCTTGAGAAGAAGAAAAAACGATAGCCTTTGATTTTTAAAATTGTTGGCAAAACCACTCCTTAAATTTAATTATTTAAGTTTAACATATTTTGCTAGTCTAATTCCTTTACTTATTTCAGCATGATAGTTAATACCTATTTTTGCTAATTTAGCAATCTCACTAATAGAACGACTGAGTATTTAATGCCAAATAATCTAATCATTGTTGTACTATCACCTTTTGGTGCATTATTGTACATGTCGTTTAATATTTTAGATAATTTATGAGATTGTGGCTAATTTGTAGTTATTTCACAGTCTCTATGATTTGTTATGTTTAAACTACTTTACGACTTCAATTAAATTTTTATCTAATAAAAAACTGTCTATAAGTTTTTGCATAGCAATAGGGTAGTTTTTTATAGCATTTTCAATGGCAATTTGACCTATAAATGACGATTCCCATTCATGATGAATTGTATACTCTTTGTCATATATTTTTCTATCTTTATTCATAACAATAAAATTAGCTGTTAAATCAGCTTCACCTATACTAAAGCTTGATATTGAAACATCATTTTTCAATAGAATAGCTGATATCTTAATATTTGACTGTTTATCATAAATTGAAGCTTGTTTTAATTGCTCTTCTAAGGATTTTTCTAAATATTTTGAAAAAGAACCACCATAAGGAGATGTCATATTAACAGCTCTCAATCCTATTGTTTCATCTTTTTCATTTTTGATATTTCCATTTTGAATACTCATAGCTTGTAGATTATTATCTTTCAAATCATTAATGGAGTTAAAATTAGGTTTAAATTCATGTCCTTTCATGGAACAACCAGTTGTAGTTAATAATAGAATGAGTGTTATTAATATAAAACTTACTAACTTCATTATTTTTCCTTCTTAAATACATTAGATACTTTTAATTTATTTAACATATTTTTAAAAGCTTTTTCAGTTGCTCTTTGAGACGATAATGAGAAATTTTCTTTAAATTCATCATATTCGGCATTGCCTTCTTCATAAACAGTTTCTTCCCATATTTTTGTTCCATCTAAGCTTATTGCTTCACATTTAAGTGCAACAGTAAACTTTGTTGGTGGCCAAGTAAATGCACTTTCAGATGATGAGTTGGTTGTTATTGTTGGTGTAAAAATAAATTTAATATTTTTAGATTCGATATATGTTTTATCATTTATAGACTTCAAAGAGTATACTCGATTAAATACTTTTGATAAGATTGTATTAAATGCACCTTCCGTATCTTTATATGGTGTATATTCAACTTTATCTCCACCTCCGTCAGGAGTAGTAACTTTGAGTTGTTTGTTATGTTTAGATATGTAATAGCCAACATTAACATCAACTTTCTTTTCTACTTTTGTTTCTCTAATATCCTCAAGCGATGGACTTATTGATATTTTGTGAGCACATCCACTTAATAATGTCATAGCTACTACACTCGTTGCTAGTAATTTATATTTCTTTTTCAATGTTTGATTCCTTATTCTGTATTAAATTAAAATATGTAACTATAAAGTAACATAACGTTTGTCGTGAGCAATAATTTTCCCGCTAGGGTAAATTATTGGTCTCCTCGTTTTTGTTAGGTGTTGTGTAGTTCAACACGCTCTAGTATAAATCTAGCAATTGCTTTTTCTGAATGATAGGTAGCATCGATATAGCCATCTATAGAAAAAAGTCCATCAATTTCTTTATCATCAAACTTAACAAACATAATTTTATCGTCTTTTTTGGATTTAATAAGATCTCTGATTGCTCTCCATTCAAGTCCAGACCACTCTTTTTCCATATATTCCGATGAAAGAAATATCACAATTAATTTTGAATTTTTATGATAAATTTTTTGTAATAACACATCTATATTTGGTCGTGCAAGTTGTGACTGGTAGTCAAAGTCATAAAACAATTTGTCTTTTTTTAATTTTTTACGTACTATATCTGCTACATTTGAAACTAATTTTCTTCTTTCCCCGGGAAAAGAAAATGCTACATCAAACTCTATATTTTCTAATTTTTCGACTGACTTATCTACTTTTTCTATAGAATGTTCATCTTGTAGTTGTTCCAGAGCAAATAAAGACAAAGTATATGGGTCAATTTGGGTTAACTTTATCTCTTCATTCTTTGATGCCATGATTGATAGATAGTATAAAAGATAGTTTAACCATGTTGCAATTGAATTATCATTTGTAACACCAATAGATTTTAGATTGTCTTTTACAGGTGCTTTTAGTAATTTTAAAAATGTTTTATTTTTAATTTCTTCCTTTTCTTTCTTATTAAAAAGGCATCCAGCTCTTTGTGCCATTTTAATAAATAAGTCGGTAGTTTTTCCTTCAATTACACCAAATGATGAAAGTTCTGCTCCTCGTACACCCCATTTCAAATTACTATCTTTCAAGTTTTCTAAAAAACTATCACTATTCGTTTGCCCATAATATTGCCAAAGCATAATTACATGGTTTGGACTTAAAAATTTTCTTGGAGTATATGCTTGTTGAGTGATTGAATATGTACTAAAGGTCAAACTGTGAAATTTATCTGCTTCTTTTGTAAAACTATTGATTAATCTTTTAATTTCTTTTGTTTTTTTTCTAAAACTCATTTTTACTTCCAATGTTTATTTCGTCACCTAACGGGGGCGCGGGTGAGTAACAACCATTTTCAAACATTTAGGTTTTCAAATGGTTGTTTGCTCCTCCCGCTTGTTATCTGGCGCTGAGCGACAGATGACCAGTGGGTGTTCAACCCGCGCCCCCGTTATCCGGTCACGCAGTGAGCGGATAACGTTTGACTTAACCGACCGCTTGCGGTTTGGTTCTAGGTTTTGTTAGGTTGTTTTATGAGGCAAAAATCCATTACCTTTACTATACTTGATGTAATTAACACTCTTTTCAATATCTTGAGGGATTGGTGTATTCTCAATTAGTATCACTTGTTCATCGTTAATATTTTTAGCCAAATATCTATAAAAATTTTCCGCAAGATTATTTGGGATTACTCCATTATCTTTTTTTTCATCAGGCTTATACGGATTTAGAGGTGAATCAATCAATGTAAAACCTATTTGATATGGCTTCTTTTTTAAATATTCAAATAATGAAATAATAAAAACTGCATATAACACGGCTCTATAACCTTTACCAAAATCTTTTCTATTTTTTTCACCTATAGTAAAATCTAGAAGTTTATCAGAAAATCCGACACTATCTATGTCATCAAATTTCATATCTACTAATATAGTTTTGATTTGTTTAGTAATTGGGTCAAAGAGGTTTGCTGTTAACTCTTCATAATTGTTATCTTTATTGATTTTGGTATTCTCTTCAATAACTTTTTGAATAGTTTCTTTTTGAGTAGTATACTTTTCAACTTTTTCTTTGAGGGTTTTAATCTTTGATAGTTCTTCTTTTTTATCAGTGAATTCTTGAATCTTTATTGAAATTTCTTCTAATGTATTTTTCAATTCATTTTGTATTTTTAAAAGTATTTCTTCATATTGTTTTTTCTCTTGGAATAATGTGTCTTCTAGCTCTTTTTTTTCTTTTTCAAATATTTTTTGACTAGCTTCCAGCTCACTTATGAGCAAATAAATTTTTTTAATTTCTGCCATTGTTGCTATAAGAAGTTCTTGAATATCTATAGTTTTATCTTTTACTTCATTATTACATATGGGACAATTAGATGTAGTTAACATATCTAATGCCTGCCCTGTTTCTACTGTTGCTTTCAATCTTGAAATATCACTCATATATTGTTTTTTCATGATATTACTTCGCATCAATAGTTCATTAAGACTAACTTGACGAGACTCATTATCTAGTATTTTTTTATACATAACATTTTTTTCTTCATCATATTGTTTAAACTCTTGATTTGATAATATATAATCTGATTGAAAACCTGCAATCGCTAAATCCAATTTTTCAATTTGACTGTCTATCGCGTTGTAGTCAATATTGGTCAATTCTTCTTCGAGCTGTTTAATTAATTCATCATATAATTCAATTTTCCCTTTTTTATTAGTAATCTCATCTTTTTTTAACGTAACAACTATATTACTATCATCTTCTCCAGTCAAAATATATTTAAAAACATTTTTATCAAAAGTTTCTTCTGTATATTGACCACTTGTAAACGGAGAATCCTCTATAATGATTCTTACTTCATCAACAGAAAATAGTTTTTTTAAATTTTGAAAATATAATTTTTTTGTTTCACCTTTTGCATTTTTTCTAATTTTCTTATTTCTCATATTACATAAATCTAATAAAAAGTCTGAAATACTTTTGCCATCACTTTTATTGTTTGCATTTAGAGTTTCTGTCTTATGTTCACTTACGTCTGTACAATTAAAATCACCACTCTTTAAGCTTCTTTCTAATAAAAACTTTGCTCCTTGCAATGATTCTATTTCTAACTTACATGAAGTATAGCCTTTTGATTCAGGTATTGGTTTTGGGCTTTTACTTGCTCCAAGCATGTAATCTATACATTGATAAATAAAAGTCTTGCCCGTGTCAGATGGGCCATAAATAACATTTAGTCCTTTAATAAACTCGACATTGGCTACTTCAACATGATTGCCCTCAAGTTGTAATTTTTTAATATAAAATCCAAAATTATTCATCAATTAATCCTATAGTACAGTATGTTATCTCGCTACCCCATTTTTCTTTATTGTCAGAAACAAAATTTTTAATATCTTGATATGAATAATCTTGAAAATGATTGCACACCCAGTTGACTTTTTCAGTCAAACTTCTAATATATTCTTCATTTAAATTTTCCAAAAAAGGATATGTATTCTCACTAGCTATATATTCAATTCCATTTTTGTTATTCTTCTGCTCTATCAATCCTTTTAATGATAATAGTTTCAAACTTTGATTTATCAGCTCTCTCTTAACAGATAACTCACCAAAACGATTTGGTACATCTGCATGTAGACTCTCCTCCTCACCAATATCTTTTGTATGTAATGCGAAATAGTCATAATAATTAATCATTTCTACATCAAAGCTCTTGGGATGAACTGAACTTAAAATTACTAAAATTCTTAGTCCCATTTCAATTTCATTATTGAATAATTTTACTTCTTTACTCATCTTCTACCCATGTGATTTTTGCGTCATTCACCAATTGATGACATACACCCTTTTGGTCTATTGGTCTACAAGCATCTTTGAGAGGATTAGAATGAAGTACAATTTTTGTAGATTCGTTTTCAACGGCTTTTACTTTCTTAAAAGAATTTTCAAAACTATCTTCGGATGTATTAATTATCCCTTCATATATATCATCTTTAAAATTTTGATAAACTTTTTCAGGTAAGTTGTCTCTCGTTAAACTTCTTAGCTCTTCTGCATTATAAAAACTCTTTCTTGCAGTATTAAAATGCCTTTCATATTTAGAGTCTATAATATTTTCAACTTTTTCAACTAGATCCTTTGAATCTGAATCATAAGCTTTTATTAATTGATTAACATATCGAAGATGTTTGTCCTCTTCTACTAAAGGTATTTCTTCAATTATTTTTCTTGAAGGCAAACTGCCTCCAAACTTCAGTAAATGATTACGATGGATTTCGTGTTCTTTAGCAATTATTTTTGGGCTTATCTTGTCAAAAATACTAAAATCAAATTTTTCAAAAAATACTAATAAATCACCTTTTAATGGTATTTGTTTACTCTTCGTGATTTCACTTTTACATTTTTTATCCCATTGTATTTTTAACTCATTTTTTAATTTAGGTGGATTTTTCAAATACATTGAAAGTGTAGTTCCTATTCCATTTGTTCCAACAAGATAATATTTTTTAGGTATAGGATATTTTTTTATGAACGAATAATAAATTACTTTTCCAAACTCTATCCACATGCTACTTGGAGACAATGGTTGGGCATAACGTTTACACTGATAACATTCCCATTTATAATTTGTAGGATTCTCTTTTGGATTTGTAAGATATGCACTAACATCTATACCCATATCTCCAGCACCAGCTAATCGTTCTACTTTATAATCATCGTATTTAAGACCTACCCATTCCTCAACCAACTCTTCCCACTCATTAGGGGACATTAATTGAATCATCTTAATTGGCTCAATTTGCTTACCTATAGAAACTTGCTGAGCTGTAATATATTTTGCCAATTTTATTTCTCCTATTCTTGAACCTAACGGGGGCGCGGGTGAGTAACGCCCAAATTAAAAATTTTAATTTTTTGTTTGGGTGCTTGCTCCTCCCGCTTGTTATCTGGCGCTGAGCGACAGATGACCAGTGGGTGTTCAACCCGCGCCCCCGTTATCCGGTCACGCAGTGAGCGGATAACGGTCGAAGATAGCCGATAAATTTCCGCTAGGTAATTTATTGGTTACTCTGTTTTATTGTACTTTTTAGTCTAGTAAGTCCATACTATTTTCAATACTCTCATCTATAAACTTAAAAAGTTCATTTTTATCATTAATAGCTTTTAAGTATTCACTTCTATGCTCATTCTCAATAAGTGGTGGAACGATATTATTTTGAATAGCTTGAAAAGCCATTATTAATCTTCCCACTCTTCCATTTCCATCGGCAAATGGATGTACTCTTTCAAATAAGATATGAAACTCTGCAATATCTTCTAAACTCATATTATTACTATTAAATCTATAAAGTAGATTTTCTAAATCATTTGAAATTTTATTAGGTGCTGATAGTTTTATATCTACACCTTTTATATATCTTTCATCTAGTCTATATGCTCCGATAGGCTTTGAGACAAATTGAGGTGCTACATGTAGAGCATCTTCAAACATGATTGCATGAATATCTTTTATAAAACTACTATCAATAATATTTTCTTTATTTGTTGCTTCACGAACTATGACATCATAAGCTTTTGCAAAGCCTAAGATAACAAGTTGTTCGTGTAAGGGTTTATCTCCAGCCGTATTTCCGTGTTCAAGTAACTCTTTTGTTTCACCAAAAGAAAGAGTTGTTCCTTCCATTGCATTAGAGWGATGAGTGATAGAAATACGAAGTTGTCTAAATAGCTCTTCTCTTTGTTTTAGTGATAGATTATTTAGTTTTTGCATAAGTAGTCCTTTTAATTTTATCTTGTCATCATTCTAATCAAAATTTGTGCAAATTTAAAACTATCAAACACTAAAGATTTCAATACTGGTTTAGTTCCGTGAACATCACCCATCCCTGATCGTAATTTTTGTGTTACTAATGCTAGTTTGTTTAATGAATCTTTTATATTCTTTTTGAAATGTGTTATTTCACTTGCTTCCCAACCTAATTCAGTTAATTCTGTTTCCATTTGCTCAAGTACATTTAAAGCCTGTATTGATTTATTGCATCTCTCTTGAAATGAAGCAGTATTTGGATTGCCTAGAGAAAATCTATTATAAATATCATTTGTTAAGCTATCAATTGATGAGCATATTGATGTCATTGCTCCACTTAAATCACCATCTCTAAATCGCACTACAGCCTTTAGCAAATCTTGATGCGAATTTTCATCAAGTTCTTGAAGCTCTGCTAAGTCAAATATTTCAATAGGGATAATATTATTGCCTATAAGTTGCCATCCAAGTTTTTCTAAATATTCATGTATTTGTGTTTTTAGATTTGAATTTCTTTTTAGTATTTCTTCTGTTAATAAGTTTATAAAGTGTTTTTTGTTTTCAGGTGTAAAATCATTAATGTACTTATCAATTTCATTGATAAGTTGTCCTTTACTCGAACCACCAGAACCTTGTCTTTGTTCCATATTACTTAAAATTGTCCTATCAAATCCAGATAGTCCAACTATTTGTTTAATATTTGAAAATGTAAAATTTTCTTCTAAAATTGCACTTAAAACATTCCAAATTATATTTATGTTATTTTGCATTACACTTCCCTTTTTAATTTACAAATGTGGCTTTGACTCGTTTAGAAATCAACATATATGGAATCCAAACTAAGCTTACGAGTACTGTTCTTCCAATTTCTTTAATTGTTTCTGCATCAAATACTTCTATATTAGGAAAAATTGAAGATACTAAGATAGCATCTAATGGTATAAATATTAGACTGAAAACTAAAATCCATATATATAATTTTGGGAAAAAAGATTTTTTTGTAAAAAATAAATAAATTAAATATAACGAAGCTAATATCATCAGTGAGTTAAAAAACATTTCTCCAGCCAATAAAGATGAAAATGAACTATTGTAAGATTCAGATGTTGGAGTTGTTAAAGCTTCCCAAGTCCCATCATTAAACATAGGTAAGTATACTTTTGATAATTCAGCTAATAATCTTAATGGAGATATGACTACACCTATCCCTACTAAAATCAACCATCCTCCAAGTCCTTCATATTTATTATTATTAATAATTTCAGTAGTTTCTTCAGAAATCTTTTCACCACAATTGGTACAAAATTTTGAATTTTGTTCTAATTCAAAATCACATTTTTTACATTTAAACATTATACTTTTTCTCCATTCATTAGTTTATTTTTTGCTTTTTCAAATTCTTCTTTTGAAATTAATTCTTTTTCTAGTAAATCGTTCCATTTAAGCATTTCATCAGCAACTGAGTATGAGCTTAGATTGTCTCGTCCAACTATATTTGTTGAACCAGATTTTTCATTTTTTTCATCTGAAAAAATACCATTTTTAATAATCCAATTTTTATGCTCTTCTAATGGTCTAAAAAATAGACTATTGAATATAAACATGAAAAATCCTACTACAAATGGTGTTGCAATTAATCCACCAATTGCAACCATTCCAGTTTGCATTTCAACTTTAGGGTTATGTTCTTCATAATCCCAAGAATACACATCAGACTTATACTGTTTTTCTTGATTGTATTTTTGATAATTTGTTATAGTATCATTAATATCATAATAGGCAATGCTAGAAATCACCGTTATGCTTAATGCAATAAAAATTAGATATGCTTTCATATATTTTTTAGCATTTATAATTGGAGTAAAACTTTGGTCTTTTTTCATAATATACAATGCAAATATTGCAATCAATATGATTAAAGCACTCCCACCAAACCAAGCAAATGGAAGTATTAAGAATGCAAAAAAACTAATTATTTTTGTTCTATTTCCACCAGTTAATGGTGAATTACTTGATTTTAAATATGCATTACATTTACTACATCTTAAACAATCATCTTGATTTTCTGTTCCACATTCTTTACAGTACATTTTTATCCTTTGTGAGTACAACGGGGGCGCGGGTGAGTGGCGACCGAATTTGAAAATGTAATTTTCCAATTTGGTTGTCCGCTCCTCCCGCTTGTTATCTGGCGCTGAGCGACAG
>NVUO01000038.1 GCA_002733155.1 Sulfurimonas sp.
ACTATCACAAATTCAGGTGATACAAACATTACAGCCTTTAGCCTAAGTGACAGCACAAACTTTGAAATAAATGCAAGTGGATATATAAAAACTAAAACTGCACTTGACTATGAAACAAACACAACTTACTCACTAGAAGTAAATGCAACAAATACTGCTGGAGATTCTGCTAATAAAACTGTAACTATAAATATAAATAATATTGGAGATTTTTATATAAAATCAGCTGTTTATTATAACAATAATACTTTATCAGTCTTAGATGATAAATTATATGTTTACTTTGACCAAAGTATAAAGCAAAGCTCAATAGCTGCAGATATGAGTATAAACTATTCACTACAAGGCACAGGAGTTATAGGTACAGCATCTGCAAGTGATTATAACGATACTTTCTTTTATCAACACATAATCTCTTTTGATTCAACCTCTACAGCCTTGGTAGTAAATGATACAAATATATCTATAGCCTCCAGTGTACTTCAAGACGCTTCAGGCAACTATACTTCTTACGATACAAATAAAACCACAGTGGAGAAGTTTCGTATAGTTTTAAAAACTGGGCAAACTACATCTTATGTAGCAAATGATGATGGAACTTACCAAAGTGGAAAAACAAGGTCTTATACAGACAATGCTAATGGTACGGTTACAGATAACGATACGGGCTTAATCTGGCAAAAAGAGGATGATAATGCGACATATACTTGGGCTAATGCTATAACTTATTGTAATGGACTTACTTTAGGTGGCTCAACTTCTTGGCGTTTACCAACTATTGAAGAGTTGGTTTTACTTTCTGATAAAGGTAGGAGTAATCCAAGCATAGACCCTGTTTTTACAAATACAAATAGCTCTTATTATTGGTCTAGTTCTACTGTAGTAGCTACTACGAATTTGGGGATTGTTTCCTTTCTCAATGGCAATGACGCTGCGAACAATAAGACAAATAACAATTATGTTCGTTGTGTTCGCTAATGATTAATATTTAGTTTTAAAAATATCTATAAAGCATATAAAGATTGTGTTAAACATAAAAGAAATGCTTTAAGTTTTGAAGCTAATTTAGTAGAAAATATTTGTAACTTAGAAGATAAACTGAAAAGTAAAACATATCATATAGATAAGTCGATTTGCTTTTTAGCTTCATCTCAAAAACTAAGAGAAATATTTGCGGCAGATTTTAAGGATAGAGTAATTCATCATGTGTTAGTTAATGAACTAGAGTTATTTTATTTAAACAAATTTTTACTGATATAAATAAAAGTAATTTAAAAAATAAAAAGGATTTTTCAGGTTATATAATAAGACCAGACTATGCATTAGTAAGAAAAAGAGTTGTAAACAATTACAAATATAAAAAAGCAAAATATTTAGAGAATTATGAAAAGTTAAAAGGAAAAATGAGTCTTGAAGAGATAAAAAAGTTTTTATCTGTGCAAGCTTCATTTGTAGGGCATTGTTCCCATGCAAATAGCTATAATTTAACAAAAAAAGTAGGAGTTTTAAATGAAAATAATCCTTTTAATTATGATAGGACTTAGTCTGCTTCAAGCAAAATATATACGAGATGATGCTAAGGAGCTAGTTTTAGATACTACGACAAAGCTGATGTGGCAGGACGATACTACACCAAGCACTATGAATTGGAGTTCTGCTTTGAATTATTGCGAAGCTTTAACTCTTGGTGGTTACTCAAACTGGAGACTAGCAAATTTTAATGAGCTTTATTTTTTAGCAGATAGAACTATTTTTAGTCCAGCTATAAATCCAGTTTTTAAAAATGTTGTTAGCTCTTTTTATTGGTCTAGTTCTACTTATGTAGCAGATAATACTTTGGCGTGGAATGTTTACTTTAGCAATGGCTATGACTATGCGAACAATAAGACAGATAACTATTATGTTCGTTGTGTTCGCTAGAGAGACAATGATACTTTGATGAATTTTTTATGTTATCTGTAAGACTTGATAAAACCATGGAAACAAAACTAGAAAATTTAGCAAATGCTCCAAAAAGACCTAAAAGTTTTTTTATTAAAGAGGCATTAAAAAATAGCTCTCGGCTATGCCAATAAATAAAAATGGATTATCTGTTAGCCAAGTATAGTATTTATTATAAATTTACTCACACTATATAAACTTCATCTTCAAAATTTATTTTTCCACCCTGTATAACTTTGGCAAATATACCCCTATCATTTTTTAATAATTCAGGTATGTTTTTATCTATACTAGCTAAGTGATTACATATTGTACAATTTTGACTGATTTCTAAAATCGTATCACCAATCTTTATTTTAGTTCCAATTTCTAATTTATATGGATTATAATCTATTAAAATATTTTCACCAAGGTAACCAAGAGGCATATTTATATCTCTTTTTTTCATTAGTTTATAACTATCAATAGATGATATTAAAATTGAGCGTTCTAAATCTTTATTATAAAACTTATCTCCTTGCACACCTAATTTATTTAAGATAATACTTGTTTTATTTTTTCTAGTGGATATACCAGAAATAGATACAAAAAGTTTTAAAACAAGTCCAACTTTTTCCTTTGACATTAAGAAGCCCTTTTTATTATATAAGATAAAATTTTAGCATATTTTTTATTATCATAATAAAATCAACAAATTAATATTAAGTGTGAATAATTATAAAAATGTGAGAATTTTATTACATTTTTGATATCTTTTCTTGACAATTTAAGAAAACTTGCTATATAATCTCTCTCTTGCATTTTGTACTGTGCATATAAGTTTTGTACATATAATAAAATCTACAAGATATATATAAGGAGGAAAATAATAAATGAGTAATATTTCTGAAAAAAAATTAGAAACTACAAATAGTAGAAGAGATTTCTTCAAGAGAACCGCTGCTTACTCTGTTAGTGCAGTCGCTGCTGCAAGTATAATGGCACCTGCTAAATTACATGCYGAAGATGATCACAATATAATACATCACGTAAAATGGGGAACAACCTTAGGTGATGAACTTAACAAACATCCCTATGGAATACCATCAGCTTATGAGCATAACGTAGTAAGAAGAACATCAAGTTTAATGTCTTCTGCTGGGGATATGCATGCAGCTGTATCAATGTGCCCCTTACATGAGTTAGAAGGAATCATTACACCAAATGGCTTACACTTCACACGTACACATAATGGTGTTGCACATGTAGATCCTAACAAATATAGACTGATGATTCACGGTTTAGTTGAGAAGCCTATAGTTTTAACTTTAGACCAACTTAAACAATATCCATCTGAATCTAGGATTCTTTTCTTAGAGTGCCCTGCAAATGGTGCAGCTGAATGGAAAGGTCCACAATTCAACTCTTTACAATTCGTAAAAGGTATGATGAGTAACTCTGAATGGACTGGTGTTCGTTTATCAGTAATCCTTGATGACTTAGGTCTTAAGCCAAGTGCAAAATGGATGCTAGCTGAGGGATCTGATGGTTCTGAAATGAGTAGAACTGTTCCAGTTGAAAAAGTTTTAGATGATGCAATGATCGTTTGGGCTCAAAATGGTGAGGCACTTAGGCCTGAGCAAGGTTATCCTGTTCGTTTAATGTTACCAGGTTGGGAAGCTAACTTGTGTATTAAATGGCTTAAGCGTTTAGAATTTGGTATTGAGCCTTGGTACTGTAAAGAAGAAACATCTAAATATACAGTGCTTACTAAAAGCGGTAAAGCTATCCAGCATTTTTACCCACTAGAAACTAACTCTATTATTACTAGTCCATGTCCAGAAAAACCTTGGAAAGATTTAAAAATCGGTCAAATGATTGAAATTGAAGGTTTAGCATGGTCAGGTCACGGGACTATTACTAATGTTGATATTTCTTTAGATGGTGGTGAAAATTATGTAGAGACTCRGTTAAAAGGTTTAGTATTACCTAAATCATGGACTAGATTCTCGTATATGCATAAATATGATGGTAAACCAATGTTAATTCAGTCTCGTTCAATGGATGATAGTGGTAATGTTCAGCCATCAGTTACACAAGAAAAAGGTATCATTGGTGTTGAGGGTGTATATCACAGAAACTCAATTGTTACTTGGGAAATTAAAAAAGATGATTCAGTTCATAATGTTCAAGTTAGAACAGACGACTGTCCAGCATAGTAAGGAGGATTATAGAATGTTTAAATTAAGTAATAAATTAATAAGTGCTAGTCTAGCTTTAGCATTAAGTTCAACTCTTGCTGTAGCTGGTGTATATGGCGGTAAAAAAGATGCTCTTGATGGTGGTATGACTTACCCTAGAGCTAATGGTGTTGAAACTGCATATCGTTACAATACTCAAGCTATGGATAAACTTAACTACGGTAGAGTTCCAACTGCGAATGAGCTTAAAGCTTGGGATACAGATATTATGCCTGATGGTACTGGTTTACCAGATGGTCAAGGTTCTGTTGAAGAGGGTGATGAGTTATATGAGACACAATGTGCATCATGTCATGGTGAATTTGGTTCTGGTGGTAAGGGCTATCCAACTCTATCTGGTGGTTCTATTGATTCTTTAAAAAACCAAAGAACTTGTCCAGGTATGGATGCTCCAAAAAGAACTATTGGTTCWTATTGGCCACAAGTTTCTACTTTACTTTGGTATATTCGTGATGCTATGCCTTACGCACATCCAAAATCATTTACAAATAATGAGCTTTATGCTGTAACTGCATACTTATTAGCTCAAAATGAGATTCTTATTGACGGTAAAGAGATGGAAGATGAATTTGTATTAAACAAAGAAAACATCATGAAAATTAAATTACCAAACCGTGATGGTTTCTTTCCAAAGATTGATGGACCAGATGGTATCGAAAACGTAAGAAAATTCTTTCAAGATCGTAAGAACTACGGAGCTGTTGGTACACGTTGTATGACTAACTGTGGAAAAGAAGCTGTTAAAAGAATTGGTATGGAAATTACAAACGTAGTTCCAGCTTACTCAACTGTAAGAGACTTACCAAAAGAAGTAGAGGGCGCTGGATCAAAATCTAAAGCTGAAAAAGATTATGATACTTCATGTTCATTATGTCACAAGACTGATACAATGGGTGCACCACCTGTCGGGGATAAAGACGCTTGGGCAACTGTTATAGAACAAGGTCTGGATACAGTTAATAATCATGCTATCAATGGTTTTGCTGGAATGCCAGCTAAAGGTGGTAATATGGATTTAACTGATGAACAAGTTAAAGATATCGTTAAATTTATGATAGAATCAAGTAAGTAATCACTTACTATTCTATCAATATTATAAAAAGGAATTAATATGCAAAGAAGAAAATTTTTAAGTTTAGGGGCAGTTGCAGCTGTTGCTACTGTACTACCGTCAAGCGTAAGTGCTACTGACTTTAGAAAAGAAAAACCAGCTGCTTGGCAAGCTGAAGGAAGTGTTGAGGCTATAAAAGCTTTATATGGCGATATTAAGCTTATCGAAGGAAAAATCAAAATTAAGGCTCCTAAGCTAGCTGAAAATGGTGGTGCTGTTCCAATTGGTATGAAATCAAAAATTGAAGTTGAGTCTGTAGCTTTATTTCAAGATGCTAATCCTCGTTCTGCTGTAGTAGTATTTGAGTTAGGTGATTCTGGTGTATTTGATCTTAAAACTAAAATCAAAATGAGAAAAACTGCTAATGTTACTGTTATTGCTAAAGGCAAAGATGGTAAATTTTACTCAGCTGTAAAAAAAGTAGAAGTTTCTATTGGTGGTTGTGGAGGTTGATTTAACCCTACCATTCATTAATATAAAATATAGAAATTAAATAAAGGATAATTATGAAAGTAAAAGCAAAGTTAAAAAAAGGCAATGTTTCAGTTAAAGTTTTAGCAAAAAGCCCAATGGCTGGTAAAGAAGAAGCTGAAAAGAAAAAAATCAAAGTTGAGTTTATTACTCATATGACAGCTACTGTAAATGATAAAGTTGTATGGGAAGCATCTACAGGACCATTCCTATCTAAAAACCCATATATGCAATTTGTATTCAACGCTGAAAAAGCTGGTGCAAAAAAAGGTGATAAAGTTGTAATTGACTGGATTGATTCCAACGGTAAAACTAAAAAGGGTGGAAAGAAAATCAAATAGATTTCTTCTACAAACCTTATCATTCTGAGTTTTTTGGAATAATAAGGTTTTTTAGTAAAGAATAAATTTGAGATGTTATTAAACATATCAACTTTATTCTTTCGAGAATTAAACTTTAAACTAAGGGAAATGGTTATGTTAAAAAAGATGATAAATCCATTAGTAGTATCTGCAATTGCTTTACTACCGATGATGACTGCTTGTTCTTCAGATTCTTCTAAATCAGAATCTGCTAATACAGCAAAAGAGATAGTTACACCAATAGCAAGTAATGAATTTCAATATAAACTAGATATTAAAAAAGTTGCTGAAAATGTATGGTGTGCATTTGGTGCTATAGAAGCTCCAACTAAAGAGAATGCTGGAAATATGGCTAATAGTTGTTTTATTAAAACTACTGATGGTTTAGTTGTTTTAGATACTGGTCCATCATATATTTTTGCTAAACAAACTTATGCAGCTATGAGTAAAATAATTGGTTCTGAATTACCTGTTAAAGTTATCGTTAATACTCATGACCATGATGACCATTGGTTGGGGAATGGTTTTTACAAAGCTAAATTTAATACACAATTAATTGGATCATCACTTATTAACAAAAATTATAAAGCTGGTGATAAAACTAGAATGTTTAGAGTACTTCCAGCAAATGCTATTAAAGGTACTAATATTATTCCAGTTGATAATAGTTTAACTAAAAGCTATAAGTTTACAGTTGGTGCTACTAAATTTGAGGTAATACCTATTGGTGTAAAAGCTCATACAGCAGAAGATTATTTCTTATATATGCCAAATGAAAAAATTCTTTTTGCTGGTGACTTAGTTATGAATGGTCGTATTACTTCAGGACGTGATGGTTCAGTAATTGGTCAAATTACAGCTCTAGATATGATAAAAGCTAAAGATTGGAAAGTGTTAATCCCAGGTCATGGTGTTATAACAGATTCTCATGCTATGGATGAAGCTACTGATTATTTTACATTTACTAGAGATAGGGTATCAAAAGCTATTGAAGATGATGTTGATGCAGCTGATATTCAAGGGGCAGTTCCAATGCTAGAGTTTAAAAATAAAGCTATGTATGATATTTTACATAACAATAATCTTGATTATGCTTATGAAGAAATCGAGATGATGGATTAATGTTCATTTTAACTTGGCTTTGGCCGAGTTAAAGCTTTCTATGCAACTTTGCATATTATCTTTTATTATCCACAAAATATTTTTATCTAAGACTTAATATTTTATAATAATACTTTTTTTTCCAATGCATATAACTCATATCTTATATATTTGAAGTTTTCGCTGTATTCAATACTATGTAGTTTATATAACTCTTCTAAGACTCTAGAAGATTCTTGGGCTCTTTTAAAATTAGCTATAATTATACTAGTTAATCCACTCCTAGTTAATTCACTTTTTATGGATGTACGTAAGACATCGTTATGAGTATCTCTGTAAGCTAGTAGTTCTTTAGTTTCTTTAACTTGCGCTAAATGACGTAGGTGTTTTAGTTTTGAAGATAGTTCTTTGTTATTATCTTTATAACGAAGTATATCCTCAACAACTCTGATACCTTCTCTAAGGCGGTTTAGGTTTGCATCTATCACCCGAAATAAATCGGGCGATAAGTTATTAATCATCATTTCCAAATATACCAAATAATTGTAATAATGCTGTGAATATATTTAAAAAATCAAGGTAAAGTGCAATAGCACCGTCAATAGGAGTTTCATATGCACCACGAATTATGTTTTGTGTATCAAATACTACTAATATACTAAATAAGACAACTACAGCTCCAGATATAATTACATGAAGTAGTGGATTTCCCATAAATATGTTCAGAATGGAAAAGCCAATAATAACAAATAAAGCAATCATAAGAGGTTTACCATAAGAAGTAAAATCTTTTTTTGTTTTTATTGCATAAAAGCTCATAGCTCCAAAAACTACAGATGTCATAGCAAATGCATTACCAACTATAGTACCACCACCACTCATACCTAGTGTATGTGAAAGTAATGGTGCTAACATTAATCCTGTCATAAATACAAATGAAAACATAACTAGTAAGTTAATACMAGGTTTATGTTTTACAAAATGTAATCCAATTAAAAGTCCAATCTCCAATATTATAAGGGGAATGAAATTAGCTGCAATAGTTCCAGCCATTGGAACTCCAACATAAGCTCCAGCAGCACCAGCCATCATAGATGCTGCAAAAAGCTTATAAGTCTCTTTTACAAAAGAGATTATTTGAGTATCGCTTTTAGAAGAACTTTCATGTGTATATGAATTCCCTCTTGCGTAGTCACGATCATATAGTCCCATAGTTTTTCCTTTGTATATGTATAGTAAATTTACATCTACTATATCTAATGTATATATCATTCTATATATAAAGAGTTAATGTATAGCAACAGCTCAATTAATGGATATTAAATATATGAATTATTATAAAAACAAATGCAAGATGTCACAATAAAAAAAGACTTTTGAAATACTTTTATCAATCCCAAACCCTTAAGCTTCTATTAAGCATATTCCCCCTATAATTCCCATCCACAAACAGAGAGACCTTGTTTAAAAGGCCTAGAGAGACTTCGTGTTGAAGCCACTTGAATATGTTTGAGATCATTGAAAACTAAGCAAGTAAACAGAATAAATAACTAATAACAGATTAGTTTTTTAGTCTATAGATAAGTTTACTTAGAAATAACTAATTAACAACAACCGTCTATTCTATTTTACCTATATTAATTTATAGGTACCAATAGTATAGATACATACAAGTCTGAATAAAAACTTTAAGCAGTTTTGTTTGGACTATAAACAAAGCCAATGATTTTATAATCTTGGGCAAAAGATCAGTAATATGTAGCAATACATACTTTACATGATGTGGAATCTACTTAAACTATTTCTCATAGCTTGTCTATGTAGCTTTAGTGCGAGGAATTGGAAAGGGACTTTGTTCCTTTCCAAGGAGACCAATAATTATGGAGAGTTTGATCCTGGCTCAGAGTGAACGCTGGCGGCGTGCTTAACACATGCAAGTCGAACGGTAACAGAGACTTCGGTCTGCTGACGAGTGGCGCACGGGTGAGTAATATATAGTTAATGTGCCTTCAAGACCGGGATAGCCATTGGAAACGATGATTAATACTGGATATACCTACTAATCATAAGTTTAGTAGGGAAACGTTTTTTCGCTTGAAGATCAGACTATATCCCATCAGCTTGTTGGTGAGGTAAGAGCTCACCAAGGCAATGACGGGTAGCGGGTTTGAGAGGATGATCCGCCACACTGGTACTGAGACACGGACCAGACTCCTACGGGAGGCAGCAGTGAGGAATATT
>NVUO01000039.1 GCA_002733155.1 Sulfurimonas sp.
GAAGGCAGTTCGTGGGCGGCGGGCCCGTCTGAGTTGTACATCGTGTTTCCTTGAGCGATTTAAGCGGGTTTGGATAGATAAAGATCATAAATATTGTGAATATGATGGTGTAGATATTTTATGGAGACATATGTGTGATGATAAGCTATTTGAGCGTGATAAAGAGCTAGAAAGTGGTGTCTTTAATATCTTTGGTCATTATCCTAAAAAAGAGCCTGTGATTACAGATACTTATGCGATGATTGATACTGGTGCTGCATAMAYWMWWSMWRKGWRKGKAWWKTTAWRTRMMTWKCATTANNCWARKWTWRWASTWRTGTAKWKTKMKTAMWWAWRYTRTWTMWRCYRTMWRWRWTWRKWTMWMWRWRTATANKWATMAMWSWRAYRMKCTTTTAGCTTTTGCTAAAGAGTCAGAAAAAATAAAATGGATGATTAATAATGGATGTCCTGATATGATGAGTTTCGACCATGATCTAGGTATGCTTATTCAAGACGGTAGCCAATACAGTTCTTACGAATATAAAAAAGTAGCTACTAAGCATAATATAATTCTTAGTATGAGTAGGCGTGGAAATTGTTATGATAATGCTGTCGCTGAAAGCTTCTTCAAGACAATAAAAAAAGAACTTGTTAGAAAAGAAGTGTTTTTAACACGAGATATAGCTACTGCTAAAATCTTTGAATATATAGAAATGTTTTACAATTCCAAAAGAAGACATRGTTATTTAGGTTACATTTCTCCAAATCAGTTTGAAAAACAGTATAATGAAAAGTCTTTAAATAATTAGGTTTTTACTGGATTAGTTATTGTCTAGTTTATAGGGGACATTCCACAATAAAAAAAGAACTTGTTAATAAAAAAGGGTGTCAAAAAAAGGGTGTCAGGCACCATTTTATCCAAGATTGTATTAAAAGCTTATAGAGAGTTAGCGCTCTCTATTTGTCCCAACTAGCATAATTATATCATATTATAAGTTTTTAAACAAATACCAAAAAAGGGTGTCAGGCACTCATTTACATTTAAGCTAAAAGATGGTGTGAGGCACCAAATCGRAACTTTTCTTAGTCTTTACCTTTTTTATTGTATAATGCTCTTATGGCAAAGATTGATGAAATAAGAGAATTTATTGTAACGCTAAGAACTTACTTGACTATTATTRCTGCTATTATWWYKRYWKWYKKWRCMRKTRKYTCTAMSYYMWAYMKWTYWRRRAWTMYAMCTYYTTWKTTCKKKWWRKSMWWWMWATKYWTYTKRTKCTTTGTTATAGTATT
Source organism: Sulfurimonas sp. (assembly GCA_002733155.1). GTDB lineage: Bacteria > Campylobacterota > Campylobacteria > Campylobacterales > Sulfurimonadaceae > Sulfurimonas. Next base: position 1,273 of record NVUO01000039.1, read on the forward strand.
TGCTATGATTTCTAGAGCTATACATAAAGAAACAAGAAAACTAAAGGATTTATAATGAGTTTCGCTACTATCGCTATTATTTTTGTATCTATCGCTTTTTTAGGTTCCATTTTATATGCAACAAAACAGTTTTTATTTTTAGACGCTTAAAAGAAAAAAAGGTAAAAAGGTGTCAGGCACTATTTTATGCTTTATATTAATTTTTTATTTCTCTATTCTTTTCAACAGAAGTAGCATGATGTTAACTTCATCTATTTATATTTTTTTAATATCTGTTTTTATATAATTAATTGTGAAGAAAGAAACACTAATAGAATTTGGTTAATATTTACTTGATTTTTCAAAAAATTTTATTGCTTCGCCAATTCTAATATCAAGTGCAATTTTTTTGAAGTAAGTTGAAAGATAGGATTAATCGATAATCTGCTAATTTATTTCAACCAAAAAACAAGAAGTAGCATGAGATATAAACAATTAACCCTAGAGAAACGATACCAAATTTCAGCTTTAATTAAAGCAGGATTGAATCAAAAAAGTATAGCAATAGAACTTAATGTGCATCCATCAACAATCAGTAGAGAACTAATAAGAAATAGAGATGTAGTTAGAGGCTACAATGCTGAATTAGCTCAGATAAAATCTACTCAAATTGAGATGAAAAAGAAGAAACGATTTTCACTGACTAAATCTATCAGATTGAAGCTAAAGCAAGACTGGTCGCCAGAACATAAGTGGAAGAATGAAACTTGATACAGGTATATCAGTAGTCCATGAAACAATTTACCGCTATATTTACACGAACAAGAAGAATGGTGGTAAGCTCTATAAATATCTTCGACATAAAAATAAGAAGTATCATCATAGAAGTAATGATTATCAAGATAGAGGTACTATCATAGACCGTGTAATGATAGATAAACGTCCTAAAGTTGTAGAAAAGAAAAATAGAATAGGTGACCTTGAGATAGATACAGTTATTGGTAAAAATCATAAAGGTGCATTAGTTACTGTTGTAGATAGAAAATCAAAGTTCGTACTTATCAAAAATGTACCATCAAAAGAAGCAAGTGTTGTTACTGAAGCACTCATAGAAATGATACAACCTATCAAAGCCATCACTAAAACAATAACTAGTGATAATGGTAAAGAGTTCGCATATCATAAACAAGTATCAGCTGCACTAAACACAAACTTTTACTTTGCAAATCCTTATCACTCTTGGGAAAGAGGATTAAATGAGCATACAAATGGACTAATTCGTCAATATTTACCAAAAAAGTCAGAGTTTTTAAATGTTTCTAAGGAGGAAATAATTAYTATTCAAAATAGACTTAACCATAGACCTAGAAAAGTACTGAACTATAAAACTCCATATGAAGTATTTTTTAATGAAATGAGTAAGAAATTAGCTAGTTAAATTAGGTGAAAATTGTACTTGATATTAGAATTGGCGCTTTAATTTTGATAGCTCCTTTTATGAAAATAGGTAATATTTCAGATATTGCTATTTTCATTACTATTGGTCTATTGTTAGTCGGTTTATATTTTACAAATAAAGGGGCAAAAGGTGAATGAAAGTATAATTTTAATCGGTTCTATCTTCCTTATAATCAGTGCTGGTTTGGCTCTGTATTTAAAATATACAGATACAGATAAGCATATGAGACATCATTGAAAAGTATATGGGTAAAAAAAGGGTGTCGGATGCTATTTTATGTTTTTTATTTTGTAAATAAAAGTGTCAGGCACTATTTTAAGGCACTACCTTATGCCTTTTACTTTATTTCTTTTTAATACCTATTCTTATATAATTGTCTAATGAATAAAATATACAGGGTGTTTGAAAATATATGTTTAGGTTTATTTGTAAATGGTAGTTATGGTCTCTTTCAAGGAGATACAACTTTTATAAACCTGTACGTTGTTATTGGTTCCATTTATGGAATGACACTCTTTATAATGATGCAGGAGGACTAGATGGGTCTAGGTCAAATTATTATAGTATCTATGGTTACATTTTTAGTCATTGTAGCAACAGTTGTCGCGATTAAAAAGTATTTTACTAAACATGGTGGACATCACCATCAATCTCATTAAAAGAAATAAAAAGAGTGTCAAATGGTGTCAGGCACTATTTTATAATAAGGCACTGTTTTATGCATTTGCCTTAACTAAATCAAAAATTAATACTATTTTAAATACAATAACAAATGCCAAGAAAAGAAAGATACTCAGAACCTGGGATTTATCACATCATTAACCGTGGAACTGAAAGAAGGGATGTTTTTTTAGAACCACAAGATTATGAGTACTTTTTAGAGCTACTTATTGTTTCAGTGAAAACATTTGACATCATTGTTCATTCATTTTGTCTTATGACAAACCATTACCACCTACTCATAGAAACAAAACAACATAATTTATCCAAAACAATGCAGTATATCAATGACAAGTATGCAAAGTTTTTTAACAAAAAATATTTAAGAGTAGGGCACTTATGGCAAGGTCGTTTTAAATCATACCCATTGTTTGATGATGCTCACTTTTGGATAGTGGCAAAGTATATAGAAAGAAACCCTATTAAAGTAAATATGGTTAAGGATATATCCACATATAAATTTCAGTCTTTTTTCTTATGGAAATATAACTATGCATATAAAGAACTATTAAATGATTCTAAAATATATGATATGACTTTAAAAGAGTATGAGGACCATATATCTACTGACTTAGATATTGATGCTATAGATATAGTTTATGTATCTCCAAAACTAAAAGTTACTGAAAATACTATACTATTGTTAACTAAGAGGTTAGAGACGTTTTTTGAATTTGATAGAGATATTAACAGAAATGAAAATATTAAAAAAGCCTATGAATATGGTTACACAAAAAGTGAAATAGCTAAGTTTTTAAGTCTTAACCATTCAAGTGTATCTAGGATAGTGTCTTAATAAAAAGGGTGTCAAGCACTGTTTTATGCACCTTTGATAGCGTGGGTATTTAAAAATCATAATATTTCTGATGAAATATCTGTTTATAGCGTATTAGGTATAATACTTATACTTACGGTTATTATTTGTTTTTTATTTGTGAATATTTTAAAAAATATAAAAAAATTAAAGGATTTATGATGAATTTAGGATTGTTAGCTGTTTTTATAGGATTAAGCGCATTGTTATTTATGACCTATAAGATATATAAATTTAGATATTAATATTTTAAAAAAAAGGTGAAAAAAAGGTGCCAGAAAAAAAGGTGCCAGGCACTGTTTTAACACTATTGAATGTAATAAAAGCAGTAGCAATATACATCAGGGGTAATCAGCCCCTGATGTTCAATACAATGGAACTGGAAACCAGAACCAAAGAATGATAAATATAACTACTGCACGAAAATACATGTAGCGCCTTTACATTAACGCTCCCACCCACTCACAACCGCCTAAAAATTAGGCAAAAAAAAAGGCTAAGACCGAAGTCTTAACCTTTTAACTGCGCTAGTAGAGTTCTCTGATTAGAAGAACAAAGCACTCATGTATTTCCGATAAAAGAATTGTAACATAGTTTCATAAATAAACAAAGAGGGTGTCTAAAAAAGGTGCCAGGCACTGTTTTATGTATTAATTTTTTCTTTCTCTATTCTTTCCAATAGAAGTTGCTTTATATTAACCTATTCGACTTTTATCTTTTTTATTGTATACTTTCTCATGGCAAGGTTAGATGAAATAAAAGAACAAATTAGTTTAAACAAATTTATTATGGGATTGATTTCAATAATGATTTTTTCTATTACTGGATTTGTTGTATCGAATTATATGCATATTAATTCAAGTTTTATGATTGTGGTTTCTATTTCAATTGTGATACTGATTTATGTCTTTATTATGGTTTTTAGCAAAACTATTGATAAAATTAAACTTTTAAAGGATTTATAATGAATGAGATGTTAATGTATTTTGTAGTTGGAGCATTTTTCTTTTTTATGATTAAATTTGCTTTATTGTCTAAAAAATTAATAGATAGTGAATGATAAAAAAAAAAGGTGTCAGGTATTGTTTTACGAAGGGTGACTGGCACTCTTTTCGTCATTCCGTCATTCCAAGCTTGACTTGGAATCTAAAAAAGACTAGACCCTAAATCAAGTTTAGGGTGACGTGGTTTTTAAAGTTCAGGGAAAAAAAAGGGTGTTAGGCACTATTTTATGCTACTTGATATTAAAAGCTTATATAGAGTTATTGCTCTTTGACTTAATCCCTCTTTTTTTAAAGCTTCTATTTAGTATCGTTCTTTCATGGTTAGCTGTTTATATTTCATAAGTTTCCCTATCTTGGTAGAGTAGAAAACTGCTTTTAGATGCGGATAAGCATAAAGAGATTATCAAGAAAAATATAGAGAGTTGTCCACATCAACCTAAAAAAGCATATGAACTAATAAAGGCTGTCCTGCACTGTTTTTGGAGTTTACTAAAACTAGATTCCAAATCAAGTTTGGAATGACGTTTATTGGACTTGGAATGACGAGTAACTGTAAGTTTGGCAGTAATTAGCTCACTTAAAAAAAGTGTCAGGCACTGTTTTATTTATTACAAGGACTAGCTTTAAGATTATCTATATTTTTAGAAATAATGGAGTTACTAATACCTTTAACTTCAGCTAATTGATTTATATTTTTAAAACATTTAATACTTTTTCTATATTGCACAATTGCATAAGCTTTTTTAGCTCCAACACCTTTTATAGCTGTAAATTCTTCAGCTGTTGCTATATTTATATCTACAGATGCAAAAATTGATAAAACTAGTATAAACATTATTGATATTATTTTCATAATGCTCCTTTGCTTAAATTTAAAATATTATACTTTGTTGATTATTATGTTTAGTTTAAACTTGTAAAAAAAAGGTGTAATTGTCAGACACTATTTTAATAATCAACGTCATTCCAAGCTTGACTTGGAATCTAGCCTAAAACACTAGACCCTAAATCAAGTTTAGGGTGACGTGGTTTTTAAAGTTCAGGGAAAAAAAAGGTGTTAGGCACGAAGGGCACTAACTTAAGCAATTATTTCACTTTTTTATAGTGACMRKTYTTRACCANTYMAKMYSTANYRCCMWTAACTTTTTCAGCTATAAGTTTTAAAAGCTTCTGTAGATTTTGTTTAATATATATCTTCATATCAAGATAATGTAGATAGAGTAGATTTAAAACTTATTGTTCTTGGTATCACTTTATGATAAAGAGCAGAAGACAAGATAAGAGAGCGAACAATATTGTATGCTAAAAAAGATACCCACATCTCCTTTATAAGCATTTTTGGAGTTTTACATTTGAACTCTTTAAGGTCTAGTCTTATCTTGATATTTCTAAAATCAACTTCGATATGCCATCTCTGTTTATAAAGATTTTTGATAAGTTTAGCTGGATTTTTCTTTACACATAGCATCTGCTAGGATTAAATCACCCTTTTTAAAGTTATGCAACATATCATGAGGTAGTGTTTGTTCTCCTGTTTCTTTACCACTGTATGTTCCAATATATGCATCAATAATTGAACCTGTAATTAAAGAGATAATAGCTACTACTCTACATATTGGAAAACCCAATCCATCTTTTTGAGACTTACTATGAGGATACTCTTTTTTATTTGCTTGTGTATCTGGCATTGTTATCGTTGTACCATCAATAAGATAAATATTTTTTCCTCTAAACTTTAAACTTTTATCTAGTTTTTTTTTATTGTTTGTAGCTATGCTTCTAGTTAGTATTGAGATTGCAGAAGTAGATAATCACTTTCTTGCTTTACAATACCACACGTACTAATTGAAATTTTTGTAATCTATTTAGACTAATAGTTTGCTGTTTTATTTATGATTTTTTTGTAATGATTCATTACGACTAACTTTAATTTTAGAATTTCATTGGTTGATGATTTCTTGATTAAAGCTAGTTGTATTCCAACTCTGATAATTATTTGTTTTTTTAATGTTTTTTGCTTAAGTTAGTGCTATTCTTGTCAGGCACTTTTTTTACAGTTCAGTTACTCGTCATTCCAAACTTGATTTGGAATCTAGTTTTAGTAGACTCAGAATCTGATGAGATAAAATAGTAGAATAATGCCTGACGCCTTTTTGAATATTTAAGACAATTAATGGTACAATATACTTTCATATTTTAAATATTATAGCAAGGTTACAGTTGAAAAAAATAAAATTATTAATAGTATTACTTATACTAAATACGTTTGTATGTGCAAGTGAAGAAGTCCCAAAGCAAGAAGAAGTATCCAAACTTTATGTTGCCACGTTTAATCGTGCATCAGACAGTGCTGGTTTGGACTATTGGACAAATAATTCAGGTTTAAAACTATCTCAAATAGCTCAAAGCTTCTTTGAGCAAAATGAAACTAAAGAACTTTATCCTGATGGAACTTCAAATACAGACTTCATCACATCTGTATATCAAAACCTATTTAACCGTGCACCAGATACCGCGGGCTTAAACTATTGGGAAAATGAACTTAGTATTGGTTCTTTTACAAAAAACAGTTTTATTCAAGCTGTAATAAATGGAGCACAAGATAATGATACTTCAAAAGATGTAACTATATTAAATAATAAAAATTCAATAGGTTTATCTTTTGCACAAGCTGGCTTAAATGATATAACTGATGCTAAGACTATTATGAGTGGTATCACTAATGATACTGCTACTGTAGAGTATGCTAAAGGTAAAATAAGCAATAGTAATATAAATTCAGATATATGGAAAGAATATCTTGGTGAATCTATAATACATATGGGTGTAGAATATTATACAGTCACATCACCTTATACAGGTACAGTCTGGTTAGACAGAAACCTTGGAGCATCTCAGACATGTACAGCTATAGATGATGAAAAATGTTATGGTGATTACTACCAATGGGGTAGGGGTGTAGATGGACATGAAAAAACTACAAGTTTAAGTACGAGTGAACAAGCTACAGATATTGATAACGCAGGTCCTATTTTTATTACTGCTTCATCTACACTTGATACTGACTGGGCACAAGAAGCAGATTCCGATGGTAGTCTAAGAAGTGAAAACTGGTCTGAAAAAGATGGAACTTCAGTTTGTCCAATAGGTTTTAGAGTTCCAACAGTAGATGAATTAGGTTTAGAAACCTTATTTAGTAAAGATGGTATGAATAACAATACAGATGCATTTAATAATTTTTTAAAATTACCATCATCTGGTCAACGTAGTTGGTTTAATAACGAAGTACAAAAGAAGGCTACAGATGGGTATATCTGGACAAATTCAATTGATGGTGCAGAATCTAAACATATTCAATTTAACTCAACAGAAGCTTACAGAACAAAAGATTTTCGTGCTACTGGCAAACCTATACGTTGTATGAAGCCAACAAACATTCCGCCAACTGCTGTAAGTAAAAGTATTAGTTTAAAAGAAGGAATAGCAACAAATATTATATTGAATGGAAGTGATGAAGATGGAGATAATTTAACTTATGAGATTATATCTAATCCAACAAATGGGATATTAACAGGAAATGATGAAAATAGAACTTATACACCCTCTAATGGATATGTAGGAGAAGATAGTTTTATTTTTAAGGTTAGTGATGGCATAAATAGTTCTACTCCTGCTACAATTACAATTACGATAACTGAGGCAGAAAAAATAGTTTTTAAAGGTAAAGAATATCGTAGCATTATATCGCCATATACGGAAGCGATATGGTTAGATAGAAATATGGGAGCATCAAGAGCTTGTGCAGCACTAGACGATGAAGAATGTTATGGAGATTACTATCAATGGGGTAGAAGTCCAGATGGACATGAAAAACTTACAAGCCCTATTACAGATAAACAGGCAACTAGTGTAAGTAATATTTTTGGTAGTTTTATAACTTCAACAGACACAAATGATGGTGATTGGGCACAAAGTACAGATAGTGATGGTAGTTTAAGAAGTGAAAATTGGTCTAAAAAAGATGGGACTTCAGTTTGTCCTAAAGGTTATAGGGT
>NVUO01000040.1 GCA_002733155.1 Sulfurimonas sp.
CAGAAAAAGAGTTAGTTGCTTAAAAAAGTACATTAGTTTGAAAACAATTGATTATTTTTAAGAAATTAAGTGGATTTTAAGGTGGCGACTAGAGACTGTAAAATAATCAAACCCCTCAACTCAAAATTTTCTAATTTTCACTCAATTACAGGCAAATATTTTGCCTAAATTGTAGCATAAAAACATTTGAAATAATTTTAGCCATATAGAGCCTAAACTTAGCAATATGAAGAGCTATCTCTTCTCTTATGTCACTTAAGTCTCCATCTTTTATAGCTATCATCAGTTTTCTAAACAGAGCTATCCCTATAAGATTAAGTAAGCGTTTAAAATTATAGGTAAACATAATAAGAGCATTTTCACCAGCTACTTTCTTTTTACTTCTCACTAAAAAGTAATCCCAATCTAAGCTCCTTTTGATTGTTCCAAATAGATGTTCAACTACAGAGCTTCTTTTTTTGATTATTACTTTTGATTCATCTGTTTGCATTTTCGCATTATATGTGTCTAGTAACTTCAGTTCTTGACCTGTTCTTACTGGCGGTACTATTGTGTTGATACCATCATCAATGCATTTTTTAATTTCGACTGCTGAGTAGTAACCTTTATCTGCTGTAATAATCAACTCTGGATTATCTATAACTTCTTTAGTTTGCAAAGCCATCTTATGTAGCTCTTGTTTATCGCTACCTGATGATGTGACATCAGTGGCTACGATAAATTTAAACTTATCGTCTACACATATCTGTGAGTTGTATGCCATAAGATTATGAGATGGTTTAGTCATTACGCTTGCATCAGGGTCGGTACGATTATATTGAGTTTTATTAAAACTCTTAAGAAGTGCTAAATCAGATTGAGACTTTGCTTTTTTTTTAAGAGTTTTTCTAAATTCCCAGGAAGGTTTTTAGAGAGTTTATTCGTAACTGTTTCTTCWTSAMKWTMKTSTAWWRYKRWYWGWWAYTMWTGWWWWKRTRMYWYTKCWWGKKTKWWARRWTSGTYWATAKTWSKWTKYWTRWKWWRWGNATTTTTRKAAKYYWTRRSWCTKWKWRRKGCTCCATCTAGTCCTACTATTTCTCCTCCTATAAGACCTATACCTTTACAAAGAAGTATAAACTCTTTAAATACTTGTTTAAGAGCCTTTGGATTATCCTTCCGAAAATCTGCTATTGTTTTATAAGTTGGCTTTAATCCTGATGTTAACCACATCAGTTCTATATTTCTTGCATTCTCTTTTTCAAGGTTTCTTGAACTTCTTATTTTATTAAGATAACCATAGATATATATTTTTAATAGTAACTCAGGTGCATAAGATTTTTGACCAGAGAGACTATTAGATGTATCGCTAAAGCCTAATCTTTTTAAATCTAAAAGTGATACATAATCATCTATCGCTCTTACAGAATTATCTTTATCTACATATTCATCAAGACTTGGAGGAAAAAGTAGTTAAAGATGGTTAATATTAGGATGTTTATGTTATGATTTTTGTAATTTATGAGATTGTTTGGGGTTTAGTTATTTCACAGTCTCTCTGTTTTGTTATCATGTGTTTTAATTAATCTTTGAAACAAGATATCTTCTAGATTTCTACTACTATCTACTACTGTTAATACTGATATATTTGATTCTTCTATTTTAAAAACTATACGCCATCTTTTGAATAACACTTCCCTATACTGCGTAATCCCAATTTGTTGTAATTCTGGCACAATTCTTTTTCTTGTTGGCATATAATATAACTGATTACATTCATTTTTTATTGCAAAAAATACCTCTTTAGCAATAGGAATACTTTCAATTTTAATATATTCAACTATTAATTCTAAATCATATTGGGCATTATCCGTCCAAGTTACTGTGTAAGTACGCATTTATTTAAAAAGTTTTTTTTCTAAATTTTCAAACATTTCATCTTGTGGAGTGACTTTATTCTCAGTAATGTCATTTTCACTTTGAATAATAAGCTTTAGTAGATTTAATGCATTTTGAGTATTCTCGTAACTGCGTATATCTTGCACAACAGCTTTAGCTTCTCCATTTTGTGTAATAAAAATTGTTCTTTGATTTTCATTTACGCTGTTTATTACATCAGCAGTTTTTGCTTTTAAATAGCTAATGGGCTTTATGTCTTGACTTAAGTGCATAAGAACTCCTTTATTTATATTGTACCATATTTAGATTTAATTGAGTACTTTATTTTAGTGAAATGCAAGTGTATGATAACGGTGGCGCGGGTTGAACACCCGCGCCACCGTTAAATAGCAAAGGAACACTGTGACTTCAGACAAATTGCAAGAGAAAGTAATTGAACTTTTTAAAAAAAAACTTAATAAAGAATCTGACTTTGATTTATCTTATCCTTTGATTCCAAGAATTAGTGACAGTTATATGTCAAATAGGATGTTAGTAGTAGGGCAAAAAACAAATACTTGGTATAAATCAAATGAAAAAAATGACTACCATCATTTTATTGAATCTTCTATTGATAAAGTTTTTGATGATGCGTTAACAAATCGATATGATAAATTCTCAAAAAATTCAATAGAAAAATATGGTGGAAAGTTTTGGGAATTTCAGAAGAAATTATATAAAGAAAATATTTTATTAAATGATATTATAGAAGACGGTATGCTAAGCCATTGCTGGATTAATTTATTCGCAATGGAAGCATGTAAAAATAAAAAAGATGATTATGGAAGACCGACAAAAAATGAAAATTTAAGAGACCATGTCCTTTCCTTACAAAAAGACTTATTTTATGAATTACTAAAATTATTACAACCGAAAACAATTATTTTTCTTACAGGTCATTCTCTTGACTCTATTGTAGAAAATGGCTTAGGAATTAAATCTGGTAATATGATAAAAACAAAAATAATAGAATCTCTCGAGGTCAATAAAGCTTGTAAAATCAGTGCCAAAGAAGATTTTTTATTCAAAGAGTGCAATATTATTAGATTATATCATCCATCATATTTTATTGCTCACATTAATACTAATAAAACATTACGGAGTAAGTTGAGTAGTTTAGGTGTAGAAAAAAGCAACGCTCATTTTTATACTGAAGAAATTATGAGATATTTAAACAGTATCTAACAAAATATATGAGCTAATATTTGCACCAGACGTGTCAAATATTGCTCTCCTTAAATGTTAGTCCACATCGGAATATGTTAAAATAACAAACTGGAATATCCCCTATAAACTAGACAAACTTTAATTTAGTAATTTAGATAGAATAAGTAAGTTTAAAGAAGAATTTAAAAACTATAAAAAAGAAAATAGGAGTTAAAATTGATTACTTACAATCCTAATTATTTAGACAACATAGATATATTTACACTAAATGAAATAAAACTTTTAAAAGAATTGAATCAAAAAGTTTCGTTAGAAAAGTTTTTAAACAATAAGAGCTATATAGATAAATTTGGATTAGATTTCATTCATACATCGGCACTTATTGAGGGAAATAATTATGATAAATTAGATACACAAGCTTTAATAGAATATGGAAGAACCGCAGGTGGGAAAAAGTTTAGTGATGCTAAAATGATTTTAAATCTCAGAGATGCTTATGATATATTTATAACACAAAATTTAAAACCATCTAAACAAACTTTAAAAGATTTACACTACATTTTATCTGCTGAAATGGTAGCTGAAAATAAAAGAGCAGTACCTAGAGATAGTGAAGTGATGATTACAGGATGTAACTATATCCCTTTAGCAACAAAAGAAAAGCTAGAAGATGAATTGAATTATCTATTTAAGATTAGTGATACAATCGAAAATCCATTTAATAAAGCTTTATATATTCATAATAATTTAGCATATCTTCAATACTTTACAGACTGTAATAAAAGAACAGCTAGATTAATGTTAAATGTAGTATTAAAAGACACGCTAAATATGATATACATTCCAGATGAAGAGAGTGTAAAAGAGTATCTTAAATCAATAGTTACTTACTATGAAACAGGTAATTACACTTTATTTAAAAAGTATTTTATCAATAGTTATAAAAAAGTAATTGAGATGATAGTAGAGATTGAAGAAGCAAGAGAAAATGAGACTAGCTTTAGAAAATAGGGAAACTTTTAAAGTAGTAAAACATAGCCTCCGAGGAACGCAATAAACGTTATAACCTACACACTTTATATTCTTTTTCTTTACAAATATATAGCAATATTGTATAATAAAGGAATCTCCATGAAAAGAGCAGTCAACCTACGATTAGAAGAAAGCGTGATTGTTACACTTAATCAATTAACAGAAGAGTTCCATACTACAAAAACAGAAGTTATAGAAAAGGCTATAAGCTTTTTTTCAAAACAAAATAATTTAAAGCATAATCAATTATTGCAGTTTGCAGGTAAGTTAAAAAGTAATGTTGCTGATAGTATGTTACAAAGTATTATTGATGATAAAAATGCTAAAGACTTTGAGTTAGACCTTTAATGAAAAAATATTTAATTGATAGTGATATACTAATCTATTTCTTAAAAGGGAAACAAGAAGTTGTTGAAAAACTATCCCAAATTCCAATGGATGATTTATATATTTCAAGAGTGAACTATACTGAATTGATATATGGTGCTTATAACTCTGCAAAAATTAATCAGAATTTAAAAATTATTGAACCATTTCTTGATAGTTTTAAAATATTAGAATTCACTAAAATATCAAGTCTAATTTTTACAAAACAAAAGGAGTTCAAACAAAATGATTTTTCAACCAAAATTATTTACACTGTTAAAAAAAGGAATATCTAAAGAACAAATTTTAAAAGATGTTATAGCTGGTAGTATAGTTGGAATTGTAGCCTTGCCACTTGCTATAGCATTTGCAGTTGCGAGTGGTGTTTCACCTGAGAAGGGAATTATTACTGCTATTGTAGCTGGGTTCATTATTTCTATATTTGGAGGAAGTAGAGTTCAAATTGGTGGACCTACTGGTGCATTTATCATCATACTTTATGGAATTATTGAGCAGTATGGCATTGATGGACTCTTAATTTCAACTTTGATGGCTGGAGTAATACTTGTAATATTTGGATTTTTAAAACTAGGAAATCTACTCAAATATTTTCCATATCCTTTAATTGTAGGATTTACAAGTGGTATTGCTGTTGTTATCTTTTCTACACAAATCAAAGATGCTTTAGGGCTACACATAGACAAATTACCTGCAGATTTTTTTGAGAAATGGCAACTCTATTTTCAGCAGATAAATAATATCAATTTTTATGCTCTTGCCATCACCCTCAGTACAATTATAATAACAGTCAATTTCAAAAAAATAAATTCTAAAATACCAGGTTCATTTGTAGCACTTCTTTTACTAACACTTGCTGTTCAAATTTTTCATATACCCGTTACAACAATAGAAACTTTTTTCGGAACGATACCTAGCAATATTACATTTTCATTACCCAACTTTGAGTTATCAGACCTCACAACTTATCTAGTTCCTGCTTTGGTTATAGCACTGCTTGGTAGTGTAGAATCTCTTCTCTCAGCAGTTGTTTCTGATGGAATGATTGGGGGAGCTCATCGCTCAAATACAGAACTTATAGCACAAGGTTTAGCAAATATTATGACACCATTTTTTGGTGGTATCCCTGCCACAGGAGCAATAGCAAGAACTGCTACAAATGTAGAAAATGGAGGAAGAACACCGATATCAGGCATAGCACACTCCCTTACACTTCTTTTAATTATGCTATTTTTTATGAATTATGCAAAACTTATCCCGATGTCTGTTCTTGCCGGAATTTTAATTGTCGTAGCTTTTAATATGAGTGAATATAAATCATTTTTTTCAATTTTAAAAGGTTCTGCTTATGATTATATTGTTCTATTGAGTACTTTTGTTTTAACTATTTTGGTTGATTTAACAGTAGCCATACAGGTTGGCATAGTATTATCTTCATTGCTATTTATGAAAAGGATGGCCGATGTTGATAAACATGAGATTGTTGTAAGTAACGATGAAGACGATATAGAAAATTATGAGAAATTACCAAAAGATATAGCTGTATACGAGATAGGAGGACCACTCTTTTTTGCTTCAGCAAAACAGTATGCCGAGTTAATTAAGCAAAGAGGTGTCTCCGCTAAAATACTTATAATAAGAATGCGACATGTAAGTTTTATAGATGCAACTGCTCTTCATAATTTTTATGAGACAATCAATCTTCTTAAAGAAAATGGAACCATTGTAATTACATCAGGAACAAATAATGAAGTATTTAAAGCATTGAAAAAACATAATATTGTTTCTTTAATTTGTGAACAAAACATGCATAGAACATTTGTAAGAGCAGTTAAGTATGCTAAAAATATAACAAACCATCATATAATAACAACTTGCAATTAAGCTATCATAAACTTAGAGAGTTTTGAACATATAAGATATAGGAGAAAATATAAATCAGGAAAGAGTTTTACGATATATTAAAAGAGAATGCTAAACACTCGACTGTTGCACAAATTGCTGTTATATGTAAACTGATAGTAATTGCTCAATCTGTATACAAAAATAATACACAATATGACAAAGAATTTTATAACAAAGCATGTGGTAAAATTAAACTAATTTATGAAAAAAAAGAGCTCGCTGCTTAAAAAAGAATATTATCTTAAAAATAATTGCTTATATTTAAGAATTTAATTAGATGCTTTTAGCTTTCGAAAAAGTAATACAATTTTAGTTTAAAAGGATAATATATAAAAAAATTCTTTGATAAAAATAATAATTTATTTGCTGAATTAAATTATGCAAAAGAATTCTATACAAATTATGCTAAACACTCGCATGATACTTTATGCTTTTCAATAATTAAAAAAGGCAAATTATCTATAGAAATTCATAATAAGAACATACAATATATAGAAGCAAATCAAATTGTAGTATATAATCAATATCAAGTACATATGTCAAAAAATATAAATATACCTTCATTCGATTACTATACTTTACATTTTTATGATAGTTGGATGAAAAATTTATTTTCTAATATTTAWTTWWWMKATWRTWWYWKTKAWRSTKRGKYTKTSRRRWYYKGGRRTWWWKKKGTTATACCTTTGTTCAACAAAAAAGCCACAGAATTATTTGTTATGAAGATAGGGTAAAATCATTAAAAACAACGATATATCAAAAACTTAAGAAGAAAAAAGAACAGAAAAAATTTTTATCAACAACAAGAAATAAATTATTAAAATAGCTTGTGGATAAATTTGCCTGTGGAAAACTTGAGGATAATAGATCAAACTTGTGAAAAGACCCTCCTTGTTAGGAAAATGCCGTGTATTGTTCCCAAACTATTAAGCATTTGTTAACACTTTATCTTGGGGTTTTCCCATGAGCCGTCCAGCAAAGCCGGGCCTGTATTTACATGTGCATTTGGTATCGGATTCAACCGGCGAAACCCTTGCTGGGGTGATGAGGGCAACCTGTGCCCAGTTTTCAAACTTGATGCCCATTGAGCATTCGCACACCCTTATTCGGTCTGACCAGCAAATGGACCAAGTTCTAGAAGCAATAGAGCGCGCCCCCGGCTTGGCGGCGGGCCAGAGCCAAGCCAGACCGGGCAGGCGCGAGATGGATTCGGCAATGCTGACGTCGGGCAGCTTGCCGATGTCCTCGGCGGAGATCGCTTCCACCACCGAGGTGGCGTCCTGCTTGATCGCGATCGCGTTCTCGATGCCGCGGCGGATACCGGTGACCTGCACCGTATCCAGGTTGGTGGCGGCGGTGCCGGCCGGCGTGGTGGTGCTCTGCGTGGTCTGTGCCGCCGCCAGTGACGGCGCCAGGACAACGGCCAGCGCGATGCTCAGCGCGCTGCGCTTGTGGTTCAACATTTTCCCCTCCCAGGCAATGTTGTTGTTCATTTCGAGGTCGTTCCGGCAACGCCGTGAACGTGCGACGCGGTGGCCGCTGTCGTCGCCGCTATGGTAGGCAGCGGGTTCTCCGCGGGAATCACCCTGCATACGTATTCAATGACGTTTGCAGGGTTGTAATCGCTTTCAGATCCCCGCCACGGTAGCGCCGGGCCATGCCCGGCGAACGTCACGCGGGGGCATTCATCACTCCAATGGCGTGAACCGAATGGCCTGCCCGCCGCCCGGCGCCAGCATCAGGTTCAGTGCATCGGCGCTGGTCACTTCACGCGTCTGCCGCGTGAACGCGAACGGATTGCTGCGGTAGTCCGCACCGTCGCCATCGCGATAGATTTCCGCGCGGTAGCGCACGCCCGGCTCCAGGAAGCCCAGCGACACCGGCAGCACGCGGCCATGCTCGTCGGTGATGCTGCCCAGGAACCAGTCACGGCTGTTGCGGTCGCGGCGCACGATCGTCACGTAGTCGCCCACTTCACCGTCGAGCACGCGGCTCTGCTCCCAGTCCACCGCCACGTCTTCGATGAAGCGGAACGCCTCCCGATGCTGCAGGTAGTGTTCGGGCAGATCGGCGGCCATCTGGATCGGGCTGTACAGCACCACGTACAGCGCCAGCTGACGGGCCAGGGTACTGGGGATGGCTTGGCCGTGGCGGCCCTTCAGGCTGAGGATGCCGGGGGTGTAATCCATCGGTCCGGCCAGCATCCGGGTGAACACCAGATTGACTTCGTGTTCGGGCGGGTTCGGCGGCTGGCCCCAGGCGTTGTATTCCATGCCATGCGCCCCCTCGCGCGAGATCCAGTTGGGGTAGGTACGGCGCAGGCCGGTGTCCTTGATCGGCTCATGCGGGTTCACCGACAGATGCCGGCGCGCGGCCTCCTGCACCACCTTCAGGTGGTGGCGGGCCATGAACTGCCCGTCGTGCCACTCGCGCCAGAGCGGGCCGCCCGAGGGATTGCGGCGGTCGACCTGGCCGTCGTCGCAGACGTAGCCGGTCTTGAACTGGTCCACGCCCAGCCGCGCATACAGGTCCAGCGCGGCGTCGAGCTGCGCCTCATAGTGTTCGATGGCACAGCCGGTTTCATGGTGGCCGATCAGGTGCACGCCCTTCTTCAGTCCATATGCCGAAAGCGCTTCAATGTCGAAATCGGGCGTGGCGCGAGTGAAGTCGAAGTCGTAGCCATTGCCCACCCACATGCCGTCCCAGCCGGGATTCCAGCCCTCCACCAGGACGCCACGGAAGCCGTGCGCGGCGGCGAAATCGATCACCCTCCTGGTCTTGGCGGTGGTCGCCGCATGCTTCGGTCCGGTCGCCCAGCTTTCGTTGTCCAGGTG
>NVUO01000019.1 GCA_002733155.1 Sulfurimonas sp.
GAGAGTAAGTACAAATAACATATCGGACAAAACCTAAAACAGTTAATTTTCTTAAATTTTAAGATTAGTTAGTTTCACTCCAAGTCAGATAGTTATACTTGCTTATGCCCTTGTGGTAAAAAATTTGAGTGGAGACTGAATCGGTGAAAGCCAGATTGTATATCATGAGACGAAATTATATATAACACAGTTATTTAATCAGGTAAGAGATTATTTCACTCCTACCCTAACGAAGAAATAGGTGTCAGTCGCCACCTTAAAACTCTATTAAAATCTCACTAAATATTAAGAATATCTAAGAAATCTTTATTAATAATATTTTTTTAATAATAAAGCCAATAATGCTACTTTTGTAGCGCTTTTCTATAAAATCCCGCAAGCCTTTTGATACACTTTTGCACTATATTTTTCATTGTTTTTATAGAGTGAATGGGCAATAATTATCATCTTTCTCATAACAGCTATTTGAGCCTGAGTTGTGTGCTTTGCATTTTCTTTAAGTCTATCATAAAAGATTTTCATCTCAGGATTACATCTTGTTGCAGTCATAGTTCCCATAAAAAGAACGCCTCTATATATCTTAGCCCCAGCCTTAGAAATTTTACTTTTTTTATGAATACTACTACCAGAATCAAACCTAGTAGGGTCAAGACCAACCAAAGAAATTATCTGTTTTTTATTAGCATCAGGATACTTCAAAAACAAATGGAGCAATACAATAGCACCAAGTTCTCCAATCCCAATAATAGACTTAATATTTTTATAACTATTAATTAGTTTTTCATCACTTTTAATAATGCTTTTAATGTTAATWACTATATCATTTTCTTTATTTTTGAGTAGTGCTATTTCATATTCTAAAGATGAAATAATATAGTTATTTCCATCTTTTATAGCAATAGATTCTAAATGATTATTACTCATAATTCTTTGCTTTACAATAAACTTATAGTAACTCATCAACTCTTTTATATTCTCGACTACAGGATTGATTATAGGTATTACTATCTCTTCTTTCTTAGCTAAAACAATAGCATTAGAAAGTAATCTAGCATCATCAATATCAGTCTTATTTCTATTTCCACTAGCTTTAGCAAAGTTATGAGATCTCTTAGGATTAATTGCAAAAGTTTTAATGCTTTTTTTAGAACAAACTTTCTTTAAAAGTTCAGAGTAACTACCTGTTGGTTCATAAATAAAAACTAAATTTYMATACTCTTTTTTATACAGTTTTTTAAGCTTAGAAACAAGCTTATTAATCCCATCAATTGTATTTTGAATCTTATAATCTAATTTATTAATTGGTATAAAAACAGATACAGTTTCCTTGGAAACATCTAAGCCAATACTAACATTTAATAGTGTATAATTTTCCACTGGGAACCTCTTTAATTTATTTTTTACGAGAGTTCGTTAGGGCAGTATATTCATCCTGTCTGATTATTACAAAAGTAATATCAGTCCTTAATACACATATCCTAGCCTAGTTCTATTCGATTTAATTTCAACCTTTTTTTAAAAGCGAAAGGATATAAAACCAATCTGGTCGCCACTCAGGATTGTAGTGTAACTTTCACGGCGACACACAAGCTAGACTGCTTTAAGTTTAAAACTATAAAACAACTGCCTTAGACACAAAACGATATGTTACCCTACTAATATCTCTAGCATAATTATAATATAATCTGCTTCTTCTAATGATACTAGGCACCATTTTACCTTACCTAAATAAATATTTTTATGCATCATATCCTGATACAAAAATTGTATTTTCTCAACCTTTGCAGTATAATGTAGATACAAAAGGATACATTATGAAAAAAGCAATCAATATTCGTATGGACGAAAGCTTATTAACAAATTTAGACTCTTATGCACATGAACTAGAGCGTTCTCGCACTTATATTATTGAAAAAGCAGTTAGTACTTATTTTGACACACTGGATGAAATGATATCTGATAAGAGAATTGATGAAATTAAAGCTGGGAAAACTGAAGTCTACTCCCTTGAAGAGGTTGCCCAAAGGCTTGGTCTTAATTAATTGTTTAAAATCATTATTCCAAAAGCTACATTTAAAGAGCTAGAAAAAATAGACACTGAAAATCAAAAACTTGTTTTTTTAAAAATAAAAGACCTTGAAAAAGGAATCTTTACAGCAGATAAAGCTCTAAAAGGTATACATAAAGGCAAATTTAGAAAAAGGGCTGGAAATTATAGAATAGTTTATTTAAAAGAAAATGAAATTTTGGTAATCACTCTTATTCGAATTGCTCATAGAAAAGAAGTTTACTAAAAGTCTAACAAGTACAAGAGACTGTGAAATAAAGTATGTGTCAGGCAGCATTTTGTTTAGACCAAAAATGAAGCTTGAGTACGATTACACTCCGTACTCAAACATTTCAATTATCTGCCTGCGTGAATATCATCATTTGGATGATTAGGTTTACTTATCCCAGAGTTATCGTCTGAACTTGTTGTATCGTAATGAACTATTGACTCTGCTTGTAATGCACCTAATGTTAACGCGATTAATAAAATGATTTTTTTCATTTTTTCCCTTTGTTAAGAACGCCTTGCGCTCTAGTATTTTTAAATCGGAGTAATTTTATCCGATTTAACTTTTGAACTTCTTATTAATTATATATTAGTGGCTTTTCTTAAGATATATTTAATTATATAATTAATTATATAATCTTGATTTATATCAAGGTTATAGTAATATTTTTTTGTTAAGTTACTGTTGAGCATACAAATGTATAATATCAATACTAAAACTAAATGTGTTTAAGAAAACAAGATGAATAAACTAAGTGCACTACTTATTAGGCTTTTAAAGCTTGCTTTTTATGAATCATAATAATTTTATAATGGAGAAACTACAATATGACGAAATTTGAAACATTCGAAAAAGCAGTATACGATAATGATTATGAATTATTTACTTCGCTTGTAAAAGATTTAGAGGATATTAATATTCAAAATAAGTATGGTTGGACACTATTACATATATCTATCAGAAGAGATAAAAGAGAGATGGTAGAGTTTTTATTAAAAAACGGTGCAGACATAAACAAAATAGACGGTGTTGGTTGGACTCCATTAATGGAAGCTATTATGGATGATATGATTGAGTTAGTAAATATACTTGTTAATGGTGGTGCAGATAAGACTATAGCAAATGCAAGAGGTGTTACAGCTCCCATGCTTGCTCAAAAATTTGACCGTATCTCAATGTATGATATATTAGCTTAAAGGAAATTTTATGCTAAACATGGATGATAAGGTTAAAATTTTTAAGGCTTTGGGAAATGAAACACGTTTTAAGATTTTTAAAAATATTTTTACTGGCGGTTATGCCTGTTCTATTGACGATACAAAACCAAAAGATGACATAATTGCTCAAGCTACTTGTGTAACAAGTATAGCTGAGCATTTTGACTTTGCTTTGCCAACAATTTCACGTCATCTAAAAGAGTTAAAAGATGCACAAATTATTACTATGACGAAAAGTAAAAATAAAATTTATATAGAAGCAAATATACAAACTATAAAAGAAATTTCAGCTTGTTTTTCTGAACTTGTAAATAATTTTGATTCTTCTCTCGCATATCAATTTGATAATACTAAAGATTAAACCTTTTTTATAATAAAGTAAATATACTTCTGTTCGCTATTTTTTGGCGTGATATGGGTATATTCATCACTAGATACAAGTTTTAAACTACTTGGTAATTCTTTAAGCATTTTATCATAATCATATTGAACTATCTTTAGACCTGCACACTCCGTCTGAGAACCAATTAAAAAAGTACTTATAACAGCATAACCATTACTAATTAAACTATCATTTAAAACTTCAAAATACTTTTCTCTTTCTTGTTTTTGTAATAAAAAATGAAATACTGCCCTATCATGCCATATATTAAATCTTTGAGCTGATTTAAAGTTTAATACATCTAAGCAAATGAAACTTACTAAATTTTGATTTTTTAAAACTCTTTTTTTTACAATTTCAAGTGAAATTTTTGATGTATCAAGAAGTATTATATCTTTGTATCCATTTTTTAGTAAATTATCTACAATAAGTGAAGTACCACAGCCTACGTCAATAATTTTATCTTCTTTATTTGCATAAATATTTATCAAATCTAAAAACTGAATTGGTGAATTTTGATGCCATAAAACTTGAGTATAATCCTTTGTCTTAAAAATATTATCCCAATGCATCTCTCTTAATTTATCTGCTGAAACTTTTTTAGCCTTAAAGGTAGCACCTTGTGTAGTTTTAGATGTAAAATAATGCGTTAAAGATGTACATTCAACATACTTAAAACCTATATTTTGCATTATCTTTATTAACTTCTCTTGACGAAGGGTCCCAATTACACAATTTGCCCAATTTTCTTTATTTGTATCACAATACGAATCTTCTTCAACTGGGCAAGAACTTTTTTCATCTATTGATATATCTATCATATCAGCAAAAAAGATTTCACCATCATCTTTTAATATTCTATAAACTTCTGAAAATACACTCTCTTTACATGATGTGAGATTAATAGCCCCATTAGATATAACTACATCAACGCTCGCGTCTGCTAAATCAATATTATCAAAACTACTCTCTATTACTTCCACATTAGTAAGTCCAGCAAGTTTGGCATGGTATCTTGCTTTATCAAGCATCTTTGGAGTAATATCTATACCTATTGCTTTACCATTCTCACCAACTTTTAATGCACTAATAAGTAAATCAATTCCTGCTCCACAACCTAAATCAACTACAGTTGAAGCTTTTTTTATTTCACCTAATGAAAAAGGATTTCCAACAGCTGCACAATAATCCCATATTTCAGGAGGAAGAATTTTAAACCACTCATCTAAGTATCCGTGAGCTTTTGCATTAGATATACCCTTATCCCAAGCAAAATCTTTGTTTGGTTGCTCTGCTAATTGTGAATATAATTCAATTATTTGTTTAGTGTCAGCCATAATTTATACCTCATCTTCTGTTTTTATAACTTTTCCTTCATCACCATCACTAAAGGGATAACCTGCCCTTGCCCAACCCATTACACCAGCAGTTAGATTATATACATTTTTAAATCCTAAATGTTTCATAGATTGAGCTGCTAGAAGACTTCTAGCGCCTAAACGGCTATAAACAACTATAGTTATATCCTTATCAGGAAATTCATTTAATACTTTAAATTCTAARTTACATCTTGGTATTGCATAGCTTTCATCATCTGTATAAATATCATATTTTTTCTTTGTTGAAAATCCTCTAACATCAAGTAATATAACTTCTTCAGAATTATCAAACATCTTCTTAAGAACAGCTGGACTCATCTCTACAACTTCTTTTCTAGCATTAGTTAATAAATCATCAAGCTCCTCTCGTCCAGTACCTGTACATGCTTTTTGATTACACGCAGTAGGATTAGCTCTTTCATTACTCATATATTGTAGTACTGGCAAAGTATTATCTCTCTCTTGTGTTGCTGTAGCAGAACATGGTAAAGCTCCTCCTGAAGAACAACTATTAGCTGTGGGCACACCCTCAAAATAATAGTTAGCCCATTGTGGAAAACTTAACATAATGATTGAAAAAACAGTTACCATTGCTAAAAAATTCTTGCTTGAAAAAAAACCACTTGCACCATTATCATCACAAGCACAATTTATATCATTTGATTGTGCTTTTAACTTATCATACCAAGCATATAGTAATACCAAGACAGTAAGCCCAACTAAATAGTTGTGATATGGCTCCATCCATGAAAAAGATGTAGATAAACTACTCGTGCCTGCTAATACTGCTAAAACTGGAGTTACACAACATAAAGATGCTGTAATAGTTGCAATAATAGTTGCAATAATTTTTTTGTTTACCATATAAATATCCTTAATTTATTTAGCTTATTAACTAAATAACTGTTAAATTCTAACTTAATAATACTTATCTTTTACTTTAAGTATTTAGCAATTTAAACAAATAGCTTAGTTTAAGTATTATTTCAGTAGGATACTACAAAACAAACAGGAGTTTTGATGAAAACTAATTTTATAACAATCGCACTAGTAACTGTACTATCTCTATCTGCATCATTATTTGCTAAAGATGAAGCATTCTTTACAATGCTAAAAGAAGCTAAAAAGGTAGCTGGTGAGATAAAAGCTCAAGATCTTATGAAAAAAATTGATGACGATGATGATGTTATTATTCTTGATGTTAGAGAAAAAGAACAACGCACAGAAGGATTTTTATTTGTTGAAGAAGATACACCATTAAATATTTATCATATCACTCGTGGTAATCTAGAATTTTACATAAATGATAAAATTAAAGATAAAAATGCATTTATAGTTACCTACTGTCGTAGTGGTGGTCGTGGGGCTATGGCTGCAAAAACACTTAGAGAATTAGGATACAAAAATGCTACAAATCTACAAGGTGGATTAAAGGGCTGGGCAAACGCAGGTTATCCAGTTAAAACAGGTTTTGGTATAACAAAAATTTCAAAAGACTAAGCTATTAAAAATTATAAAACCAATCTCCAGATTTTTTGGAGAATGGATTTTGTTCATAAAACTCATCTTCATCTAATCTAAATCTAAAGTTTTTCATATACAACTGCACTACTTTATAAGCCTCATTTATTTCTAAAAATTTTTCATTATTACCATCTTGCATATCTGGATGATACTTTTTTGATAAAATCTGATACTTTCTTTTAACATCAACTATACTAGCCTTAGATACTATTTCTAAAATATCCAAGGACTTTTCAAAATCTTCATATGTGTAAATCATATTATTTTTTACAAGCTATCAGTTCAGGTAATATATGTGTATACTTTTGTGTTTCATCAATCCAAAACTGTAAAGATGCTCTATACTCTTCATTCAAAAAATAAACAACCCACTTCTTTTCCTTTTTACAGTTAAGCACTTCTTCTTCTCTCATAAACTTTAAATGGCGTGATACAAGAGGTTGAGACAATTCTAAACTATCACATATCTCACATACACAAACTTTTTTATCTCTTAATATCAAAGCAAAAATTTTTAATCTATTTATATTACTAAACAACTTTGCTAATCTTACTAATTTATTCATTTAATCTCTTCTTAAGTGGCATTATATAACAATTCCGTTATATAATAAATTTATTTTATAATTATAACATAAATTAATARAGGATAAATATGAACAGAACATCACTCTTAACTATTTTAGCTATAGCCTCTACACTAAATGCCACTATACCCACAAATGAAAACGTTACAAAACTTTATGTTGCAACTTTTAATCGCGCACCAGATACGAATGGTTTAAGCTACTGGGTTAATGATTCAAATTTGGATTTAGAAGGTATATCATCAAGTTTTTTTAATCAACAAGAGACACAGGATTTATATCCCAAAACAACATCAAATAAAGATTTTATATCATCTGTATATCAAAACTTATTTAATAGAGTACCTGATAATGATGGTTGGAATTATTGGGAAAATGAGCTTAACACAGGTGTTATACAAAGAAGTCAGTTTATTCAAGCAGTAGTTGATGGTGCCAAGGATACTGATAATTCAAATGATAAAACTATCCTTTCTAATAAAACTACAGTTGGGTTATTATTTTCAAATTCCAATTTAAATGATAAAAATCAAGCAAGAGATATTCTGATAGGGGTTAATCAAGATACTGCAAGTGTTGATTATGCTCAATCATCTATATCAGATATGCAATCATCTAATATATCTACAAATATTAATTTAGGGTCACAAAACCTACCTACACTTCATATATTACCTCGTATTTTTGATGAAGATGGAGATGATACAAATATGAAAGAAACTTATACTTTAACTGCGAATAAAGATGTTAATGTAACTATTCAAACACCTCAAGGTAGTTGGATAACACCTATGTGGAGATATAATAACAATCCACTTCCTATCTTAATTAAAACTACACGTGGTAATGAGATGACACTTAATTTCAATAATAAACTAGATTCAGATTCAACTATACATTGGCATGGTTTTAAGATACCAGCAGAAATGGATGGTGGACCAGATACTCCTATACTGCCTTTACAAAGCAAAAAGTATAGTTTTACTATGAATCAGCCAGCTGCATCTATGTGGTTTCATCCACATCCTGATATGCAAACTGGGAAACAAGTATATATGGGACTTGCTGGTGTATATTTATTAGAAGATGATATTTCAAAATCATTAGAAGAGAACAATCAATTACCATCTGGAGATAAAGATACAGTCTTATTGGTACAAGATAGAAGGTTTCAAGGAGAAAGTACAGATACAGTTAGAAATCTTGTTTATATGAATCAAAGAATGGATTCTATAGGAATGTATGGTGATACTGTTTTAGTTAACGGTTCTGTTTTACCTAAACATGAAGTTTCAAATACAAAGTTTAGATATAGATTATACAATGTATCTAATGCACGTAACTACAATTTTGCTCTAAGTGATGGAGAGAATTTTACCATTGTTGGAACAGATGGAGGCTTACTTAAAAACCCTGTAGAAGTAAATCATATTTTACTAGGACCTGCTGAACGGGTAGATATAATAATAGATTTTTCTAAGTATAATGTAGGTAATAATATAATGCTCATAGATAAATCTAATGGAACATCAGATAAGCTTAATATTATGAGATTTGATATTACAAAATATGATACAGAGACTATAACTATATATTCTGAGTTACCAAATACGGCAGAAATCTCTACACGTTTAAATGAGGCAGATGCAGATAATATTAATAATGAAAGAAAATTTATTATGTCCACGAGTATGGGTATGGGTAGCAGGAATATGTCTTTTGTTATAAATGGTAAAGTTTTTAAAGCTGATCGTGTTGATGAGTTTATTAAAAATGGTGCTACAGAGATTTGGAATATATCAAATATTTCAAGCATGGCACATCCTTTTCATGCTCATGCTATACAATATCAAATTTTAACTAGAAACGGTATACCAGCTTCTGGAACTGATTTAGGATTAAAAGACACTTTTTTAGTACAACCAGGAGAAAATGTTAGAATTATAGGGAGATTTGATCCTATAATAAATCAAGGTGATTATATGTATCATTGTCATATATTAGAGCATGAAGATGCTGGTATGATGGGTTATTTCAGAGTTGGAGACACTGGTGTATTAGGTCCACAATAATAAAATAATATAATAAAGCATCTATAAAAAATTAGGTTTTTGCTGAGTTAGCAACTACCTAGTTTATAGCGGACATTCCATATCTAAACTTATTTTAAATATGCTATAATTATTGTAAGAGGCACTGAGATGCAGACTTTTATAGGACTACTTAAAACACCTTTCATAATATTAACTTGTGCATATATAATCCTAATTGTTTTGCTATATACCTATCAATCAAAGCTAGTTTACTTTCCATCTAAAAATATAAATACTAACCCAGAAGCTATAGGTCTTGTATATGAATCTATAATTTTTCAAGCTGATGATAAAACAAAACTTCATGCTTGGTATATACCAAAAAAAGGTGCAAAAACTACACTTCTTTTTTTACATGGAAATGGAGGTAATATCTCTCATCGTCTTGATTCAATAAAAATATTTAACTCATTAGAGATGAATGTATTTATATTTGATTACAGAGGGTATGGAAATTCTGAGGGTGAGACTAATGAACAAAATACTTATGATGATGCTAGAAGTGCATGGAATTATCTTTTAAACAATAAAAAGATAAAGGCTGAAGATATCATTATCTTTGGTAGATCTTTGGGTGGGACTATCGCTGCTAATCTTGCTAGCAGTTTAAAAGCAAAAGCTATTATACTTGAATCCACATTTACTACTGCAAAAGAATTTGCATCTGATGTTTATCCGTTTGTACCAGGATTTTTAGTCCATTTTACATACGAAACGACAAGATACTTAAAAGATATTAACTACCCCATTTTAATTATTCACAGTGAGGATGATGATATTATCCCGTTTAAGTATGCTAAAGCAATTTTTGAAAATGCCAATGAACCAAAAAAATTTGTAAAAATTAAAGGGAGTCATAATTATGGTTTTTTGCAATCAAAAGATATATATTTAGATGCTTTAAAAAACTTTTTAGAAAAAATAGATAGGAGCAGACAATGAAACTTACATTTTTAGGTACAAGTGCTGGTAGACCGACAAAAGAAAGAAATGTATCTGCGCTCGGGTTGGAGTTTGATCAGGATAATAAATGGTATCTTTTTGATTGTGGTGAGGGTACTCAACGTCAAATCATGAAAAGCAGACTATCTATAGGCAAACTGGATACTATTTTTATCACACATTTACATGGAGATCATTATTACGGTTTACCAGGACTACTCTCTACTAAAAAGCTTGAAACTTCTCTGAAAGCTTTAACTATTTACGGTCCAAAAGGGATAAAAGACTTTTTATAATGCGCCATTGACCTATCAGAGGCACATCTTGAATATAGTTTAAACATCATTGAATACACAAGCCAAGAGGAATTTATATTTGACAAATTTTCACTAAAAGTTTTACCTCTTGTGCACTCCAAAAAGAGTTCAGCCTTTTATATTAAAGAAAACGATGTCAGTAATAAACTTGATGAAAAAAAATTAAAAGAAATTGGGCTAGAGCCATCACCTCTTTATGCTGAGCTAAAAAAGGGAAAAAGTTTAGTATTTAGAGGTAAAAAATTAGATTCAAAAGAATTTATGCTTGAAACTATATGTGGAAGATCCTTAATAATAGCTGGTGATAATAGTAAACCAGATATTTTAGATGAATATCTTCAAAATCTAGACTTATTGGTACATGAATGTACGTATACACAAGATGTATATGATAATTTAATAAAAAAAGTCCTACATTCCACAGCAAAAAATCTTGGCATAACAGTACAAAAAAAACATGTTAAAAATCTAATTGCAAATCATATAAGCCCTAGATATAATAAAAATAGCACCTTAGATATAGATATACTCTATGATGAAATAAAGTGCAATTATAAAGGCAATATATTTATAGCCAAAGATTTTGATGTATATTATCTAAGTAGGGAGAAATTAATTAATATGACGATTAAAGAGCCTATTCCTCACAAAAACTAGAAGTTTTACCCAACTTCTCATAATAATTTATTTTAAATACAAAAGTAAACCATTAATAAGCAATAAAAAGCTAGAATCTCTTAATTATTTTTAAGGACTATCTTTGCTAAACCTTCCAAACACATTAGCATCAATTCGCATACTTTTAGCGCCGTTGATGTTTTGGATAATATTAAATCCAGACTTTTTTACAGATATGGGATATCACATATCTTGGAACTATTATTTTGCTTCACTTTTATTTGTATTAGCTTCTGTAACAGATTTCTTTGATGGATATATTGCAAGGCAATGGAAGCAAAAAACTATGCTTGGGGCTATTATCGATCCACTTGCTGATAAGATGTTAATTATTGCTGCATTTTTAGGTTTAATGATGATAGATGTAGCTTCAGCTTGGGCTATTTACATTATAATTATTCGTGAATTATTTATTACTGGGATTAGAACTGTTGCAGTTGCAGAGAAACTTGACATAAAAGCTTCATGGGCTGGAAAAGTAAAAACGGTTGGACAGATGTTTGCAATAGGTTTTTTACTAATGCATTGGCAATGTGGTACTGAGCTTTTATGGTTCGCAGTATTTTTAACAGTTTATTCAGGTCTAGAATATATATATGCTTTTAGAAAAGCATTATTAAAGGATAATATTTAATGAGTATCTTTGTATCTTTATTAGTAATATCAGCTCTAATATTTTTTCATGAATTGGGACATTATATAGTAGCTAGGCTTATGGGTGTATATGTTGAGACTTTTAGCATAGGTTTTGGAACTAAGATAGCTTCTTTTAAAAAATGGGGTACTGAATGGCGTTTAGCTATTATACCACTTGGTGGATATGTCAAAATGAAGGGTCAAGACGATTCCGATCCTAGTAAAAAATCTTATGATAATGATAGTTATAATGTAAAAACTCCAACACAAAAAATATTTATTCTTTTAGCTGGCCCAGCTGCAAACTTTATCTTAGCTTTTGTTCTTTATTTTGTTATAGCTCTTGGTGGTCCTAACATTCTCTCACCTGTTATTGGTAAGGTAGTTAAAGATTCCCCTGCCTATGTAGCTGATTTACAAACAAATGACACTATACGTTATATTAATGGTCAGGCTATTAAGACGTGGAAAGATATGGCTAAAATCATTGAATACTCAAATGGTTCTTTAACTATTGAGATAGAGCGTGCAGGATTCATAGAAACAAAAATTTTAACTCCTAAAATCTCTGAAGCTACAAATATGTTTAATGAAATTATACAAAAAAAGATGATTGGTATAGGCTCAGCAAGAGTTACTCATAAACTAGAGTTAAGTCCAAGTGAACTTTTATCATATGCAAGTGAACAAACTGTATTTGCTTCAACAATGATATTTACTGGACTTAAAAAACTTATAGTTGGTGAGGTTCCCGCTAAAGAATTAGGCGGAGTTATATCTATAGTTAAACTAACATCAGATGCTACTGATGCTGGATGGATGAGTGTATTGTTTTTTGCAGCACTTATCTCTGTAAATTTAGGTGTACTTAATCTTCTTCCTATTCCAGCTCTTGATGGTGGGCATATTATGTTTAACTTATATGAATTAATCTTTAGACGTGAAGCTAGTGAGGCTATAATTATTAAACTTACTATAGCTGGTTGGATAATTCTTTTTTCCCTTATGGGACTTGGATTATTTAACGATATAAATAGATTAATGAACTAAAGGGATAAAAATGACTGAATCACAATATAAAATTTTCATAGACTCTGTAATTAGAAGAGTTGAGTTCGCTAGAGTTAGAGTTAGTGGCCATCATATAGTAAAAATTGTAGCTATTAGTAAGTATTCAACTACAGATGAGATAAAAAAACTTTATAATATTGGTCAAAGAGCCTATGGTGAAAACAAGGTTCAAGACCTAAAGGCAAAATCTTTAGAACTTGATGAATTACCATTAGAGTGGCACTTTGTTGGCAACTTACAAAAAAATAAAATCAATAATCTCCTAGATATTAATCCTAGTTTATTTCAGTCTCTAGATTCTATGGAATTAGCTATAGAGCTTCAAAAGAAATTATTGACTAAAAATATGACTATGGATTGTCTTCTTCAAGTAAATTCTGCAAAAGAAGATACTAAACATGGGGTAATGCCTGAGCATGCTAAAGATATATATGAGAAAATAACTAAAGAGTGTCCTAATATAAAACTTAAGGGATTAATGAGCATAGGAAGTCATAGCCAAGATACAGAGATAATAAAAAATAGCTTTAAGATAACTTATGATATATTTATAACATTAAAAAACGCAACTATATGCTCAATGGGTATGAGTAATGATTTTGAATTAGCAATTGAATGTGGTTCAAATATGGTAAGGCTTGGTTCGGTTATGTTTAATAAATAATTTGTTTAACAAGTAGAAACTCAACTGTCCACTCCAAAGTTAACTCTTTGGACTTGCATTTGTTTAATAAATAAATATATTCTAAAATCAAGGATTTTTATGGATAGTTTTATAAAAAAATTAAGATTACAACACAAGATAAACCTTGTATTTTATATATCCATTTTTTTAGTAACTTCTTTAGTAGTTTCATTTCATTATTTACTAGAAGAGATAAATAATGATTTAGTAAAKRMMANGWAWWRWYWTNWYRAYANMTASWRANAYTATYMWANRTRAWRKAWYTWWKARTWKWAAYAAYCWAWWSYAMKKWANTRTKGRKSANKCTWTNAMATAWTAAATCAGAATATAATACATCTATATTATATAAAGAAATATTAATAAATATTGACAAACTAAGAAGTGACCATTATCTAACTAATCATAAAAATATAATAAAAAAAATAGATAGTATGAAAAATACTGTTATTGGATATAAAATCATTGCAGATTCTTTTAAAGAAGATATTACTAGCAATTATGAAAATGGTTTATATTATATCTTAGCCCTAGCTATTAATAATGAGACAATAAATCAAGAATTATCAGACTTAGACCTTAAGATTCAAAAAATTTCTGAAATAAATACTAAAAAATTACAAAATTTTATTGTAAATATACAAATTTTTATGACATTTTTTATAATTATAATAGCTGTTTTAATGGCTTATATAAGTTTAAAAGTAAAATTATCTATCCATAAACAACTTAAAAACTTACAAGAAGGTATAGTTTCATTTTTTGATGTATTATCCAACACTAGAAAAGATATTATTTATATGGATACTCATACAAATGATGAAATATCACAGATAGCAAAACTCATAAATAGTAATATGGCTGTTGGTAAACATATTCTTTTAAGCGAAAGAGAGACTAACCTAAAAATAAAAAAACAAATACAAGAGGCTACGCAAGAAATTCAACAACTTAATAATGAATTAGAAGAGACTCAGAGAGAAGTTGTATTTACTATGGGTATTATTGGTGAAGAGAGATCAAAAGAGACAGGTTATCATGTTATGAGGGTAGCTGAATATTCTTTAATTCTAGCTCGTTTAGCTGGACTTTCTTTAGAAGAAGCTATACTTATTAAAACTGCCTCACCTATGCATGATATTGGAAAAGTTGGTATACCTGATGCTATTTTAAATAAACCAAGCGGTTTTACACAAGACGAATTTGAAATTATGAAAACACATACAGAGATTGGACGTAGAATGTTAGGACACTCAAATAAATCTATACTAAAAGCTGCATCTATTATTTCTTATGAGCATCATGAAAAATGGGATGGCTCTGGTTATCCGCGTGGATTAAAGGGTGAGGATATCCATATATATGGTAGGATTACAGCTATCGCTGATGTATTTGATGCACTTGGTTCAAGTAGAGTTTATAAAAAAGCATGGCCAATGAAAGATATTTATGACTTGTTTGAAAAAGAGAGTGGTAAACATTTTGATCCAAACTTAGTTAGTTTACTTTTAGATAATTTGGAATACTTTTTAGCAGCAAGAGAAAATATAGAATCAAAAGAAGAATCTATATCCCTTTCAAACTTTATCGAAAATTTCGATAAAGTTGATGATTTTATTTAGTCCTTAACAATTCTAGAATTTACATCTTGAATTGGTCTATTATTATGATGGTGCATATTATGTAAAAACTCTCTTGTTTCAGATCCAGAAACTGTAATTTGATTTTTCATTACCATCCATTTTACATTTTCACTACACGGAGGTGTTGTTAATGAACCAGTAAACTTATAATAATCTTTATTTTTAGGTAATAATTTATTTATTTCTTCATAATCTAAATATAAGAGTGTTCCTTTTTCTACCGTATGGGGCATCTTATCCCAAATTTTTCTAATAATTGGATTTTCTAAACCCTTGTCAAACATTACAGATACTACAGCTAAATGATTTTTCTTTGATACATGAACAAAATGAATTTCCAATGGAAAGTTTTTTCCATTTATCTGATTTTCACTTAGTGTATGAAAGTGAAACTGCTTTAAGAAAAACTCTTCTCCATCAACTTTTATACTACTTCCATCTTCAACATTTACTTGAATTGTATGGCCGTTATTAATAATTTCAATTCCAGGAGTTACATAATGAAATTCAAGTTTATCATCAGCTGTACTATGCTCCACTTTTGAGGTTACTATATTTATAGGTGATTGGTTCTTACCTTTTTTACATGTACCATATTCAGGAGACAAATCACCCCAATACTTTGAACTTTCATGACCAGTATAACCCCAATGAGTTCCATGAGCATCAGCAAAAAGTGTAGCACTTAAAGCTAAAGTGGCTAAGGAACTAACTAATAATTTATTTAATTTCATTTAATTTTAACCTTTTATTATAATTTAATTTAGAAATTGTAATATATAATAAATAACAAACATTAAATGAAATTAAATATAACTATTAGTTTTATACCTAAGCACTTGTTTATTAGTATTATTTATACATGATAATTGATATTCAACCATTTTAACAAAAGGATTTAAAAAGTTTTCTATAGAATTTGTTTTTACATTTTCAATCTTGTATTTATTTAATAATTCTATAACTGATAAAGTTGATTCTATTGTAGACAAACAATGAATTTCAGGCTGTTCTTTTATTTTAAACTGTGATAATTTAGTAGTATCAAAACTAATATAATCTAAGGCTTGTAAATTTTTAGAATCTTTTAATAATTTAGTGGAGCATGACCATGTTGAATCAATAATAAAAATTGCTATTTTGTTCTTAAAGTTTGGATTTTGTGTACTTAAGTTTATTGATTTTTTTGATGGATATAATACATAAGAATCATAAGTATCTATAATTTCATTTATCCTTTTATGATTTGTGAAATCTACACCTATAAAAAGTTCTGAGTTATTTAAAGAAAGGTGAGTGAAATGCCCAGTACCATTTTTAGTTTTTTTAAACTCTTTTGGATGCATTAAAATAATAAATTTAGTATTTGTATCTATAGGATTAACTTCATTACACATACAGGAACTTTTTGGTCTGTAACATGAGTAACATTTTTCTCTGCCTGCAAAAAAAGTTTGTTTTATTGGCACTTTTGGCAAATCCCTGAAAATATAAACTCACTATTATCAATTTTGTATGCTGTGGTTTTTTCAACATTATCAACTGCAAGACTACAATTAAAATCTAAATCTTCAAACTCATTACAAACTGTACATAAGATATGTGCATGTGTATCTTTTTTTATCTCATATTTTGATTTATAAGATGCAATTTTAACTTCTTTTATAAGTGAGTTTTTTATCATCAAATTTATATTTTTATATAAAGTAGCTAAGGAGATGTTATTAAAGTTCTTTTTTACCTCTAAAAACAGTTCATCTATATTTATATGTCCGTAATTATTCATATTCTCAAGTATTGATACTCTTTGTGCAGTTACTTTTAAATTATGTGTTTTTATTAAATATTCAAAATTCATAAGCTAATTATATCAAATCAGTTTAATACTTTAGTAAAGTATTAAATTTATTAAAACAAAAAAATTATCATTTAAGAAATAAAATAGTATAATCCAAAACGATAAAAATTATCCTTTAGGAGAAAGAAAAATGAAAATACCACTACTAGGTACATTACTAATCACATCATCAATGATGGCATCATCATTAGTTAACGAAGCAAAAAATGCAGGTCTAATGCCAATACCAGATTCAAAAATAAAACTTTATAAACTTATAGATAATGTAAAGAATCCTATTACGGATGCAAAAGTAAA
Organism: Sulfurimonas sp.; assembly: GCA_002733155.1. Taxonomy (GTDB): domain Bacteria; phylum Campylobacterota; class Campylobacteria; order Campylobacterales; family Sulfurimonadaceae; genus Sulfurimonas. The sequence goes on from NVUO01000019.1 coordinate 17,364, forward strand.
TCTGGGAAAACAACTTTTTTTTGACCCACGTTTATCTAAGAGTGGATTGATTAGTTGTAACTTTTGTCATAATTTAAATGCTGGTGGTACTGATAACCTTGAAGCCGCAGTTGGACATATATGGACTACTAATCCACATCATTTAAATTCTCCTACTGTATTTAATGCAGTATTTGCATCATCTCAGTTTTGGGATGGGAGGGATCCAGATTTAGAAAAACAAGCTCAAGGTCCAATTCAAGCAGCTCCAGAGATGGCAGCTACAAAAAAACATGTAGAAGATGTAGTTAATTCTATACCTGAATATGTAAAAAGCTTTAAAAATGCATATGGACAAGATGTCAAAATTAATTTTACAAAAGTTACTGATACTATAGCTACTTTTGAGCGTACCTTAGTAACTCCAGCAAGATTTGATAAGTTTTTAACTACAAATGAGAATTCACTAAATGCTCAGGAGAAAAAAGGTTTAAAAACTTTCATAGATAAAGGTTGTACAACTTGTCACAATGGTATAGCACTTGGTGGATCTATGCAAACCTTTGGTCTTATTGCAAAATATAAATATGAAAGTTTAGGTGACTTCCGTGGAGATAAAAATGGTATGGTAAAAGTACCAACTCTAAGAAATATTACTCAAACTGCTCCATATTTTCATAACGGTGCTATTAAAACTTTAGAAGAAGCTATAGTTGAGATGGGTAGAATCCAGCTTGGTGTAAAAATTACTAAAAATGAAGCTAAAGATATAAAAGCATTTTTTGGCGCACTTGAAGGTAAAAAACCATACCTTGGTAAAATCAACTTACCAAATTCTACAGATAAAACTCCAAAACCTAATCTAAAATAGATTATAATTAGCCCTATAAAAATAAGGGGCTAATTACTTGAAACAAAACAACTATGACCTTATAATCATTGGTGCTGGTGCAGCTGGAATGATAGCTGCCATAGTAGCTTCAAGAAATAATAAAAAAACTCTTATTTTAGAAAAACTCCCACAAATTGCTGCAAAACTAAAGGCTACTGGTGGTGGTAGATGTAATCTAACTAATACCTTATCAGATGAAGACTTTATGGCAAAATTTGGTCGTGATGGTCGTTTTATGCAAGATGCCTTAAAAAAATTCAACCACAAACAACTTATAGAATTTTTTGATTTTATTGGAGTTGAGACTCATGCACCCGATGGTTTTCGTGTATTTCCAAAATCTCATAGTGCTATATCAATTATAGCTGCCTTAAAAGATGAGTTAAAAAAATTAAATGTAGATATACTTTGTTCAAGTAAGGTACAAAACTTATTAGAAAAAGAGAAGCATATTTTTGGATTAAATACAGATAAGGAAAGCTTTTATTCAAAAAACATCATAGTAGCTACTGGTGGTCTTGGTTATCCAGTCCTTGGGGCTGAGGGTGATGGTTACAAAATGGCAGAAGATTTAGGTCATAAAACTACTAAACTATCTCCAGCTATGATGCCACTAAAAACTAAGGAGACCTGGATGTCAAATTGTAGGGCTGATACTATAGCTAAGGTTGAGCTTCGTGTAGATATTAAAAAATATAAAAAACTTTATGCGAAAGGTGATTTAATCTTTACAAAAAGTGGCATCCGTGGACCAGTTGTTTTAGACTTTGCAAGAGAGATAACTCCACTTATAGAAAAATATGGAGAAGTTCCAATACTTGCTAATTTATCAAAAGGCAAAAATGAAGAACAAGTAAGCCAGTTTGTAAAAAAGGAAGTAGAAAAAGACCCACATGCAGATATACTTAAGCATATAACTAAGCTACTCCCAAAATCTCTAAGTTTAGAACTATTAAAACTTGTAGATATAGACCCTACTTTAACTTATTCTAAAATATCAGGTTCACAAAAAGCAAAACTAATGAGTATATTAACTTGGACTCCATTAACAATAACTGGACATGATGGTTTTAAAATGGCAATGATAACAAGGGGTGGTATTAGCCTTAAAGAGATAAATCCAAAAACTATGCAAAGTAAAATAATAAAAGGTTTATACTTTTGTGGTGAGGTTATGAATTTAGACGGTCCATGTGGAGGCTATAATCTCCAATGGTCATTTGCTAGTGGAAACTTAGCTGGTCAATTACTTTAATATTACATATATGTATCATAAATAACTACAGACCATATTACTATAAAAACAAATATACTTAAAAAGACTACAGCACTTCCAACATCTTTTGCTCTTCCTGCCATAATATGATGATCAAGAGTTACCAAATCAACTACACGTTCTATAGCACTGTTTATTGCTTCAGAGATTAACATTCCCATTAAAGACATAAACATCAAAGTCTTATATACCAATGAGGCATCTATTAAAAAAATTACTGGAGCTAGTATTATAGATATTACTAACTCTATTTTAAATGAATTCTCAGTTAAAATTAAATCTTTCATACCCTTTAAGGCATAACCTGTATTTTTGAAAAAATTATATTTTGGTTGATTTCTCAAGTTTTCTCACTTATTCTTCAATTTTGAAGAGAATTATAGTAAAAAAATATGAACGAAGTGTGAAGATTGTTATTTTATATAAATTTAATAAAAATATCTTATAGAAGCAAAACCAAAAACTCCAATCTCTTTTATTTGATTTATTTGAAAATCTTCCACTATACCGCCAAGTGCAAAAATATTAGTATCACATTTGCATAAAAGTTCTTTTAAGTCTTCTATACCCTTAGCTTTACCCTTATTCGGGCTGACAAAGACTGGGCTGTATGTAACGGCATCTACACCATATTCTTGAGCCTTGAGTACCTCTTCATGACTATGCGTACTTATAATAACTTCAAGTTTTGTATCTTTTGCTTTTTGTATCTTATCAAACTGATTTGATGTTAGATGTACACCATCAGCTTGCAGTTTTAGAGCCAAATCTATATCTTGATGTATAAAACTTTTTATATTTTCAAACTGATTACAAACTTCTATAAAATGAGACGCTTGTTCATCATAGTTTGGATTTGATTTATCTCTATACAAGGCATAAGATGGTGAGTGTTTTACAAACTGCTTATGAAGAATTGATCTAAATACTGCGGGGGTATCAGTGTAAAACTCCCTTGAAGTTATTAGGTATTTATTCATATTCTATCTAAGGGATTAGATGATGACTTTTTAACTGGTGCTTCAAATTTTACTTTATCAACTTTATTATCAGAAGAAAATCTTAGTGTTATCTCATTTATATGAAAAGATAAACGATTTAATAAATAAGATTCATCACTTGTATATTTAAAACTAGCCTCTTTTAAAAAGTTTTGTAAAAATGCTATTGAATCTGCCTCATCTTCAAAGTTTATACTTTTTATACTAGCTAATATATCATCATACTCATTACCACAGCCACTTATGAAATCATATGATAAATCTATAGTTTTCATACTATCTAGTGAAGAAGTAAAATTAAAATGATTGTAAAGTAAACAACCTACAAAATACTCTATATCTGAATCTTCAAACTCAGAGTATTGATTTTCTTCATTTGAAAATCTCTCATGCCAAATTTTTAATATATTTTCTATTTTTTTATCCATGTCTTATTATACCTTATAGCAATTAATAGAGCTATTAGTGACACAAAAATGACATTTTTTCTTATACAAATTTAACTGCATATTTTATAAACTTTCTTCAATAATTTAAAGGGGTCACTTAGTTATGGTAGAAAATATTTTAAAAAGAGATGGAACTCATAAAGAATTTTTAGCATTTAAGATTGAAGATGCTATAAAAAAAGCCTTTAAAAGTGAATATATTACCTATGATAGTTCTATATTTTTTAATATACTAGATAAACTCAAAAACAAAAGGATAGTAGCCGTTGAGGATATACAAGATATTATAGAAAAAGAGTTATATAAGGCTAGATACTTTGATGTTATGCGTTCATTTATACTTTATAGACATATCCATAAAATGCAAAGAGATAGTATGTTGGATAAAGATACTACATACATAAACTCTACCCAGACTATAGAGGAGTACATAAATGGAAGTGACTGGAGGATTAAAGCCAATTCAAATACTGGTTACTCAAATGCTGGACTTGTAAATAATACAGCTGGAAAAGTTATAGCAAATTATTGGTTAGATAAAATCTACTCAAAAGAGGAAGGTTTTGCTCACAGGAATGGAGATTATCATATACATGATTTAGACTGTTTAACTGGATACTGTGCTGGTTGGAGTCTACGTTCACTTTTAGATGAGGGATTTAATGGTGTACGTGGACGTGTTGAGAGTGAGGCACCTAGACATTTTCGTGAAGCCTTAGGACAGATGGCAAACTTTTTGGGCATACTTCAAAGTGAGTGGGCTGGTGCTCAAGCWTTTTCATCWTTTRAYACWTAYTTAGCYCCWTAYGTWTTTMRWGATAAACTWCCATAYAAAGAGATWAAAAAAGCTRTWMGMAGTTTYATWTAYAAYYTAAATGTWCCYGCACGTTGGGGTCAGTCACCTTTTACAAATATCACTATTGACTGGACAGTCCCAGATGATTTAAAGAAACAAATTCCTACTTCAAATCAACATCATCTTTTTAAAGACTTATTAGATTCAGACTTAGAACAAAAAGCAAAAGAGCTTGGATGTGACAAGCTAGAATCTATGACATATAAAAATTTTCAAGCTGAGATGAATTTAATAAATAAGGCTTATTATGAGGTTATGACTGAGGGTGACAAAACTGGACAACCATTTACTTTCCCAATTCCAACTGTAAACATAACAGAGGACTTTGACTGGTATGGAGAAAATACAGACTTACTTTTTGAAAATACTGCAAAAATTGGCTCATCATATTTTCAAAACTTCATTGGAAGTCAGTATATACGTGATGAAAATGGAAAACTAATAGAAAATAAAGAGGCTTATAAACCTGGTCATGTAAGGAGTATGTGCTGTAGGCTACAACTTGATTTACGTGAGTTACTTAAGCGTGGTGGTGGCTTATTTGGTTCAGCTGAGATGACTGGTAGTATTGGAGTAGTGACACTTAATATGGCTAGGCTTGGTTTTTTATATAAGGGTGATAAAGAAGCACTTATAACTAGGGTAGACCAGTTAATGAATCATGCTAAAAATACTCTAGAGAAAAAGCGTGTCTTTATTCAAGATATGTATGATAGGGGTTTATTCCCTTATACACAAAGATATCTACCAGGTTTTAATAACCATTTTTCAACTATTGGCGTAAATGGTATGAATGAGATGATAAGAAATTTTACATCAGATTCTTATGATATTAGCTCTGAATATGGAATGGAGTTTGCCATAAATATCTTAAATCATATGAGACAAAGAATGATAAAGTTTCAAGAAGATACTGGAAATCTTTATAACCTAGAAGCTACTCCAGCTGAGGGCACTACATATAGGTTTGCCAAAGAAGATAAAAAACGTTATGGATCCTCAATACTTCAGGCTGGAATGGATAATAATATCTACTATACAAACTCATCTCAAATACCAGTAGACTTAACAAACGATCCATTTGAAGCTCTAAGTTTACAAGATGATTTACAATGTAAATACACAGGTGGTACTGTACTTCATCTATATATGCAAGAACAACTCTCTTCGACTGAAGCATGTAGAAAATTAGTAAAAAATGTAATATCTAACTTTAGACTCCCTTACATTACTGTCACTCCTTTATTTTCTGTATGTCCTAAGCATGGATATATATCAGGTGAGTTTGAGTACTGCCCAAAATGTGATGAAGAAATTTTAATCAAGGAGAATATAACACTAGAAGTTTCATAAAATAGATTCCAAATCAAGTTTGGAATGACGATAATGGAAGTTGTCATTCTGAACAAAAATCGTCATTCTGAACTTGTTTCAGAATCTAACTGAATAAACGTCGTCATTCCAAATTTCATTTGGAATCTAAATAAAAAAGGAAAAAACATGAGTAAAGAAGAATTATTGAGTTTACGTGAGAACAAAAGACAAAAATGTATAGTATATACTAGAGTTATGGGTTATCACAGACCTGTTGAAAGTTTTAATGTAGGAAAAACTGGTGAGCATAAACAAAGAAAACAATTTAGAGAATAAGGTAATCTATGACTACAGCTCATTTACACACCTTGACTATCCTAATCATTTAGCATGTATAGTATGGTTTAGTGGCTGTAATATGCGCTGTGATTATTGTTATAATACAGACATAGTATTTGCTAAAGGTGGTAAATATTCGTACAATGATATACTCAAATTTCTACTTACAAGAAAAAATTTATTAGATGCAGTAGTACTATCAGGCGGGGAAGCTACTGGACATAAGTTAGTAGAATTTTGTAGAGCAATTAAAAATATGGGTTTTAAAATAAAATTAGATACGAATGGAACAAACCCCATGCTTGTAAAAGAGTTACTAGATTTAAACTTACTTGATTATATAGCTCTTGACTACAAAGCACCTAAAGAAAAATTCACTCAAATAACTCATTCAAATAAATATGAAGAATTTTCTAATACCTTAGATATCTTAATAAAAATGGATTTTGATTTTGAAGTTAGGACTACTGTACATTCAGACTTATTACAGACTGATGATATAAATACTATAATTTTAGATCTTGAAAAAAGGGGATATAAACATATTTATTTTATACAAGAGTTTTTAGATACTGGAAATAATATTGCTTCTTTAAACGCAAATATAAATAAACTTAAGAAATCATTTTTGTTAAATAATATTGAAATATATTTTAGATAAAAAAGGGCTATCATATGATGAATTTATCCTCTCTGTCTAAAATTGAATACTCTGTAATATTAATTGTATTTTTAAGTATAGCTGGTCTAGTTATGTCCATAGTTATATTTGAATTTAATTTTTTATTTTAGCTTCAGCACCTATATATGTACTTAGTTTTTTAATTATAAAACATTTAAAAATAGTAGAAAAAAGTATTATAGAATCTAGTTTTACTATAAAAGGAGCTATTGATGGTGACTTTGAGAGACGTGAAATATTTACATCTGGTGGTGGTGAGCTTGAAGAATTAACTCATAATATAAATAATTTTATGGATCAGATAGAATTTTTTATGCGTGAAATAAAGGTAGCTATAAGTTCAGCTTCTGATAATACTTATTATAGAAAAATAAATGCTAAAGGTTTAAACTCACATTTTAAACATTCAGCAAATATGTTAAATGAAGCTATTAAAAATATGTCCATAGAACATGAGATTAAGGAAAAAGATGCCTTTTCGTATAAACTTCAAAGTACAGCTCAAAATATTCCAAATTTTAAAATCATTCAAACTCAACTATCTGATAGTGCAATTGAACTCTCTCATTTAGAACAAGGTGCATCAGATACAGATAAACTATCAGAAAGTAGTATGGATGCAGTTGAGAGAATTGTATCTAATCTTAATGAATTAAATGAAAATATAAATCAAAACTCTCATTCTGTAGATACTCTTGCTATCCAATCATCTGAAATTTCTGATGTATTAAATCTTATTAAAGATATAGCTGAACAAACTAATCTATTAGCCTTAAATGCAGCCATTGAAGCTGCACGTGCTGGTGAATATTGGCGTGGTTTTGCTGTAGGTAGCTGATGAGGTACGTAAACTTGCTGAGGTTACATCAGAGATAGATGTATCTATAAAAAGTCTGTAACAAGATACAGGTGAGATTCAAGRTAGTTCTAAAAAAATGWTAAAAATTGCTAATGAATCTTCAGAGGTAGTTGAAGAATTTAGACATACTCTAAGTGAATTTAATTATAATGCTAAAGAGGTTCAAAGAATCTCAGGTACTACTGAAAATAAAATTTTTGCAATACTTATTAAAATAGACCATACCCTATTGAAGGCTACAGCTTTAGAATCTATACTCAAAAGAGAAGAAATAGTACCCCCCCCATTTAGCGATCATAACTCATGTAGAATGGATAAATTGTATCATAATGATGGTGTATTTTGGTAAAAAACAAGCATTTAAAGATATAGTAGCACCTCATAAAATTGTTCATGATTGTGTATTAGATAGCATGAAGTATATCAAAGATGGTGACAAAGTATTAAACAACCAAGATAATATTTATAATAACTTTGTAAAAATGGAAGATGCATCTAATACCCTGTTTGAACTATTGGATAAAATGCAAGAAAACTAACTAAAGTCAATAAGATATCTGTAAAATTAGATAAAATATATGTATGGAACAAAAGCTAAATAAAAGAGAGCGTTATAAAGCTCAACTTAAACCTATTGATTATTATAAAGACTTTGACAATATAGATTTTGAGAGTCTAAATGAAGGTGATAGATATTATCTTCAAGATTTTGGTATTTTTAATACTAACTTTTTAGAAGATGAATTCACAATACGTATACGTATCCCAGCTGGACGTCTAAGTGCTGAGCAATTTAAAAGTATAGCAAATATTGTAGATGAGTTTGAATTAACTATTATTTTAACAGCAAGAGCTGGCATACAACTTCATAATATAGATGTAGAAAATATCTTAGATGTACATAAACGTGTAAATGACCTTGGAGTATCAACTTGGCAAAGTTTTGGTGATAATGTTAGAAATATAGTAAGTGATGCTTATGATGGTCTTGGTAAATACTCTAAAATAGAAGTAAATCCTATAATTCAAGATATGAATAGCTACATACTAAAAAATCCTCGTTATGTTGGCATGCTTCCTAGACGTGTATCTATTGGAATTTCTGGTAATAGTGTCAATGTAACATCTTTTTTTACAAATGATATTTACTTTGCTTTAGCTAAAAAAGATAAACTTTTAGGCTTTAATGTATATATGGGTGGTAAAAATACAGAGCTAGCAAAATCTGCCGATATATTTTTACTGAAAAATGAAGTATTTGACTTTTTTAAAGCTTTTGTAGAAGCATTTTATCTTCATGGATCTAGATTTTCACGTGCTAGAACTCGTGTTTTTCATATGATAGAGGCACATGGCATGCCTGCTATGAAAAATTTTATACAAACAGAATATAAAAAAGATTTTGTAAAAGAAGGTAAGATAATAATTAAAAAAGCAAATTTTTCAGAATTTCATGAACTATTAGATGGAACTTTTGCTTTTTGTTATCAAACAGACTTTTCAAGACTTACAACAAAAGAGATTAAAGAAATTTCAGACTTTGCTAGTTTAAATAAGGCAGAGATTAGATTTGGAATTGACCAAAATATTTATATTTTGGGTTTAAAAGAAAAAAAATTTCCCTTAAAGTCACCTGCTATAAGTCAAACTATAATGGCTTGTGCTGGTAATCTATGCCCWTATGCTGTTTGGAGTATAAAAGATGAAACCTCATATCTACCCCTAGATAAGATAAATAAATATGCAATTCAAGTAGGTTTTTCAGGCTGTGCTAAAGGTTGCGGTAGACATATGCATACTGATATTGGTCTAATAGGTCTTAAGACTAATAACTTTGGTGATACCGATGGTGGTGCTAGAATTTTTATAGGTGCCCAACATTCATATGGGACATCTACTGCTAGACAACTATTTTCAATGGTACCATTTATTCATCTAAATTCTGTAATTAGTTTAATTATAGACCTATTTGAGCTTAGTGCTTATAAAGAGTTTGAACTATATGCTAAAGAGATTTTAAACAAATATTCAGAACATTTTTTATCCATTTGGGTATTGGCAAATCTTGAGACTAATAAAACTGTAGCTCTTAATATACTAAGTCAAAACACTAGTTTTACATATGAAAGGGACTTACTAAAAGAAGAATTTTCTGATTTGGATTTTTGGGTACATATAAATGATAATTTTATAAATGCTGTGAGTTATTTATCTAAAAAACTTTGGACTATAGAGGGCAAGGATCCTCATTATAAACCTATGTTAAATAGGACTAAATTTAGATAACTTGAGACATTTACTACAGTTTTTTTTTGATGTTTACAGTTTAGATAAATATATGATATACTTTAGAATGTTAAGTATCCAAGCAGATAAAAAGTTAAATATACTCTTACCAAATACAAATAAGGTCTTAGCCAAAGTATTACAAGATGCTAACCCTAAAGAGTTAGAAACTGTAACTAAGGGTAAAGATTTAAAGTCTGTTTTAAACTCTTTGCTAAAAGACAGCTTTTTAAATTCATCCGCTGATAAGGCTCTGCTGTCTCTTGTAAAAAACAACCCAACTTTAAGAGATTTAAGAAATACTAATCAAACTATAAAAGACCTAATTATTACTTTAAAATCAGATAAAAACCTTGAGCCAATTCAAAAACAGATACAAAAATTATTACCAGATATAAAAGAGCTAAAGCAAACAAATGTAAAATATACATTAGAGAATTCTGGAGTGTTTTTAGAATCAAAACTAAAAGATATAAAAAATCCATTACTAAAACTAAATAGTGTATTAAATCAATTATCACAACAAATGCAAAAAAGTGAACTGCCTAGTAGCAAAGTTATACAGTCTAAAATCAATAATATTTTAAATCTATCAATTTTAAAAAACAAAATAGATGATACAAAAGTTCAACTACAAAAAGAACCTATACAAGATATTAAAAACTTAACAAAAGAGCTTTTGTCTCTAACAAAAAATATATTTATACAATTAAAATCTGCAAATCCAATAACTAGACCTGAGTTTATGAAAAAAATTGAAAAATTAGAGTTGTTACTTCAAATAAAAGAAGTAAACTTAGATAAACTAAAACTACCAGCTATGCTTGAAGCTATAAAAGATATAAATAACACCTTACAAACTAGTTTTACACAAAATTCTAAGGGTTTTATGGATGCTCTTACAAAAATATTTAATTTGCTAGAAAATATACAAGGAGATACAAATAAAGTAAAGCTAGATATACAAGAACTTTTAGAAAAAAATTTACCACAAAAAATAAATAAAATCATTTTAGATATAAAAACTGAGATTAAAGATGTTGATTCTTTTTTTTCAAAAGAGACTCAAAACTTAGTAAAAGACTTAACTAAGCTTAATAATCCACAAAAACTATCTCTAAATCAAAATATTAAAGATATTTTATCAAATGATATAAAAGCTATACTTCTTAATGCTAAAGAAGAAGTTTCTAAACTAGCACCAAGTGCTAATCAAACAGAGACACTAAAACACATAGAGAAACTATCACTTAGTATTGACTATCACCAACTTATATCTCATTTATCAGATAGTTCCTCATTGTATCTTCCTATCTCTTGGGACGAAATGCAAGAGGGTAGTATTAGCATTAAAAAAATAAACAAAGATAAGTTTTATTGTGATATTKAGNTARGTYTANNAWAGNWKKAWAAAWRWMTAWMTCTWRGASTTAYATTAKANNTKATAANMRMWSAWYTAARYWYAYKYATKMKTTCANNSATAGTTTTAAACTAAAAAAAATTATGGGTGAAAGCATAAATGAGCTTAGATCTGCGCTTATAAACTCTAATATAACTCCAAGAGATATACATTTTTCAAACTATACTAAACCTACTAAAGAAGTATCATACGAAGAAGAAGAAAATAATAAAGACTTAAATATTGGATTTGAAATAAAAATATGAAAAAAGCAGCAGCACTAAGATACAATTCAAATAAAGAATCAGCACCAAGGCTTATAGCAAAAGGAAAAGAAAAAAGTGCCCATAATATTATTAAAATTGCTAAGTTACATAATTTACCAATAAAAAAAGATGAAGACCTCATAGAGTTATTATCAAATGTTGCTATAGATAAAGAAGTACCAGAGGCTTTATATAAAGCTGTAGCTGAAGTTTTTAGTTTTATTTATAAAGCTACAAATAAGTGATATTTACATAAATTATTTAGACATAAGTGATAAAACTTCATCTACATTAAGAAGCTTACCTGTACTTACTACATTTCCATCTATAACTAAGGCTGGTGTACTTACTACCTGATRTTGCATTATCTTCATTACATCTTCTACTTTTTCAAGTAAAACAAACTTATCACTTTTTGATATTGCTTGTTTTACTACCTGCTCTAGAGCTGAACATTTTGCACATCCGGTCCCTAATATTTCTATTTTCATATTTTTTCCTTAAATTAAAGTTTAAAAATTATTATCATCTTCAAAGTCGCTAACTTCTTGTTGATATTTTCCATCTTCTATAGCTTGAATTTCAGCATCAGACATCATCATTGTAGATACCCTATTCATAAAAAATGTCTTATTTTCTACCTTAGTAAAATAAGCATAAATACCATAAAAAAGCAAAGCTGTAAAAAAAATTGCTATAATTTTTTGAGCTGTACTAAATTTTTGTATATTATCTTTTTCTCTAACTTCGCAAACACCACCAGGACAATTAACAGCCTTGTCTTTATTTACTAAATTGTATATCATACATCCTAAACATATCGAAAATGCAGATTCACTAATAAGTAAAACTAAACATATAATACAAACAATTACCTTAATAGGATTTGGTAAAAAATTAATTACAATAAGATAAAACATAGGTAAGGCTAACAATAAACCTATGCTCCAAGCAAATCTTTTTTGTGATGCTCCCACATATTCTGGTTTTTGGTTTTGTACAAAAAATCTACCAATTAATAAACTAGGGCTATAACTAGGATTAATTACCCTAATTAAAAAATCAAATGTAAAAAAACTGATAAAATATTTTGTTACTATAACATGCCCTAACATTAGAGAGTTAGTTAAACTTAAAATTCCAAGTACAAACAATATTCCAGCCGCAGCCCTAGCCTCCCTTTCATTTATAACTCGTACATCATATCCATCAACTTTTTCACCAAATTTAGAAAAATCTATCACACGCAAATCCTCATAAAATAATATTAAATAAATAACCTATTACAATTATACCACTAGCTACTATTAGAAAGAAAACAGATATTAACTTAGCTGAAATAATCTTTTTTAAAATCAATGCTTCAGGCAATGACAAAGCAGTTACAGCCATCATAAATGCAAGTGCAGTCCCAAGTAACATGCCCTTTGATGTTAAAACTTCAACTAATGGCATAACACCAGCTGCACTTGAATACATTGGTATACCCATAATCACAGCAATAATTACTGCAAATGGATTACCCTCCCCTGTATATTTAACTATAAAATCTGTTGGAATATAACCATGAATTCCAGCTCCAACTGCAACTCCAAACATTACATATATATAAATCTTTTTAAAGATATCGTATGTATAAATCCAAGCCTCTTTACATCTATCTTTAAAACCTAGTTTAATCATATTTGCTTGTAACTCTGTATCTAATTCTTTTACATCCAATAAAATTTCATTTTCCATATTTAACTTAGATATTAAAAGACCACCAAATATAGCTACAAATAAACCAAAGCCTATATAAAGAGCTGTAATTTTAAAACCAAAAAGACCAAAAAGCATAGCTATAGCTATTTCGTTATTCATAGGTGCTGAGATAAGATATGGAATGTCCCCTATAAACTAGACAATAACTAATCCAGTAAAAACCTAATTATTTAAAGACTTTTCATTATACTGTTTTTCAAACTGATTTGGAGAAATGTAACCTAAATAACTATGTCTTCTTTTCTTCTAGTAAATTATCCGAAAAATCCATCATTTGATGATATATTATAAACTCTTTTTTATTACAAGTTAAATATTGTGATTGAGATATATTTGTATCTACTAATGTAATTTGTTGAGTAATATCAACTAAATTATTAAAAAGCTTTTCAGATAGAACATTAATACTATTTATATTTTCTACAATATTTATTTTTTCAGTAATAAAACCAATCATTGCATTAACATAGAAATTATTATAAGAGCAATAGTGTTCAGTTAAAAATCTTTGAATACCGTTTTTAATATATTTTGCATTCAATCCTTCTACTCCATTTATATTTTTATTATCTAAAATTTTACATTCTATTATGAATTCTGGTTTTTCATTTGTTAAAGTTTCTTGTATAAATATATCAACTTGACCTAGATTATTTTTTTCTTCTTTTACAAACTTGTAATCTTTTATATTTTTAGTAAAATAATCATCAACTAAAACATCCCTAATATTATTTTCTTTTCTGGGTACTTTTATTTTATCTTTTATAAGAAGTTCATAATTTTTATATATATCTTTAAGGAGTTCTATAAATCTACTTATATAATTCATTCTATTTGTTGAAAACCTAGTAGCATCTATAGGTATTTTATATTCATCAAACATATTATCTACCTGCTTTTAAAATAGCTTTATCAAACTCATAAAAATCAAGATACCCAATAGCTTTATGCCAATTTTTATACTCATTTGGCTTAACTACATAAAACCCATCTGATTCAAATCCTTTTATATCTTTTTGTATAAATAGATTTTCTATAGTTTCACTATTTGGTAGTTTTAAAAAGTTTTGTATATTTTTCTCTTTTTTCCAAGTGATTATGCTATCTGGTTTTTTATCTAACACTTTAAAATAAATCCCTATAGCATATTTATCCCATAAAACTTCGGCAGAAAAGTACATATTATTTTGCTCATAAATATTTGAATAATGTTTAATGAAAATATTAACATATTCATTTACTCGTGTATCTTTAAATTTTAAGCTTTCAAAAGCCACTTCATACTTATTTTGTATTACCCAAGGTATAATTATACTGTTAGCATAATCCATCAAGGCATATTCTTTTTCATTTAAATCAAAAACTTTTAGTACTGTATTATCTAAATCATCAATTAATTCACTTAAATCTTTATCATAGTTTAATATATTTGAACTATTTGTATCAAAATGTTCTTTTTTCAATTTTTCAATTTTAGTTACAACAGAAGATATTTTTTTATTTTTGATAAAGGGTAAACTTAATTTCTCATAGTCATCACATTCTTCTTGTTTTATTCCTGTAGAACTAGCTGTCTGTAATAAGTAATAACTAAAATATTTAGAATAAAATAATCCATTTATGATTTTTAATGTATCTATATTTGTATTGATAGGTTTTAATGCAACTACTGAACTAGAAAAAGTAACATTCATATAAGATATTGCAGAATTTTGTTTTAGTTCTTTAGTTAATCCTCCAGTAAAAAGCAACATCGGTGCTGTGTATATATCGGCATAGTCTTCTGATAATTTTCTATTTGTGTATCCCACAGTATCATAGTTGAATTTATTTAAATGAAAAGATATATAAAATGGTTTTAAATCTTTCTTTTTAGCTCCAGTATCAATAAAATCAAACTCTTTTAATCTCTTTACATCAATTTTCTTATTTCCATCTTTTCTTTTAAAACCTTGATATTTAATCAATTCACCATTATCAACAAGTTTTTGGATTGTCTGATATTTATCAGATTTTAGGATTTTTATAAAATTAAAATCTAAGTATGACCCATATACTAGTATTTTCCATAAATAATCATTATCTAAAAGTTTAGATTGATTTACTTTTTTAAAATCATTTTTTGCAAGCATTAAAATTTTTAATTTCTTAAAATAAGGACTTGGTTTCATTGAGATATAATTAATTTCATTTTTAATTACTGCTTCTTTATTATATTCATAAAATAATATAGAAACTGGAACATCAGCATTTTCAAATATATCATTTCTTACAGAAGAAAGCTCTAAAATATGATTAACTTTAAATTGGTTAAAAAAATGTTTTTTTCTAAAATCTCTAGTGTCTAAGTTATATAATATTTTACTAGTAACAATAAAACTTATTCTTGTATCTTTTACTACTAAATCTTTTACCCTCATCATAAAAGCTTGAACAATATCTTTATTACCAACTTTTATTTGATTTGATTTAATATATTTACCAGCAAATGAATCTTTTTTAATACTACCTTTTCCATATGGTGGATTACCTATTATAAAATCTAATTTTTTATTTTTTATAATTTTGTTATATAAAGCATCTGTATTAAAAAAATCATTATTAAAAAAGTTTGGAGTATCTTTATTATCATTTGTATCTAAAAGATATGGGAATTTAAACTTTTCAATATCTTTTGGATTTTGATAATCAAGCATTGCTAAATATAATGAAAATACACTTATACTTAAAGCTTCTTCATTTTTATCAATAGCAAAAATATTATCTTTTACAAGTTGTATAATTTGTTCAGAATTTATAGGCTTACCAATAACATTTTCATACCGAGACACAAGTTTTCTAAAAGTTTCAACAAGAAATATACCACTTCCACAAGCGGGGTCTAATACCTTGCAGTTATATTCTTTAGGATTATTTTTAAAATAATCATCAACTGTATACTTTAAAATATAATCAACTAAAAAAGTAGGAGTATAATAAGCCCCATCTTTTTTTTGATTTTCATCTCCTATAAAACTTTCATAAACATTTGATATAAACTCAATAGGAATAATAGAAAAATCATAAATATCAAATAAACTATCTTGATTTGTTTTAAAATCATAACCACTTATTAAATTCTTTAAAATCAATAGATGTTTTTCTTTTACTGTTTTTTCTTTTTCTTCATCTATGGGAAACCAATCTCCATTAAATCCATCCTCAGATTTAAGGTATCTAAATAGATTATATGCCTCATCTTTAGAGGATAAAACTCTTTTAAATTCTTCTTTTTTTAATTCTATATCTTCACTATCAAAAGTTTTATTAAAATTAAACTTCACATTTCTATCTATTAAATATCTGATAAAAATTATTCTACCTATTAAAGAATTTGCAATATGTTGACTTATATTAGATTTTAAAAGTTTTTCTCTTGCATCTTTTATATTCTTTAAAAGATTTTTATCAAGTTTAGTGTTTTTATTTCCAAATATTTCTTTAGAATTTTCAATATACTTACCACTAATCAAAGATATATAATTAATTTCATTATCACTATTATCTATCATACTTAGTGATTTAGATTTTATAATAAAATCAAATCCATTGTATATTTTAAAATCACTTTTTTTTTCTATAATAACAATAGGTGATTCAGCAAAGTTCCAACACTGTTTAAACATCTCATCTTTATCTTTATGTTCATCAAAAAAAAGAATTATTGGTTTTGAATTAAATATAAAAATATAGTTTGGCTTTATTACTTTTAATGAACGAATCAATCTTTGTGGTAAAAAATCAACAAATTTAATATCATTTAAGCTGTATAAACCATTTTCTTTATTTATATTAAACTTATTATTTATTTTACTTAATATATTTTTACTCATTCCCCACCCCCAACAATCCTAATCTCATCCCCACTCAACCCATAAAGCCCATAAACCAAACCATCAATTTCATCAACACTTTCTTTTACTAAACTCTCCAACTTCTCAATCTCTTCTTTTATCTCTATCTTATCAACTGCATTTAAACTATCAAAGTGTTTGTTATATTTTGCTATTTTTTCTTTTGATTCTATAATAATATTTACTAGATTTATAAATGGTTCTTGTTCTTTTTTTGGGATGTTTGGAATTGGTAGTTTTCCAACCCCATTTTCAAAATATTCATATACTCCACTACCTGTTTGTTTTCCTATGCTTTTATATCTAAAATTTAAAGTTTTTGAATTTAAAAGGGCTAAAAGATATTTTAAATCTAAATCATCATTAGTATCAAATATTACAGTAGTATTTGTAAGTCCTATATATTCTTTTGTATCATCAAAACAAAATATATTTTCTTTAGCTCTATAAGAACACCAAATTTTATTTAAGTTATAAAACTTTTTGTGCATTGGGCGACTGTATCTCCACCAAACTCTACCTTCATTCTTTACAGTAGCTCTATTCTCTAAAAAATCTATATTTTCCAATAAATGATTTTGAATTGAAAGTGGTAAATCTTCAAAGTTTTCAATATTTTCAAAATATAAAATATACTCTTTTAAAGTATCTATCTCATATTTTCTTATTATATCACCACTCATTCTTTTTTTAATAAATTCTTTTGGAAAATCAGATGGATATTTTTTAAAAATGAATTGTTTATTTGCGGCAGTTTCCATACCTTTACCAATTTTAAATATAGAATTTAATTTTGAATAAGTATTATCTATTTTATCATTTATAGCACTTACTTTTTTATCTACCAATGCAAATACGGTATCTTTTTTAAATCTTACTTCAAAATAATTTTTTAAATCAGAGATGGTATTGTTAATGTCATTAACACCATAGTTTTTATCTTTAAAACTATAAGCAAAACATTCACTATCTTTTTTATTTTTATCAAATTCTATAATTGCTGATGTTATTGAAGCATCTTCAAAAACCATATATTTCTCAAAATTTACAATTTTTGAAATTGGTGCATTTTCTAAAATAAAGTTTCTTAATTTTACAGCTTTTGCAGAGTGCAAAAAAGCATTTGATGTTATAAATCCAACTTTACTTTTTGTTATCTCAATGGCTTTAGCGATAAAATAAAATAGTATATCACTCTTATCTTGCCAAATATGAGGGAAAGTTTCTTGTATCTCTTTTGCAACTTCTGATTTAGCCCCTAATATTTGAATATTAAAATACGGAGGATTACCAATAACACAATCAAACCCACCATTTGCCATAATCTCAGGAAACAACTCATTCCAATCACTTAGTAAAGAATTCGCACATTTAATATTGCCCATAAGATTTGAAAGTGGTCTATCTCTTTTTGCTGTTTGTAACCATAGGCTTAGTTTCGCTATTCCTACACTTGCATTGTTTATATCTACACCAAACAGATTCTTTTCTATGATTTGTTTATCTATATCATGATAATCAAAAAGTCCAGCTTCATATTTGAAAAGCTCTTTTTGTATCCATTTGTGTTCATTTAAAAGGTATCTAAAACTTGCAGTTAAAAATGCACCACTTCCACAAGCAGGATCAACTATCTTTAAATTTTCTAAAAACTCTCTATAAGTATGTAAATCATCTCTTCTTTTTTCTTTTGATTTTTTGGTATCTTTTACCTCATTGAAAAGTTTCAAATTTTCTTTTTTATCATCACACAGTTTTGCGACAGTATTATTTATAATATATTCAGTAATAAACTTAGGGGTATAAAACACACCATCTTTTTTTCTAGTATTTACAACCTTATGTTCTTCAAAAAGAGATTCTTTTATCTTTTCTAAGTCATTTAAAGATTGTTCAAAGATATGTCCTAGAACTTCAACATCTACATCATCACTAAAATCATACGCTGACAAATGAGATAAATCATCTTTTAAACAAAAGTCATCTATAATTATATTTTCTAGCTCAACATCAAACTTAAATAAATTACCATTATATTTAGGAATATTTACTTTTGAATTACCAATATCTATAAAATGAAAATACTTTTTATAATAGTTATAAAGTGGAGTACCATCTCCCCACTCTTGAGAACTTTCATACTGCTTTATAACTGTATCTATACTATTTGCAGGTATCAGTCCTCTATCTTCTGCAAACAGTATAAACATAAATCTATCTAAAAGTTTATTTGCACACTCAAAAATATGTTCTTTTGATAGCTCTTGATTATTCTCTATTAAGTTATTTAAAAGCTTTAATCTAAAACTACTATATTCTTTATAAACTTCTTTAGTTATCTCATCTTGTGATTTTGAAAGTTTCTTAAGTCTTGCTATCTCATTTAATTCTAAAGATGATTGAGAAAGTAGTGCATAAAGCGTAGTATAACTTTCACTTTTAGTCATATCTAAAGAGAAACATACATCACTGCTGTCACTATAAATATCTAATTGTTTAAAATTTGAAATTATCACATATTTACAAGTCGGCTTTTCATTCTTATATCTAAAAGCTTGGGCTATTATGTCACGATTAGATATTTTTTTATCACTACTTTTTAGCTCTATTATTGCAATGGGATTCTTATTTTTATCATAAACCACACCATCTGCTTTTTTCATATCTGTATCATTTTTTACTTCTCTGATACAGTTATTCCAATTTAACATTTTTGACAATAAAGTTATAAATTCAGCACCATTTGCATCTTCTGCTATAAATGTATCTTTTGTAGTTAATTTGAGAATATCACTATAATTTTGTATATTGAAAGATTTTATAAAATTTTTAAGTAATGATTTTTGAAACATTTAATAACCTCTGATTGTTTATCTTAATTATTTTATCCAAAACTAGGTTTAAAGTTCATTTGTACACACAACTATTTATTCAAGGAACAGTTAATATGTCCTGTTTAAATTCAAATATATGCTAAAAACGTGCTTGATTGTTGTATCAGTAGATTATTTGTGTTTATTTGATTAGTAAGCTTAAGTATTATATGTCCCTTTATCCTGAAATCAGGCATTATTTGGACATATAGTTGTGTTATTTGTATGATAAATGCATTAAAAGGACAAAATGTCCCTTAAGTTAGGAAGAACTATAAAGTTCCTTTTATCTTAGCTTCAGCGTATTCTTCATATGAACCTTTGAAGTCAGTGATGCTTCCATCAGCGTGTATTTCGATGATTCTAGATGCAAATGCGTCAAGTAATTCTCTATCGTGAGATACACAGATAACATTGCCTTTAAACTGTAATAAGGCTTCACCCAGTGCTACAATAGCTTCAAGGTCAAGGTGATTTGAAGGCTCATCTAAAACTAAAAAGTTTCCACCCTCAAGCATCATTTTACTTAACATCATTCTGTGTTTTTCACCACCAGAAATACTTACTACACTTTTTTCTTGTTGTTCGCCATTAAAAAGCATACGACCAAGACAATTACGTATCTCTGAAATATCACGTTTAGGGTCAAATGCACGTAACCAGTCGTAAAGTGTACCATCACCAGAGATAGTATCTGCTGTATTTTGTGGGAAGTAAGAGTTCTCAATAGTAGCACCCCATGTGATTTCACCAGAACTAGGTTTCATCTCTTCCATAATAACTTTAAGTAAAGTTGTTTTACCAGCACCATTTGGCCCAATAAGTGCAACTTTTTCATCTGGATTAAATTTTAAAGTTACATTTTTTAGAACTTCATTTCCATCTTCATAAGTATGAGATACATCAACTAAATTTAATGCTTCATCACCCATATTTCTTTTTGCTTTAAATACTATAGACGGGTCACGACGTGATGATGGTTTGATATCATCAATTATAAGTTTATCAAGTTGTTTTTGTCTTGATGTAGCTTGCTTAGCCTTAGATGCATTTGCCGAGAATCTACGAACAAAAGCTTCAAGTTGTTCTTTTTCTTTTTCTTTTTTAGCGTTATCAAGTTCCATCTGTTTAGCCATAACATTTGCAGCTATATACCAGTCATCGTAAGTACCAGTAAATTCACGAATTTTTTGATAATCTACATCTAAAATATTTGTAACAACAGAGTTTAGGAAGTGTCTATCGTGAGAGATAACTACCATAGTACCTTCGTGACGTTGTAGCTCGTTTTCTAACCATGATATAGTTTCAATATCTTGATTATTCGTAGGCTCATCTAGGAATAATATATCAGGTTTTGGATAAAGTACCTGAGCTAGTAAAACCTTGAACTTATCAGCAGAATCGAGTGTAGACATTAGCTTAGAATGATTCTTAGCTGGAATTCCTACATTTTCAAGTATTTTAGCAATATTTACATCATACTCATAAGTTGGGTCTTCTTCAACAGAAATTACTTCTAATTCTGCAAGACGGTTATTTACAGCATCATCTTCAAAGTCGCCAGTTGCGTATAATACTTCTTTTTCTTTGATTGCATCATAAAGTCTTTTATTTCCGTAAAGTACAGCATCCATGATAGTGTAGTCTTCAAAAGCAAATTGGTTTTGACCAAGTACACCAACTTTATTAGCCTTAGGGATAACTACATCACCTTCATACTCATTAATTTCACCAGATAAAATTTTTAAAAAAGTAGTTTTACCAGCACCATTAGCACCGATTAGACCGTAACGTTTATGACGGTCAAGTTTTAGGTTTATGTCTTGAAATAGAACTCTATTTCCAAAGCGCATAATTAAGTTATTTACATTTACCATTTTTATCTCTCTTAGATATATATTTACTAAAGAAAATTCTGCTATGCAGAGCGCTTTAGCTATTTTTGCGAATTATATCTAAGAGTAAATTAAAACTTGATTATTATTTTAGTTTAGAGCTTGGTTTACTCCAGAAATCTTCATCTGGTTTACCATGTTGTATATCTTGAAGATATTTTTCATGTGTACGTTCAATTTCTGCACGTATTAAGTTGACTATAGCTTTTTGTGATGCAATAGGCTCAGGAAGTGCACAGTACTCACCTTCTGTTAGCTCATCATTAAATCTATTTTGATCAAATTTCTTACCAAGATACTGTACTATATATTTTAAATCTCTCTCTGCATTACCTAGACATGAAGTAGCACCAGGTGATGGAGTCATGTTAAAGATAATACCCTCCCCAGTATATATGGAAGCCTCACCAAGCATAAGTTTTTGTTTGTCTTTATCTAAAACCTGTGGACGAATACCACCAAAACCTTTAGCATATTCAAACTCATTTATTTTAAGTCCAGGTACGATTTTTCTTGCATCTTTTAAAAATAAGTATTTATTTAAAACTGGAATTTCAAATAAAAAGTTTCTAAAAATATAGTTGCGAATATCCCTCTCTTTAAGTAGTTTCCAAAGTGCAGTTGCAATCTTTGAATCAAAACGAAGAGTTTTCCAGAAGTCCATAAATGTACCACTTTTATATCTCTCTAGTTTAGGTAACACTAAAGCAGTCGGACCAAAGCGAGTATTGCCATTAGCTAATATATCCGGATCACCATGGAGGGCTGCAAATGGAAGTTTAGGATTTTGAATCATATATACCTTACCATTTAACATTTTTTGGTTAGTCATATAAAAACTACCAGCTACTGGCAAACAACCTAGCTCTAAACCAAAGCCCATTTTATGAGCTAAAAAGAGAGAATGAGCACCAGCATCGACTACTACGAAGTCAGCATAATAAACTCCGTTTAGTGTTTTTACTACATACCCACGTTTTTTTGATTTTTCTATGTCTAAAACTTGGGTATTTAAAAATAACTCAACATTAGAACTTTCTTCTTTTTGTGCATTTTTTATTAATGATTTTGACATCTTTCCATAGTCAACTGTAGTCCACTCACCAATAGCACCAATAGCTACTACCTCTTCTGGTCTTTCATTTCCATTTTGGTCAAAAATAACACGTGGTTCTAACTCTTTTAGTTTTTCTTTATTCCAAACTTCTAGGTAAGGAAAAAGTTCTGAAAATTCTTCATATCTGTGAAGTAAAAATTCTACCTCTTTCTCGCCAACACCAAGTGCCATTTTTTGATGTGAGAAAATTATTTCATTTTGGTAATTATGTTGTAAACAGTACTTTTCTACCATTTTAGCTGTACGTTTAGTTATAGCTGCTTTTTCTAAAGTATAGTTAGTTTCAATATCTCCAACATGTATAGTTTGGGAGTTACTTGTTCCACTTGAATTTAGTGTAGCAATATCACCATACTTCTCTATAATAGCAATAGATTTTATATCAGTATATCTTGCTAGTTCATAAGATATAGCTGCACCAGATATACCAGCACCAACAATAATTACTTCAAAATTTTTAGTTGCCATAGAATAATCTCCAAAAAATATAATATTTATGCACATTGTAACCAAATTTATTATAAAATTATATAATTGAATATTTTTKGTGAATATATGCAGATTAGAGAGCTTAACTTAAAAGAATTACAAAACGCTTACGAATTGGTAAAACAATTACGTACAAAGTTGTCATACAAAGAGTTTGAAGACTTAATATATGATATGAGACATATAGAATATAAGATGTTTGGAATTATAGAAAATGAAAAAATCATCACATATGCTGGTGCATCTGTATGTACTAATCTTTATCATAAAAGACATCTTTATATATATGATTTAGTTACAGATGAAAAATATAGAGGTCAAAAATACGGAAAAGGTATGATGGATTATTTAGTTGATTATGCAAAATATACTATGTGTGAAAATATAGTTTTAAGTTCTGGGTTTGCTAAGGGTAATGCGCATAGATTTTATGAAGATTTAGGATTTGATAAAAAATCATATCTGTTTTTAAAAAGTATATAACTTAGGCGCAACACTTTTTAAATTTTTTCCCACTTCCGCATGGACAAGTTTCGTTTCTCTCAAGTTTAGTATTTAATAAGATTCCATCTTTGTATCTCCAGATATTGTCTTCAATAATAAATTTACTAATC
This sequence comes from Sulfurimonas sp., assembly GCA_002733155.1. Classification (GTDB taxonomy): domain Bacteria; phylum Campylobacterota; class Campylobacteria; order Campylobacterales; family Sulfurimonadaceae; genus Sulfurimonas. The sequence continues at coordinate 41,610 of NVUO01000019.1, forward strand.
TCGTGTAATACTTTTATAGTATTCCCCTCTTTATAATAAGCTTTAAATTCAACTGTATCATCTTTAGCATTTAAGATATCGAGTTTTAACCATTCATTAGAACTGGAAAATTCTTCTATAAGCTCAGCATCATTCTCGTAACGATTTTCTTTTACTGTAGATATAACTAAGTATCTACCATCACCTCTTACATAGGCACTATATCTACTACGCATCAAGTCTTTGGGTGTTTTRGCATTTACTTCGCCACTTATAATTGGTTTACAACATAAATCGAAGTCTTTTTCATTTCCGCAGATACAGCTCATTTGAAAATCCTGAATTTTTTTGAAATGCTAACATAAAAGTAAATAAAAGTTTGTTAAGAAAATTTTTGTAGATATTTAAAAGGGGGAGTGTGGTAAGAATAAAAAAGTTTACAGAACATCAAAGTAGATGTATCTGTAAAGTAAAACCTATAGAGGTGTTACGTTCTCAGCTTGAGGACCTTTTTGACCTTCGCCAACTTCAAAAGTTACCTTTTGACCTTCAGCTAAAGAAACACGGCCTTCACCTGTTCTATTTACTTGACGAAAATGTACAAAAATATCACTTTGTCCGTTGTCTTGTTGGATAAATCCATAACCTTTTTCTTCATTGAACCATTTAACTGATCCGTCTAGCAATTCTGCCATATGTAGTACCTCTTTGGTAAAATTCACTTCATTATAAAGTGGAGTCAAAATATAGGGGTGAGTCTTTGTCTAGCAGAATATACTATAGATGAACTCTGTCCTCATCTTTCATCTCCATGATTATAGCTTATTTTTTATGATTTATCTAGCTTTATTACAATTTAAATGTAAAAATATGTAAAAAAGTGTGATAAATGATTAGTATTTACACTAATTTGAATTAAATTCAAGTTATATTTTTATATGACGATATTTATGAAACAAAAATATTTTAAAAAATAGTACAGTTGTCAAAAAGGATTTATTATGAATATATCAGCAAATACAAACGCTTTAAATTTAAATGTTATGAATAAAGAATCATCTATAAAGTCTCTTTATACTCAAAAAATAACAAAAGAAGAATTAAAAGATATTAAAGATGAGATATCTCAAAATGCTAGTGCAGTTGCCTTTAATTCAGCATTAATTCAAAATAACTTATTAAACCCTGAAGATAGTTTTTTAAGAAATTATCAAGATTTTCAAAGTTTTTTAACTGATGTTGGATATAAGGGTAAAGCAATTGCTGAACTATCTCAGGATGAAGCTGCACAGCTTGTAAGCGCAGATGGGATATTTGGTATATCTCAGACATCTCAACGTATAGCTAACTTTGTTATTAATGGAGCTGGTAGTGATGAATCTAGACTTCGTGCAGGCAGGGAAGGTATGATACAAGGTTTTAAAGAAGCTGAGGCTATGTGGGGCGGTAAACTTCCTGAAATATCTCAACAAACTATGTTAAATGCTATAGAAATGGTAGATAAGGCTATATCTGATTTAGGTTATTCAATTTTAAATGAAAAAGCCTAGCTTTTAATTTTTCAAATTTAAGCTGAAGTATCAATTTGGTCTAATTTTGGAGTTTTGCTTTGATTTAGACTGTTTGAATTATTTTTTTCTTCATTTTTATAAACTTCTTTCCCTATAATCTTCTCTTGAGCCTCTTTAGAAATTTGTTGTTGCGCTTTTAAAATCATCATTTTAGCACTTGAAGCTACGGACTGGTCTTGTCCACTTGGGCTCGCTGGAGCCATAGCTGAAGCAATAACAGCTTGAGCATTATTTATAGTCTCTTGGGGAGTTGAACCACTTTTTATTGAAATTGATACCTCTCCGCCAATGGCATACATCCTACCATCTGGACCTCTTTCATAAGTAAAGCTAGCTGCACCAGTTGATGCCCCAGCACTTTGATGGGCAGCTTCATGGGCACGTACCTCGGCATCTCTTGCCTGAAGTTTTAAGGATATTATTTTTTCTTCATCACTTAACTCATTAGTAGAATCAGATTTTTCATATTCAGATTTTTTTGATTCTCTAAGTGTATCATCCTCATAAACAAGAGTTTCATCCTTGTTTAATTTAATAGAATAATTAGTGCCAATATTTTGAAAAGTGTTTATTCCCAAGTCCATGATACTATATTATACATCTAATAAATTTAAAAAAAAAATATTTTTGATATTATGTCATTATTAAAACATAAATGGAGAATCTTATGAAATATGAATTAAAAGATGAATATATAGAACTGTATAAACTGTTAAAAGTTTTAGATTTAGTTGATAGTGGTGCGCAAGCAAAGTTTTTAATTGCAGATGGTTATGCAATAAGGAATGGTGAGGTTGAGACTAGAAAACGTGCTAAAATCCGTAAAGGTGATGTTATAGAGATAGCAGATGTAGTAATAGAAGTTAACTAAGTCTGCTTAAATCTAGTCTTTATGAACTTATAATGCCCATAAAAACAATTCAGTAAGATTTATTTCTTAAATGTTAAAATATTAATAATGAAAATTGAGATAAATATAATAATTTTAAAGAAAGATACTCAGATATAAGTGAACCTGATAATTTTAAAGTTTTGTATATAGTTTATTTAGTGGATAAGCACTTAAAATAATATATAGAAATAGTATTTATATTTTTGTTGAAAGGAAAATAAGTATGAGCTATATCCCACCTTTTAGTATTACTTCTAGAATCCTTGACTTAGTAAGTCTCATTAGTGAAATTATAGGAAAGTTAGAAGTATTAGCACCAACAGCAATTACACCAAAACTACGAAAAGCCAATAAGATAAAAACTATTACAGGAACCCTTGCTATCGAGGGTAATACTCTAGGTATAGAAAAAGTTACAGCTATCCTAGAAGGTAAGAGAGTTATGGGAAGTATAAGAGAGATTGCAGAGGTTAATGGTGCTATAAAAGTATATGATAAACTTTCTACATTCAACTACAAGAAATTAGAGAATTTGCTACTATCCCACAAAATGTTAATGGAAGAGATACTGACTAATGCAGGAAGTTTTAGAAGTTATAATGTAGGTGTTGGTGGCGAAGATGGTGTGGTTCATATTGCACCTCCACATGGACAGGTATCTAATTTGATGCAAGAGTTATTCGAGTGGCTTAGTGTGAGTGATATTCATCCACTTATTAAAAGTTCTGTATTTCATTATGAATTTGAATTTATTCATCCATTTATAGATGGAAATGGTCGTATAGGTAGGCTTTGGCAGAGTCTTATACTCTATGAGTGGAAATCTATTTTTTCTGCTATTCCTATTGAAAGTGTTATAAAAGAGACTCAAGAAGAGTACTATAATGCCCTAGAAACATCAGAAAGTATAGGAGAAAGTACACCATTTATAGAGTTTATGCTTGAAGCAATTTTGAAAGCTTGTGAAGATGAACTAAAAAATGAAAACAATGTCCCAATAAATGTCCCAATAAAAAGACTAGATAAAATCTTATCTTTTATAGCTGAAAATAGTAGCATTACGATAGAGCAACTTGCACAGATGTGTAAAGTGAGTGATAAGACCATCAAAAGAGACATTACTAAACTCAAAGAACAAGGCTTACTTAAGCGTCAAGGAAGTCTAAAAAGTGGTTCGTGGCAGTTATTAAAAGAAGAATAATAAATATATGTATTCTTTCTCCTGCTTTTAGTTGACATATTGGGGTATTATACTTTGTAGTAAAATTTAAAATTTAATAACTAGTATCTTAATATAGCCTATTATATGGCTATATCAAGAAAGAAGAGATTAATCCGATTAGTCCATCAAATACAAGTCCCCTTAGTTTTTCAACTCTATTCAATCCTTATCAGAGACCTAAAATACGGGGTATTATTCCATTTCTATATTATACTGCTATTTACAGATTTATGAACTATTATGCTATTATTACTCAAAATGTAGTAAAACTTTGTAGTAAAAAAATACAGCTATTAGGTGGATACAGAGACTAATAAAAATTATTACATCTATTTTGTAGTAAAAAAGGTAAAAGTATTGGGTTTTAGAAAAGTAAAGGGTAAAAAATACAATAGTATTTATGAGTATTTTAAAGATTCTGATAAAGATAAAAAAACTACTTCTTACTATATACAGTACAGAGATCTTAATAACAATCCGAAAAAAGTAAAAAGTGAGGCTAGAACTAAAGAAGATGCTTTAAAAATTTTAAATGATAAAAAAGCAGAGATTTCTAAAGATAAAGAAGAAATACAAAAAGATGCTTCGTTATTACATCAGAAAGTTATGAACAGTAATTTAACCTTAGAAGATGTAGCAAAACTTTATTTTCCAACAAAGACAGCTAAAACAGTTGATATGATGAGTTCGGGGTTTTATAGCCATATTAACCCAACCTTGGGGATGATGAAAATATCTAAGATTAAGACAGATGATATTAAACAACTGAGTGAAGAGCTCAAAAAGAAACCAGCTAAAAGAGGTGCTCAATCTAAAGCTAAGAAAGATGCTTCTCCTCTCAATCCAAGAACAGTAAAAAAGCAAATTGCTAATCTACGAGCCTTGTTTAACTGGGCAATACAAGAGGGCTATGTTGATAAAAATCCTGTTATTATTAAAGATATTATAAAAACAGATGACAATGAAGCAGGACGAGTTTTATCAGATGATGAACTTGARAAGTTATGGAGTTTGGATGAGTTCATTTTAAAACCTAGACTATTATTGTTCCTAAAAGCTTGTTATCATACTGGAGCGAGACCATCAGCAGTTATGGTTCTACAAGTAAAGCATATTAACTTTGATACTGGAACGGTACATATAAAGGCAATGAAGCAGGGTAAACCTTATGATGCAAGAGTTAGCAAGGAGTTACTTGATATGCTTCAGAAATGGATAGAAGAACATGAATTAGTACATAATAACTTCATATTCTTTCCAATGCAGTTATACAAAAGAGCTACTACTGATACGGAACGAAAAGCTATCAAAAACTCTCATACGAGATATCAAGGATATGCTGAGCATTTTAGAGCAATATTTGATAAACATTTTAATCAAAACATAGGTGCATATGACTGGGCTTATCGAGTGAGTGTCTATACAATGCGAAGAACTGCTGCAACTAATGTATATAAGAAACTGGGTATTGTTCATGCTAAAAAGTTTTTAAATCATACAGAGATAGATACCACTATGAAATATCTCAACATTGAGGATGACATGGAGATAATAGATTATGGATTATAGTATTATTGCTGATAAAGGGATAGTGATTAGATTTTAACTTACGAGAGTATATTAGAGGAAGATAGTTCCCCTAATTATGCATCATATAAAAAACGTGCTATTTCATCGAGCGAAAACATGACTTGCCCTAAAACTTTTTTAGAATTTAATTGTCCATTTTGTCTGAGCCTGTCAATTGTAGCTTCACTTACATTAAGTTCATTTGCAGTTTCTTTTTTGGTTAGCAACATTTTGTTGTAATTATCTCTAAGCATTGTTAAAAAATCGAGTTGCGACATAAAAAATCCTTTTATAATTACTAAAACATGATAGTAAAATTTTATTTGTGAATAAGATTCTTAGAGTTGTTGTCTGCTCAAGAAGTAGAGTTTTTAGTTCTAAATATTCACTATTACTGCTAAAAGTACTCACAAAATGCCTCTGCATCTTCTTTAAACCATATATATAAATTATGGTTATGACAAAAATATATCCCACCAAGAACTTTTTCGTAATATGACATAACCATTTCATCACTTACATAGTAATCCCTAGTAGCAATTTGATATATTACTTTTGCTAACTCAAACGTAACTAGTCCATATTCTGCCATAATAGACATATCTTTCATTATNGYTGNGTYTAAWSYSTWWYMWWTNNCTTYTWTWNGMAWMWMCTSTRMMMAKAGAYWTYYTNATCTTGCTGAGTAAATATTTCACTTCCTATATCAATTAAAACTGCTGATACAATATCTATAATTGTTTCTAATTCTAAAGATATAGTTTCAATGGGACTTAACTTTATACTATATTTTTCATGGTATATACCGTTACTTACATTTATTTCTAAATCAGGGTTATGATATAATTCCGCCTCACTATTTTGATTTATTTTATTAAAATTCATTCCTACTCCTTATGTTTATAAGAAGCATTTTACATATATGATTTGTCTTAATATCGTAAAATTAAAAAGTCTTTTTGCTACTTTTTTACAGTTTTTCCTGTTATGAGTTCCTGATATCGTTCATTTTCAATATAATCTTCAGCAATTTCAAAATACTTTTTAATGGTACTATTACTTCTCCGTTCATCTGGTTCAAAACCAAGTAATTTAGACTTATATTCATAAATAGCATAGCTAATTTGAGCATTGCTAAAACCTTTTAGTTTCATATCGTATATATAAAGTAAATCAGCTAACTTTTGTTGAGGAGCTTCTCCTCTTGTAATATCTAAAGATGATTCTTCATTTTTATCAGTTATAGTATTTATATTTGTTAAGTTATCAGCTTTTTTCAATTTACTACCCAAAAATTCTAAAGGTGTTTTAGGGTTAATTTTTTCCTTTACTTTTGTTATATATTCCAGGATTTCTTCTAAAGGAAGTGAAAAATTAATTGGTATCTTTATTTGATGTTGATCATTAACTTGTCTTTTAAAGTTTGGGATAATATTATTAACAAAGAAGTCGTCACTATTGATGTGAACACCTTGTACTTGTATAAATTCATCATTAATGATTTCTTCAAATCTAATTTGCCATATACGATTATCGGTATTTTGATCTATTATCTTTTTATTTTTTTTATTTTTTGAATTTAATATCTCTTCTTGGTATAAAAAATTTACACCAGGGACATCTCTTTGATAACCTGTTGGATATATAAGGTAATAGTTAATTAATTCATCTTCAATTTTATTTTTTAACTCAGATAAAGTCGATATATGAAGTTCAGTACACATATCTATATAGTTATCAATAAAAATTTTATAATCTTGTTTTATCAATTTTCTATAGTTCAGTTGTTTTTCTTCGTACAAGGCTTCATATTTAAGGTATTGATTCTCTAGTTCTGTTCCATCCTCAATACCATAGATAAACTTATAAATATTTTTAGACATATGTATATTAAGCATATATTCGTCTTTCCCTAACATTATAGATATTTTATTGTATCTTTTAAGTAACTCTTTCACTTTTTGATTTCTAGTCGCCATTTCATATGCTAAACACGGTGTTAACTCATAAGCTTCAAAACTATCTATTTCAGTATATTTTTTATGCTTTCTTGGAAATATTTTTCCGATTATTTTAGGTAATCTAAATCTTGAAGACCAAAATGTACCGAACTCTATTTTATATTCATCTGAAAAAGATTTATACAATCGTTTAATTCTTGTTGTAGTTGTATTATAAAGCTTACATAACTCTTCTAAATCTTCATTATTAGCACACTCTTTAAAAAATCTAATGTAAAGAAATTTCTCCCTATCATTTCCACTACTATAAGATTCTTCTATAAATGCTACTCTTATTTCATCAGCTGTATATATATCTTTTATCGGAATGTTTCTATTAAATATTTTAAGCAGTGTTGGATTTACTTGTTCATTATTCATATACACTACATTCTATTTCTTAGGTTTGTAAAACTACTAGACTGCACTAAATCAACTTTAGCCGATATCTCAGCAAAGTGTTTTTTGGCACATTCGATTTTTGATGATTCAGCTGTTTTAATATCTAATCCTAATGAGCTTCCTTTACTCTCAACAACAAAGTAAAGCTTCTCTTCATTGTCTTTCTCTATAAGTACTGCCCAGTCAGGGTTATATGTACCTAGTGGTGTATTTATCTTGAACCAAGCAGGTAGTTTTGTAAAGAGTTTAACATTAGAGTTTTCATTAAATGCTTTAGCAAAATTCTCTTCTATTGTAGAGTCATAAACCGTATGAGTATATATAGATTTATTCTCTTTGTTCTCAATCATATTTGAGGATAGATAACCATAAAGCTCTTGATCTTCAAAGCACTCTTGAGCATAGTAAAACTCATCTCCAAGCTTTTGATATTTAATCCCATCAACGATAAACATACTCATTGTTTTTTTAATTATCTTTATAGCACCATCTATAAACTTTTGTGGGTTATTTTTAAAGTCCTGTAGCCTTTCACTTTTTATAAGAATATCTACGATGTTCTTTCTAGTAAGGTTTGTCTCATTTTGTAAGTAAGTAACGATGTCTGGAAGCTCATAGTCTATGATGTCACAATCCATAAAACTATTATCTTCACTACCTTCTATAATCTCAACACCAACCTTTGTAATCTTGTTTGTAGCTTTTGAATATAAGTATTTAATCTTACCAATAGTTAAATCATTTGATATTTGCTTAGCACACTCATCTATGAGTTTTTCAACATCAAAATTTACTCTATAAGTTGTTTTATACTTTATCTGTTCCCATAAATCTTTAAATTCTTCACTAAGATAAACTTCTTTGTTTAGAGTGATAAGTGTTCTCTCATCAGCATTTTTAATATTAAGACTACCCGCAATTTTAGTAATAACTGATGTAATATATGCTTTTAATGCTTGATACTCTTGTGGCACTTCAAACTCGTTGTTTTTAATATCAGTTCTGAGTGAGTTTTGTATTTTACCCTTAGAGTCTATATAACTATTATCTTGTAGATACTGATACATAGCTTCACTATTAGTAGCTCCAAAGTATTCAACACTACCATCTTCTTTCTCTACTGGTATGTTAGCGAAAAAGTGTTCTTCTATTACACCAAACTTGATTCCCTCTTCATCCTCTATCTCTTTTTGTAATGCTCTAGCAAAGTCTTCATAACTCTCTCTCCCTCTTGGTTTACACATATTCTTAGCCCTCTACCTATCTCTTGACGCTTTTTCATCACAGAGCTAGTTTCATTTAGAGTACATATCTGAAAAACATTAGGGTTATCCCATCCCTCTTTTAAAGCACTATGTGAAAAGATAAATCTCAATGGCTCTTTAAAACTAAGAAGCTTCTCTTTATGTTTCATTATCTTATCAAAAGCACTCTCATCATCTGCATTTTTACCTGTACTATCTTTAACACGACCTTTTTTATCTTGTGCAAAATATCCATCATGGACTTTACTTGCTTCCGTATCAATATCTATTTTGTCAAAAAGAGTGTTGTATTTTCGTTTCTTAGAGATGATTTTAAACTCTTCTTCAAACCACTCGGCATATTTGCCTTGTACTTCATTCCCCTCATCATCATAACCTCTATAATTCGCTACTTTATCTATGAAAAACAGGCTAAGAACTTTAATACCTTGAGCATTTAATCTTAACTCTTTATCTAAATGTTCTTCAATCGTTTTTCTTATCTGTAATCGTTTGATGCTATCATCATCAACATCGCCAATAGCAGTCCCAATATCTACACTTTCTTGGTTTGAGAACTCTATATACTCACTACCTTTTTCTATGTAAATATCATCAATTCTATAGCCATCATAAACATCTCTACCTTTTGACTTTTCATAAAGGTCGTCACCATCTTTTACTACAATTGCTTTTCTTTTTGTAGAGCCTTTTTCATTTACATCTATCTCTATCTTCGCAGATCTTGGATTTGCTTTTACACTTATCAATTTTATGTATGGTTTATTAGAAGTATCTTCTAGTTTTACATTCGCTACTTCTATCTGCTTCACAAGTTGCTGTTCATAAGCATCAATAGAATCAAGTTTATACATAAGGTTAAACTTTTCTATATGTGTAGCACTGTATCGTAGCTTACAAAGAGCATTAAGAGTTTGGATAGCCTCTTTTGCTCGTGGAGTATTATCAACACTCTGAGGCTCATCTATAATAAGAATAGGATTAGTAGAAGCGATAAACTCAATAGGTCTCTGCCCATTGAGTTTATCGTTTTGTCTATGTATAATATTTGCTTTTGTATTTTTACTCGGATCACTAAAACTTTTTCTAAATGAATCAATATTTATAACCATTATTCGGATATCACTGCTTGTAGCGAAATCACGAACTTGCTCAAGGTTTGAACTATCATAAATAAATGAATCATAATTGACATTATCAAAAAGAGTTTTAAAATGATCGCTCGTAATTTCTAGTGTCTTTTTAGTACCCTCTTTAATAGCGATAGATGGAACAACTATAATGAACTTTGTAAAACCGTAGCGTTTATTTAGCTCAAAAATAGATTTAAGATAAACATAGGTCTTACCAGTACCAGTTTCCATCTCAATAGAGAAGTCCATACTATTCAATTTTTTAGATTGAGGTAGTCCATTACGAAGTTGAATGTTTTGAACATTTGATAGTATCTCATCATCTAAAAGTTCAAGTCTATTTCCAATCCCTAAATCATCAAAGTCAGCTGTAGTCTTTTGACCTTTTGAGTGTTGTCTAACAATACTAAAGTTACTTTGACAAATCTCTTGACCTTCAAATATATCGACTATTGAGCTTATGGCTCTGTCTTGGTAATCTAAGTTGCTTTCAAATTGTATTTTCATTGTTTTCTCTTTAGTTTCATTTGTCTTTCGCCCTCTTGTTGAACCTGTAATAATCCCTTACAAGTTGAATTTTCCATTTCTCCAGTCAGTGACTGGAGTTTTTAATTAGTCGGTCGCTGACTGGCTTTTTGTGTTGTAATTTTTTAGCATTATTTACTCTCTAACTTTTCAATAGTTTTATCTTTAATAAGTATCTGCATCTGGCTTATAGCTACTTGATTTAATTTTTCTATTCTAACAGGTTGAGATAATCCCTCATTTATGAAATGTGCATTTAAAGATTCAAGATTTGCTAAACATACAAGTTGATACACATTTGCTTCATCTCGAATATTCCCTTTTTTAGTGCTATTTACTTCTCTCCATTCTTTCGCTGTCATTCCAAATAGTGCTATATTTAAAATATCTGCTTCACTTGCATATACAAAATTTATCTGTTGTGGCATTAAACTTTTTGGAATAAGATTTTCTTTGATGGCATCAGTATGAATTCTATAATTAATCTTAGTAAGATTTSTTKWKATWTYYYMACCAAKWWRTTTAAACTCTTCCTCTTTGAGTCTTTGAAACTCTTTTATAAGATATAGTTTAAACTCTACACTAACCCAAGATGCAAATTCAAAAGCTATATCTTTATGTGCATAAGTTCCGCCATAGCGTCCTGACTTCGATACAAGTCCAATAGCATTAGTTGATTCTATCCACCTTTTAGAACTAAGAGTAAAACTATTTAATCCTGCTTCTTTTCTAAACCCGTCGAATTCGACGGGTTTAAAATTTGGATTGTGAATTTTTTCCCAAATACCTAAAAATTCTATAGTATTACGATTTCTTAACCAATTTCGTATAATCTCATTTGCGTCATTAACATCTTTATGTTTTGCAATATCGGTTAAGGAGATATAATCTTCATCATTATATTTCACTGCTGTAATCTCTTGATCTAATACAGTTGTTTTTGCCATATTATTCACCCTCATCCATATCACTGTAAGGCAGTTCCAAAGCCTTAACATTCCCTATTGCATTTCCTGCAATACCCTTTATCGAACCATACATCCCAATAGTATTGTCAAGAACTTTTTCTATCTGCTTATCTCTCTGTTTCCAAATCCTAGCCATAGAGCGTTTTTCAGTTTCTAAATCAGTTTTCATAGTTGTAAAGCCTTCAACTATCGCTTCTATCTGCATACTAAATTCTGTACTTGTTAGATAGCCGTAAAGTAAACTCATTTTATCCGTTTTATTTTCTTCACTTTTTTTAGCATGGTGTATCTTGATGACACCATCTCTCAACACAGAAGATAAACCTTTAAACTCTTCAAATGTACATACCCAAACACCATCTACTAAGCCCATTCTATCCATACTTGATGGTAAAACTTCGGTTACTAAAACACCAACATCTACAGCCTTGTCTCGCATATCTGCTTTGAACTTCTCTATCCAAGTTTTTTGAAAATCTTTTGTTCGTTTACTCTCATAATAAATCTTTCCACAGTTTTGAACTTCTCTAGTATGCACGACTTGAATACAATCAGCACCTCTAGCACCTTTTTTAATCTCTTGTATAACATCAAATGGATACTTATCTGTAAGGTACTCTTCTATTGCCAACTCTTGAACTTCCCCTTGAAGTTGCATACTTCCTTGTTCTGCTTTTCGTTGAGCAATTTGTAACTGTTCTTGAAGCTGCTTGAGTTGTTCTTCTTTCTGTTTTAGTTTTAACTCATTTTGCTCATCTGAAGCTTTTTGAATCGCTTGTTTTTCAACTTGTAGTCTTTGAGTTAAAGCTATTTCTGCTTCAGCTTGAACCCTTGAAGTTATCTCTTCTTTTTCTCTTTTGAGTTTTTCTCTTTCTGCCTTACTTTTGTTAAGCTCTTTGACTTGATTTGACTTCTCATCAAGCTCTTTTTTCAAAAGTGCAATAGACTCACTCTGTTCTTCTTCTAACTCTTTTTTGATACTCTCTTGAAGTTTTTGTTTTTCAACTTTTAGTTGTGAAGTAGTAGCTTTTTTTAGCTCTTCATCAAACTTCTCTTGTTGTTCTTTTATGGCTTCTTCTTGGATTTTCAAAGTGTCAAAAGCCTGTTTATACTCTTTTCTCTTCGCTTCTACTTCATCTTTTAGATTTTTCTGTTCAGCTATATTTTTTTGTTTTAACTCATCTTCTAATTGATGATATAGTATATCGTTTACATCTATATTTGTGTTACAATTAGGGCATTTAATTGTTGTATTAGTTGGCATTTACTTATCCTCTTCTTTTATGGTATAATAGCTGTATTGAATCCCCTCGGGGCTCTTCCTCATTTTATGGGGAAGTTACTACTTCAGGTCTTGTTACTTTCACAAATTTTTCGTACATAGTTTTAAAGTCATTTATGTTCATAACGCCACTTTTATATTTAACCCGCTTAGTATCAAACATCTTTACTTGTGACAATATAGCACTATTAGTTATGTCATTTTTACTTTTATTTGTATAAGTAAATTCATAATGATATATGTTTTCTTTCTTTTTTGTCGTTAAAGGCAATCCTAAAAACATATTTTTATTAAACTTTTTCATAATTACTACAGGTCTTAAAAACTCATCACCCTTACCATCTTGTTCATAACCTACATTCTGCCCCATTCTAACAAAAACAATATCACGTTCTTTAATACCTATGATTTTCTGATGAAAGTGACTTTTTTGTTTTACTATGTTCCATTTGTCAAAAAGTTGGGTTATTAATTGGTTTAAGTTCATTTTTTATATCGTTCTAATAATGTGGAATATTTTATAACCTTTATCTCTTCGCTTTCTAAAAATTCTAATCTTAATTCATCACAGTAGATGTCAAATTTCATTTTTAAGCCTTTTACTCCAATATATATCAAATTTCTTTAAACTTTCAAAATTATAATTATCTTGAAAGAAAATTGATATTTTAGGTGTATTCTTACTTTTATGATATTGAGTAATACAAATAAAGTTTTCATTATTTTGAAGTAAAGAAAAACTATTTCTTATMWYRGTTTKMNTMAWAGWYAAATATGCTTACTATATCTGCTTCCATCATTTCATACTTTATTTTTGTTAATGGATTGCTCTTATTTTCTAACATTCTTATTTTTTTTGAAATATAGAAAAGTAAATTTTCAATCTTTTTTTTAGATATATCTTTGTCATCTATAATCAGTTTTGCTTCAAATCTTTTTATCCCTTCAAGGCTATTATCTTTAAGTGATATTACTTCCCAGTTTTCACCACTTAACTTTGGAAATGTATGAAATTTATATGAGCGATTATCTGTATTTATATTTTGTATATCAGGTGTTGTTAAAGTTGCCCCTTGAGCAAATATTTTATCAATTTCTGATATATCTTCTTCAAGCAATATATTATTTAAATGTTCATTTGTAAAACTTATTTGACCATTTAAACTAAAAGGATGTGAATAATTAATTTCGTATCTATCATAATTATTAAAAGTTACAAATACTATTTTACCTATCCATATTAAAATATGTATAATTTGATTTTCATTATTAATATTTTTAATATCTATATTTATTTTCAATTGAGAAATATCTAAATTATCTTTTGAAATTGATTTGACTCTAATATTTTCATTATGTAGAAAAAGCTTTAAAAGTTCAAATTGAATATTATTATCCATTTTAGATAAAAATGTTTCATTAATTAAGTTATTTTGTAGAATAAATTTAAAAATACCAACAAAAGCACCACTTGAAATATCTAACAATTGATTGGTAATATCATTTAAGTCAGTTATTGTTAAAACTTTCTTCTCTTGTTTATGTGTTTTTTTATCTTGGTATGAATAAATAATACCACTACCATTGAGATTGTTTTCTATTAATCCATGACTAATAGCATTTCTTAAATTAATATTTATATCTGTAAGATACTTATATTCAAACTTTACAAGAATATCTTTAATTGCACCTAATTTAGTTTGTTTTTTGTAATCTTTGTCATCAACAAAATCATCAATTATATAGAGAACTGTTCGATAAAAATGATTTAAACAAAACTCCATTAGTTGAGTAATAATTGGCAAATAATATATTTTTATTTTTGTCTCATCATTAAAACTTACATCATTAAACTCATTATATAAATCTAATACTGAATAATAAGAGTTAATGGAATGAAAAAGACTATTTTGCTGTTCATAAAAAGCATTTATAAGTTTTTCTTTATCTTTGAGGTAAAGAGTATTTAAATTATTTAATACTTCTGCTTCAACATCTTTATTAAAGTAATATTGAGGCTCATTAACAATAAAATCATTTAGCAATCCTACAAAAAACATAGGAAAATCAGTTTCTATTGATAATTGAGATTTAATAGATTTTACTTTATCTGTTAATGAAATTATATTATCTGATTTTTGATTATACTGAATAAATAATTTATCAAACAAACTCATTACACACTCACAACTTCATCAATATCAAACTGTTTCAGCACTTGAATAGCATTAGTCTTCACATTTGTATCTGCAAAACTTTTATCTTTAAATACTACTCTTGCGTGGCGTTTTTTCTTCTCTTCGTCATAGACTACTTGTTCTTTTATGAACTCGGCTATGGCTTCTACTACTTCTATGGTTATGTTGTCATCTAGGCAGACTACTAAGGCTCCGTGACCTATGTTGTAGACTGTTTTTCCTTCTATAGTTTTCTCTTCTATTGGTAGGGTTAGGTCTAAACCGTATTTTAATAGGATTTCGTAGAGTAGGTCTTCGCTTGTTCTGTCTGATTTGATATTATCTACTGCATCAAGTAGGTTTGTTTCAAGATTATCAAAATCACTATCCCACTCTTTTATATTTGAGCTATCGAGTTTATAGACTTTAAAACCTATATCTAGGTTTGAGAGGTCTTTGTCTGGGTTATCTGCTATTATTTTTTCTCCAGCTCTTCGGATACGCTCTTTTCCTATTTCACAGATAGTTGGGAATTCTTCATCGTTAATTTCTTCAGGTAATTGAACCATTATGTATTTTCTGTATTTAATATCTTTACTATTTAGGTTTATTACTGAATGAGCAGTTGTACCTGAACCAGAAAAAAAATCTAATACAATAGAATTTTCCTCATCATTTAACTGTATGAGATATTCAATCAATAATAAGGGCTTAGGATAATCAAAATTTATATTCATTTTACTTAATGTTTTAGACATAGTTTGTGTAGTTCCAAAATTTTGTAATACAGATAAGACATGGCTTTGTTCTGAACTTCTTACTTTCTTGACATAAATAGCCCCACTAGGTTGAGTAATATAAAATGTACTCATCTGTCCCTTATTATCTTCAACAGGTTGAAAATCATTGTTGATAAAGTCAATCAACATTTGTTTGGAACTCCATCCACTTTCAATAACTATTTCATTTATTAGTTTAAAGTTTTCAACTACAATATCATTATATTTCGTGGGATAGCCTTCTGCCTCTTTTAGAATAGTATCATTTTCAAAGTTTGCTGGGAATCCTTTCGGAATCATTATTTTACTTATTGGGTTCTTTACACCATTTTTAATTATTGTATTTAATATATCTGATTTAAATAATTTACTATCTTTTGAAATATTAGGGTCAATTACAGATGGTGACTTATATGTCTCAATATTTTTTGAATAAGCTAAAATATACTCATGGTTCTTCTTTATCTTTTTTTGATTATCAATATTTCCATCTGTATTCCAAATAAATTCAGATAAAAAATTATCCTCCCCAAATATCTCATCACAAAGTTTTCTAAGATTAGCCACTTCATTATCATCAATACTGATAAAAATAACCCCATCATCTTTAAGTAAATTCCTAGCCAGTTTCAGCCGTGGATACATCATACTCAACCAATCACTATGATACCTACCATTTGTATCGCTATTTGTGCTTAGTCTGTTTCCATCGCTATCTATCTGCCCTGTTTGCTCCATATAGTTTTTGATGTTGTCTCTGAAGTTGTCTTTGTACACAAAATCTTTACCCGTGTTATAAGGTGGGTCTATGTATATCATCTTCACTTTTTTGTGGTAAGACTTTTGAAGAAGTTTAAGCACCTCTAGGTTATCGCCCTCTATGTAGAGATTTTGAGTAGTGTCCCAGTTTTTAGATTCCTCCTTACAAGGTCTAAGTGTTCCAGTAGAGGGTGTTTGAGCTATGCGTTTGGCTTCTTGTTTTCCATTCCAAGTGAAGTTATAGCGTTCATTTTCTTTGTCGGTAAATTCGCCTAGTTCTTCTTTCAGTTTTGCAAAGTCTATCTTACCCTCAGAAAAAACTTCAGGAAATAGCTCTTTTAAATTTTGTATGTTTTCACTTACTATGTCCTTACTTTTTCCGTCTAGTTTGTTCATCTGTTTTCACCTCTTGAAATTTTTCTTTGTTTAGTGTACAATACACTCATAATTCGCCTCACGGCAGACCCATCTATTTAGGTGGGGTTACAATCAATTGCATTTTTTTAACTATCTGTTCAAAATCTTCTTGGTTTGTTTTTCCAATTTTATTTAACACTCTTTTGATACTAAATGTTCTTAACTGTAAGATCATAGCACTATTTTCTATTTGACCTCTTGTTCTATTATTGTAAATAAACTTATGAAAATAGTCATTATCTTTTGGTGTGGTAGTAAGAGGAATACCAATAAATAAATCTTTAGTTAGTTTTCTAATAATAATTACTGGTCTCGTAAAATCTTTATCTTTCCCATACTCTTCACTTCCAATATTTTGACCAATCTTTACCCAATAAATTTCTCTTGACTTAATCGTAAAAGTAAACTCTTTTTTTTGTGTATGTTTTTTAATTTCATTCCATTCATCATATCGTTCCATTTAATAGTTACCTCTTGATTTCTTACTTGATTTTAAGTAAAATACTTCTACATTTTCCTTCGGGCTGCCCCTTGAAATTTTTTGAGGGGAGAAAAATTTCATTATAATTTACCTTTTAAATTTTCTACTCTTTCATTCAACTTTTTAAGCTCTATGTTTAGATTTACTTTGTCTCGTATATCTGTCTCTTTTTTTATTTTTGATATTATATCGTTAATCTTTGACTCAACTTCTTGTATCTCTCTTAGAAGTTTTTTTGTATCTTCATTCTGCTCTAAAGTTCCACTGTATTGTGAAGCATTAAAAGCTATTAGCTTATTTAAGTAACTGTTGTAAAACTCAAAAAAGTTTGTGAATGGATGATTTTTAATCTCAAGACTTTCTAAAAATTCTTGCTCTATTTTACTACTGTTGTCTAAATCAATCCACTCTGTAAAATAGCTCTCTTGGACAACCAACTTACTACTATCATTTTTGTTGATTCTTTTAGGACTTATGTTGATACAAATCTTGTTTTCATCAGCAAAGACGACTATGAGAGGATAAGGGATATACTGAATGATATTTGATAGTTTTTTTAGTCTCTTAGTGCTTAGTAGTTCTACTCTTATAAAGGCTATTTCAGAGTAGTCATTTTCTTCATCATTAAACGGTGCTATGTTTATTTTGTCTTTGTTTAGAAGATATTCTAAAGTGATATTTTCTATATCTTCACTTATGATTTTTTTCTCAGTGGCGTTTAGTAAAAAGTTTTCTATAAACTGCTTTTTAAATAGTTTACGATTTATCTTACAAGATACTGGGATATTAAGCTTGTCAAGTAAAGTTTTTTTCATTTGATAACCAAGTAAGAGATAAGCTCAAAATCTTCAATGGAACTAAAAAAATCACTTGAGATAGTAGTACCACCACGAGAAAAAAGTGAGTCCATTCCACTCTCTTCTTTTTTACCGATGATACTTTCTACTGCTGTTTTTAACTGTGTTGTATATTTGCTCATATCTTGATAGTTATCTGTTTCATTTTCAAAGAGTTTTACAGCTTCGTTTATAGCTTCTTTTTGACCCATACATAAGTTTTTATAGATGTCTAGTATAGTTTTAGCACTTGTAAAACCTAACTTTATTTCATTGTTCTCATTAACATAAACAAGATAGTAAGGTTCTAGTGAGTAGTTATCTGTGTGAACTTCATCTTTTGTGAGCCTTAGACAAAATATAGTTCCCTTTCCTATGGTACTGCTTGAGTCATTTTGATTTAATACAACACTATGAACACCTAAAGGACTTCGCTTTAAACTCTCTTCGTCAGTTTTCAAGTAACCCATCAAATCCATTTTAAAGTCATTAAGTGTTAAATCTGTTATGGAAACACCACCACTTACATCATCAAGGTCTATGACTGTCTCTTGTAGCTCTTTGAGTTGTTTTGCTCTGTAGGATAGGTCATTCATATCAGCAGAACTATTTGTATCAATGATGTTCTCTTCGCCTGTAGCAGATACATCTAGTAAAACCATTCTACCACTAACACGACTCTCTAAGTTTATGTACTCATCTAGTTCCATATTTGCCCAAAAGTTTACAAGTTGGATAGTCTCATTTGTTGAACCTAGTCTATCGATACGACCAAACCTTTGGATAATACGAACAGGATTCCAATGAATATCGTAGTTAACTAAATAATCACAATCTTGCAGATTTTGCCCCTCTGAAATACAGTCAGTAGCTATGAGTATATCTATCTCTGTAGTTGCATCAGGGTCTGTTTTATCTCTACTTTTTGAGATAGGAGAAAAGTTTGTTAGAAGTGAGTTTAGATCTTTTTGTTTTGTTTGTAATGTAGTCTTATTTGTGCCACTTCCCGTGATTAGACAACTCTCGACTCCAAACTCATCTTTAGCCCATTTGTGTATGTTTTTATACAGATACTCTGCTGTGTCTGAAAAGGCTGTAAATATGATGACTTTTTTATTATTAGCATTTAAGGGATTATTGATTTTTTCAGTGATTTTCTCTTTTAATATTTTGAGTTTATTGTCTCTTGTACTATCAACTGCTATAGCATCCCCTAGAAGAATCTCAAGCTTATCTAAATCACTTTGTAGGTCTTGTTTCCATCTGATTTTATCAACATCAGCGATTAAAACTTTTACCTTATTGCCTATAAGCTGTGAAGCATACTCATCGCTATCTATATCAACATCTACGATACTTGCTTCTTCATAAGTGCTATCGCTATGGTTATCTATAAGGTCTATGATATTTTGATTTGTATCTATTAACTTCATAAGAGTTAGAGAGAAAGAGTTTATAGAGCTTTCCATTCGTTTAAGTAGGTTTACTCTCATTAGGTGGATTAAACTGTTCTCTCTATCTAGTTGTTTAAATACTCTACCATYACCTAAGTCAATATCGTATTTCTCCGAGTATTCCTCTTGCTTGTGAGGGTAGACATACTTTAAAGGAGAATAAGCCGATAGAGTCATTCTTCGTATGGTTTTATTTATCTCTGAAAGTGGAGGGAAAGAGTTTTGTATGTCGATATCAGGCTTTAGGGTTATAGGCTTATTTCTCTGTGGAAATTTACCGATTTCAGTAGTGTCATAATACTTTTGTATATGCTTTCTACTTCTAGCTATGGTTACTAAATCCAAAAGTTTAAAATAATCAAAGTTGAGACTATCTAAGAGCTTTGCCGTCGTTCTCTCTTTCTCACTGAGCTTCATCCAGTTGTTAAACTTGTTCTGAGATTTTCTTAGAGTTTGTTCTATAGACTTTATGCCTTGTTCTTCAAAAGCCTTATCATTCGCCTCCGTGATAAACGCTACTTGATTTTTAAGGTCATTGAGTTTATTGTTTACGGGTGTAGCTGAGAGCATTAGAACTTTTGTTTTAACACCTTTTTTAAGTACATCTTCAAGTAGTCGAGCATATCGTGACTTAGTTTTTTTCTTTTTGTTTGTAGTTCCACTATTTCTAAAGTTATGAGACTCGTCTATGACTATAAGGTCGTAGTTCTCCCAGTAGAGAGTAGCAAGGTTAATCTCTCCACTCATACCTTTTTCTCTGGTAAGGTCGGTATGGTTTAAAACGTCATAGTTAAATCTATCGTCTGCTAAGATGTTTCTTTTGTCATTAACAGTATAAATAGACCAGTTTTCTCTAAGTTTTTTAGGTGCTAAGACTAAAACTCTATCGTTTCTAAGTTCATAGTATTTTATAACGGCTAGTGCTTCAAATGTTTTACCAAGACCAACGCTATCAGCGATGATACAACCATTATATTTTTCAAGCTTATCAATAGCTCCAAGAACACCATCTCTTTGAAAGTTATAGAGCTTGTTCCAAACTAGTGTATCTTTGAAACCTGTCTTTGTTCGGATAATCTTTTCTTCATCAAGGTCACCTATGAACTCTTTAAAGATATTGTAAAGAGTTAGGAAATATAAGAACTCTGGAGATTTATCTGAATATATCTCTTCAATGCTAGATAGAAGATTTTCTTTAATATCGTGAACCATACCTTTGTTGTTCCAAATCTCATCAAAAGTAGATAAGAAACCCCTTGTAGTTTCACTGTCTTTTACAAGAGTGTTCATATGGAAAGAATCTGTGTTTGTATATCCAAGTCCTACCGAAGAGAAGTTTGAGCTTCCAGAGATTGCTATAGTCTCATTAGCATTGTCAATATGATAAAGATTGAAAGGGATAACACCTTGTGTCTTAACCTCTTTGATTTTTACTTTATCTCTTATCCAAGAAGCATACTCACGAGCAATAGGTACTTGTTGAAGAGAGTTTTTAAACTTGATCTCTTCACTCTCTCCGAAAATAGGATTATTAATATAGTTGTTTTGGTAAATAGGTGCAGTAAAAAGAAGTCGTAGCTCTTTAATACGAGTAAGTTCTTTTTTTAGTTCATAGATAGTAAAATAGGCGGATATAATAGAGAGTTTACTATTGCTTCTAGTCGCCACCTTAAAATCCACTTAATTTCTTAAAAATAATCAATTGTTTTCAAACTAATGTACTTTTTTAAGCAACTAACTCTTTTTCTGCTTCGA
>NVUO01000041.1 GCA_002733155.1 Sulfurimonas sp.
TACCGGTGCCTTTAAACGGAGATGATTGTGTTTCTTCAATAAGCTTAAGGATTTTATCGTAGAGTTTTTTATTCTTCTTTTTCCAATAAACCAAGTCTTCAGTCGCTTGCGTTGTAAGTTTGATCAGTAATRRYWTYATTTATTTCCTTTATGTTACATAAATGTTTATATAATTGATTTAACTCAATTATATTTAAGTAGATAATCGTTACTATTAGATTGTTAATGGACACCTTAACAAAAATAAGAAATAAAATAATATAAGATATTATTAAGTTTCAAAAATTATCTAATAGGAGAAAACATGTCACTTTCAAGAAGAGAATTTCTTAAAAGTTCAGCAGCAGCATCTGCAGCAGCGGCAGTTGGTATGAGTGTACCAGCTGAGCTAGAAGCAAATGCAGCAAAAGCTGAAGGAGACTGGAGATGGGACAAGGCCGCTTGTCGTTTCTGTGGTACAGGTTGTGGTATTATGATGGCTACGAAAAACGGTAAAATTGTTGCCGTTAAGGGTGACCCCGCAGCACCAGTAAATCGTGGTCTTAACTGTATTAAAGGTTACTTTAATGCTAAGATTATGTATGGTGCAGATAGATTAACTCAACCATTACTAAGAGTTGGGTCTGATGGTAAGTTTGATAAAAAAGGTAAATTTGTTCCTGTGTCTTGGGAAAGAGCTTTTGATGAGATGGAAGTTAACATCCGTAAAGCACTTAAACATGGTGGACCTGAATCGGTTGCTGTATTTGCATCTGGTCAATATACTATTATGGAAGGTTATGCAGCTCAAAAAATGATGAAAGCTGGTTTTAGGTCAAATGCAATCGATCCAAATGCTCGTCATTGTATGGCATCTGCAGTTGTTGGGTTTTACCAAACTTTTGGTGTAGATGAGCCTTCTGGCTGTTATGATGATATTGAATTAACTGATACTATCATATCTTGGGGATCAAATATGGCTGAGATGCACCCTATTCTTTGGTCACGTGTAACTGATAGAAAATTATCAGATCCTGAGCGTGTAAAAGTTATCTCTATCCAAACTTATACACATAGAACTTCAGATTTAGCTGATACTGAAATTATTTTTTCACCAAATACTGATACAGCTCTTTGGAACTATGTTGCAAGAGAAATCGTAATGCGTGACGATGCTGAAAAAATCATCGACTGGGATTTTGTTAAACAAAACATGATTTTTGCAGCTGGACCCGTTAATATCGGTTATGGTATGAGAAGATCTAATGAAAAATCAATTAAAGACGGCAAATACACTGATTTAGAGATGCAAACTATATCTAAAGAGATGAAAACTACTGTATCTGCAAAAGAGGGTCCAGCTTTAGAGCCATTTGGTTATAAAGAGGGTGATACTATGAAACATACTGGTGGTACACTTGGTCACTGGGAAATTTCTTTTGAAGAATATAAAAAATCTTTAGAGCCGTACACATTAGACTATACAGCAAAAGTAGTTAAGGGTGATCCGGATGAAAGTCTTGATAGCTTCAAAGCAAAACTTCAAGAGTTAGCCAATTTATATATTGAAAAAGGTAGAAAAGTAGTATCTTTTTGGACTATGGGCATGAATCAACATACACGTGGAACTTGGACAAATACACTTTCTTATAATGTTCACTTTATGTTAAATAAACAAGCAATTCCAGGTTCTGGAGCCTTTTCTTTAACTGGTCAACCTTCTGCTTGTGGTACAGCTCGTGAAGTTGGTACATTTACGCACAGACTACCAGCTGATATGATGGTTAAAAACCCTAAACATAGAAAAATCGCTGAAAATAAATGGATGATACCAGAAGGTACTCTAAATGGTGTTGGTAAACAACATATTATGAAAATTCACCGTGATATTGAAGATGGTTTAGTTAAATTTGCATGGGTAAATGTTTGTAATGCTTACCAAGATTCAGCATCAGCATCTCACTGGATTAAAGCTGCACGTGAAATGGATAACTTTATTGTAACTTCTGATGGATATCCAGGTATCTCAGCTAAAGTTTCTGACCTTATCCTTCCATCAGCTATGATTTATGAGAAGTGGGGAGCTTATGGTAATGCTGAGCGTCGTACTCAACACTGGAGACAACAAGTAATTCCAGTTGGAGATTCAATGTCAGACACATGGCAATGGGTTGAATTATCAAAACGTTTTACTGTTGGTGAACTATGGGGCGAATGGGCACCATCTGGACCAAGAAAAAAAGCACTTCCAAATGTTATAGCTAAGGCTAAAGCTATGGGTTATAATGAAAATACAACTATGTATGAGATTTTATTTGCAAATAAAAATGCTAAATCTTATAAACTTGACCAAAAAGATAAAATCCAAGAGGGTTATGATAACTCTGAGGGTTATGGTGACAGCAGAAATGTTGTTGGATCTGACGGTAAAGTATTTAAAGGTTATGGTTTCTTCATCCAAAAATATCTTTGGGAGGAGTATGCTTCGTTTACTCGTGGACATGGTCATGACCTTGCACCATTTGATATGTACCATAAGGTACGTGGTCTTAAATGGCCAGTTGTTGATGGTAAAGAAACTGGATGGAGATTTAATGTTAAATATGATCCATATGCAGCAAAAGCAGTTAAAAAGTCGGGGAATGGTTCAACACATGCATTCTATGGAAAACTTGCTAAAGCATTACAATCTGGGACATTAACTGGAAAAGATAAATCTACGAAGAAAAAATCATTAGCTAATAAAGCTAAAATATTTGCTCGTCCGTATATGGATCCTCCAGAAATGCCAGATTCTAATTATGATACTTGGTTATGTACAGGTCGTGTCCTTGAGCACTGGCATTCAGGTACTATGACTATGCGTGTACCTGAGCTGTTCCGTGCAGTTCCAGAAGCTTTATGTTATATGCATCCATCTGATGCAAAAGCAAAAGGTCTTAAACAAGGCGCATTAGCATGGGTTGAATCTCGTCGTGGTAAAGTAAAAGCTCGTGTTGAGACTCGTGGTAGAAATAGACCACCACGTGGTTTAGTATTTGTGCCTTGGTTTGATGAAAAAGTATTTATCAATAAAGTATGTTTAGATGCGACATGTCCAATGTCAAAACAAACAGACTATAAAAAATGTGCTGTAAAAATTTATAGCGTATAAGATAGATAATTTAAAAGATATAGGAAAAACAAAAAGTGAGTTCTAGAAGAAAATTTATTTTAAATATGGCAAGAGGTGCTGGGATAACAGCCCTTGGTGGTTTTATATGGAGTGCATATGTAGATGAAGTTACAGCTTCTCAACTTTTACTTCGACCACCTGGTGCTATAAAGGAAGAAGACTTTCTTAAAACTTGTATCAAATGTGGGCTTTGTGTTGAAGCATGTCCATATGATACTTTGTTACTCGCTAAACCAGGTGACAATAAACCTCTAGGGACTCCATATTTTACTCCTAGAGATATTCCTTGTTATATGTGTCCAGACATTCCTTGTGTACCAGTATGTCCTACTGGTGCATTAGATGAAACTAGTGTTACAACAAATGGAGAACTTGAYATAAATGTGGCYGATATGGGTCTTGCAGTTRTKGATGATGAAAGTTGTATAGCTTTTTGGGGAATTCAATGTGACGCTTGTTATAGAGCTTGTCCACTTTTAGGTGAGGCTATAACAGTTGATTATGAAAAAAATGCTAGGACTGGTAAACATGCTTTTATGAAACCAATTGTTCATGCTAACGTCTGTACAGGATGTGGTTTATGTGAACAAGCTTGCGTAACAGAAAAAGCAGCTATTTTTGTACTTCCTCGTGAAGTAGCTATGGGTAAGGTTGGAAATTATTATATTAAAGGTTGGGATAAAGAGGACGAGAAGCGTTTAGAAAATGCAAAAGAAATCAAAACCGTAACTAAGATAAGTGAAAAATCAGCCCTAGATTCTTTAAATGATGTAGGAGATTTATACTAATGGGTAAGCTTTGGAATAATTATCGATATCTATTTTTTAGAAGATCTACTCAAATAGTTATATTAGTTTTATATTTTGGAGCAAATGCTTGGGGATGGACTATCCTTATGGGTAACCTTAGTTCATCACTTTTTTTAAGTATAGTGCCTTTAAGTGATCCTTATGCTGGATTGCAAATGTTAGTAGCTGGTGCAACTATGGCTTCGGACTTGCTTATAGGTATGCTTATAGTTACTGTATTTTATCTTATAATTGGCGGTCGTGCCTTTTGTAGCTGGGTATGTCCCATAAATATAATAACTGATGCGGCAGCATTACTTAGAAGAAAACTAGGCGTAGATGCCATCTCAAAGAGACAACCAGCAAGTCGTAATATGCGCTATTGGGTTTTAGCTTTGAGTTTAGTAATATCATTTTTCATGGGCGTTACAGCCTTTGAATTTATTTCACCAATATCTATGCTTCATAGGGGTATTGTATTTGGTTTAGGTTTTGGTTGGGCAGCAATGTCTATAATTTTTTTATTTGATTTATTCGTTTTAAAAAACGGGTGGTGTGGACATGTATGCCCACTTGGTGGATTTTATTCACTAGTTGGTAAAGCAAGTCTAATTAAAGTGCAACATACTGCAGAAAACTGTACTGCATGTATGAAATGTAAAAGTGTATGTCCAGAGGTTCAAGTCTTACATATGATAGATAAGCAAAGTTTACCAGTATTATCTGGTGAGTGCACATCTTGTGCCAGATGTATCGAAGTATGTGATGATGATGCCCTTGGATTTTCTATAAGAAACTATATACAAAATAAATAAAACGGGAGAATAACAATGAAAGCAATAAGTAAAATTACAATTGGTTTATTTGCTGCGGCAGTACTGATTGTTGGTTGTAACGATGGTGCTAAATCAGTTTCACAAGCTAATGTATCACAAACTGTAACTGAGGCATCTTTAGGTCTTAGAAAAACAGATTTATATACAGAAGCTAGTACTTCAGCATCTAAGACTGAATATAGATCAGCATATGCTGGATCTAGTTCTAAAATAAAAAGAGCATTTCAAGATGCTCCACCAATGATTCCTCATAATACTGATGGCATGTTACCAATTAAAATTGGAGATAATCAGTGTACAGGTTGTCATATGCCAGAGGTAGCTATTTCAATGGGTGCTACACCAATTCCAGTGTCTCACTTTACAAACTTTAGACCTAGGAACAAAATTATAAATGGTATCTTTAGAAATGAAGTTGATAATTATAAAAATGAAACTTCAATTAAAGAGACTACACACCTTCAAGGTGCAAGATTTAACTGTTCACAATGTCACGCACCTCAATCACAAGGTAACTTAGCTGTTGAAAATACTTTCGAAGCTGCTTATACTTCTAAAGATGGAGCAAGTAAATCTTCATGGAGCGGGACTAAACTAACTGATGGTTTAGAAACTCTTCATGGTGGTAAAAACTTTGTAACACAAGATGATATAGCAAATAAGAACTCTCCTGCTGGAGTTAGTCCTTGGAAGCATAATTAAATAATGCAAAGAAGAGAACTTTTTAGTTCTCTTGCTTCCTCTTTAAAGGGTAAAAACAAGCAAGAGAAATTTTTACGACCACCATACTTTAGCGATGAATCTCTTTTTCAGAGTGAGTGTCATAAATGTGAGGCAAAATGTGCCACTATTTGTGAAGAAGAAATAATCAAAATCGCAGATGATAAAACTCCATATCTTGTTTTTTCACACAATGGATGTACATATTGTGATGAATGTGTAAATGCTTGTGAATATGAAGTATTAACATTAGAAAATAAACAGCATTTAAATGCAATTATTACTATAAATAAATCAAAATGTGTAAGTTGGGAGCATACTATGTGCTTTTCATGTAAGGATCCATGTTTAGATAATGCTATAGACTTTAAGGCTATGTTTATGCCAGAGATTAATGATAAATGTACATCTTGTGGCTTTTGTGTAAATAGATGTCCAACTGATGCTATAGATATAAAAGTATTATAATGAAAAAAAATATATTTTTAATTCTTTTTTTTAGCCTATCATTATTTTCAAGTGAGTTTAAAAATCCAGTTTCTAGTTTTGAAGCTAGTGGATATGTAATTGATTTAGTATATAAAGATTCTAAGTTATACGTAGCTACTGATGCTGGAATTGTAGATATATTTAATCTTAAAACTAAAAAAATAATACAAAAAATAGATGTACCTAAAATAAAAGATTTTATGGGTGATGAAGTAAATTCAAAAATTTTTTCAGTTGATGAATATGATGGAAATATTATGATTTTATCAAAATCACAAGATGGTTTTAATAGAATCCATATTTTTAAAAATAATAAAAATTATCTAATTATTGACTATAAACAAAAATTAGCTATCATAAAAGCAAAGTACATAAATAAGAATAAACTTCTATTAGCCTTGCTTAGTAATGAAATCATCTCTTATGATATAAAAAATAAAAAAATAGACTATATAATTCAGGTTAACGGTGCTAAATTTTCAGACTTTTGTTTAAGTGAGGATAAACAAAGAGTAGTCATAACTGATGAGAGTGGTGATGTAAGTATACTTCAAACTAAAGATGGAAAAAGGATAGATGTCTTAAGTGGTAAAAATTTAGATAATGTTTTTCAAATAGCCTATAAAAATGGAGTTATAGCTACAGCTGGTCAAGATRGACGAGTAGTTATATATACACCAACTTATAAATCCGCTTATTTCAAACAGTCTAATTTTTTAATATATGGAGTTGCTTTATCCCCTAGTGCTAAACTCGTAGCATACGCTAGTGATGAGAAAAACAATATAACCTTATTTAATAGCATAACAAAATCGATTATTTCAAAATTTGGCGGGAATAAAGCAACTATATCAGATATAGAGTTTATAGATGAAAATTATTTTTTAGTTGCCTCAAACAGTAAGACCATTAATTTATATAGTGTAAAATAAAAAAAGGATAATACTGAAAATTTATTACTTTTCAGCATAAAGGAAAATATTATGAATATATCAAGTATAGTAGTTCAAACAGTACCAAAGTATCTAGAAGAGGTAGTTCAAAACCTTAAAGACTGTGAAGCATGTGATTATCATATGCATGATGAAAAAGGTAGAATTATTATCACTATAGAAGGTGAAGGTGTAAGTGAAGAATTAGCAAAAATGAAAATCATTGAAGCAATTCCTCATGTAATTACTGCAGATATGCAAATGGCATACTCCGAAGATGAACTAGATGCTCAAATGGAAGTTATCCAAAATGGTGACGCTGTACCTAAAGTTTTAAATGATGATGATATCTCTTTTAGAGATATGGCGTATAATGGAGACTTAAAAACAAAAGACGATTTAGAAACTTTTACTAAAAAATTTGATAAGACTGAAAGGTAAATATGGCTGTTGTATTTGAATCTACAATTAAAATGCTTGAGGGCAGTAATAAAGATTGGTATATAGAACTACGTGATACCGTGGATAATAGGTTAGAAATATGTTTAGATTTAAAAGAGTATTCTAAAAAAGTTGAAGAACTTGGATCTGATTATGGTGGAAATATCGATGAAGTTAAATGGATGAAAGATGATAATGTTCCACTACATATTATGGATAATCTTAGATTTGAGATGTCTAAACTTCAAGCTGAAATAGAAGAAGAGACTGGAAAATCATTAATAAATGAGGATAGCTAATTGCACGAAGCAAAAGCAATAAAAACTTTAAAATATTTAAAAGTAAAAGAGATACAAAAACATTTAAAAAATGTAGAATATATCATTATGGCTGCACCATCACCTGATCATTTTAAAGATAACCCGATTCACTTTAGTATCTTTTTAAATACAAGTGAAAATATAGCAAAAAATATTCAGGAGGAAATTTTTAACAAATTTTTAAAAGATAATGAGATAGTAAATCCTATAGAGATTATGAGTCAAATCATGCCAGTTGGCTTTTCAGAGGGCACTCAAGATACACTTATGCCCCTACTTTTAGTTAAACAAGAGGATATGAAACAAATCCCAAATATACCAATGTTAGTAATGGACTTTTTAGCAAATTCTGAGAACTTCAATCAAGCAAAAATTGACAGTTTAACTGGTTGGACTTATAGCTATAATAAATAAAACGATTATTTAACCATTCCGTGCTAGACACGGAATCTGATTATGGTTTAGTTCATCTTTATATTTTTCACTCATACACACCTCTCAAAATTTGTATTTTACAAACTTTTTACTAGTGATACTGTACTATTTTAGAGGTTTAAAGATGGTTAATATTTAGATGTATGTGTTAGACTTTTTATAATTATAGAGACCATTCATTATCTACTTACTTCAAAGTCTATAGGTTTTGTTAGACATTAAGCATAGCCCCATTCTTTAAATTGTTTCTCTAAAGTTTTATCATTTTTAAAGCTTTTATAATATAGAAATTCAGGTGCCAAATCTGCTCCGTTCTCCCAAGTAATTGTATCAAGGTCTTTATCTAGCACTACACTTGCAAAAAAAATTTTATCTTTTAATGGTTCAAACATTGTTCCATAGAGCTCACTTTCTAAATTAACTACACCTTTTCTCCCGTCATTGAATTTTAGTTCTACTTCATAATCGTGCAAATACTTTGCCTCAGTTACATATATAAACATCTTTTACTCCAGTGGTGAAATTGGTTCTGGCATCTCTCTTTTTACACAAAGTTCCCAATCTGCTAAAAGTTCATCTTTATGAAGTTCATGCCACTCCATAACCATTTTTAAAGCTCTTTTTGGAAATTTTCCTTCAATTACTCCAGTTTTAATATGAACAATAATTTTATATTCTCCCTATTTTGCATGAAAATGTGGTGGATTATGTTCATTCCAATACATTGTTATAATTATTCCTAAAAACTTACTAACTATTGGCATCTATTTAGTCTCCTTAATTACAGTATTATTCTCATCATATACTTTTATCCAAAGCAATATTTGTTTTAGCTCATGTATTTTATATTCTTTTGTTTTAAATTAGGAATATATGATAAAATCATAATCCATTGACTTATATAAGAATAATAAAATATTATAATAAGACTACATATTGACATAAGCATGTAAAACTTATGAATATATTTACTTCTTTTAATTAATTGCCAAGTAATATATCTAAATGAAAATTTATTAT
>NVUO01000020.1 GCA_002733155.1 Sulfurimonas sp.
ATATTTTTATGGTATAATTTAGGCAAGATAATTGCCTAAAATTGAGTAAGAATTAGAAAATTATGAGTTGAGGGGTTTGATTATTTCACAGTCTCTATACAACCAATTAGTGTAGAGAATGCTCCAAAAGGAGTATCCAAAACTGTAAAAAATCTAGTAGTTGATTTAAAAGTTGATATCTTTGACAATGATAATGATGGCGTAGAGGATGATAATGACATATGCCCAGATACAGCCAAAGACATAATAGTTAATGAAAGAGGTTGCGAGTTTGATGATGATACTGATGGGGTAGTTAATTCAAAAGATAAGTGCCAAGATACTAGTACAGACTTTGAAGTAGATGAGTATGGATGTCCTCAAACTGCTACAATTCATGTAAATTTTCAAGTAAATGAGAGTAAAATTTCATTATCTATTATTAATGACTTAAAAATATTTGCAGACTTTTTAAAAAACAATAAAGCTTATCATGTAATTATTTATGGATATACAGATACTAGTGGTGAGGAAGATGATAATATAAGACTATCAAATGAACGTGCAAATACAGTAAAAGAAGCCTTAATAGTTCATGGAATAAGCGATATTAGACTTACAGCAATTGGCATGGGATCTAAAAACCCAATAACTGATAATTCAACTTACGAAAAAAGAAGCCAAAATCGCCGTGTAGAGGTTGAATTACTTAATTGAACTCTCTGAACAATTAGCTATTAGATTCTAAATCAAGTTTAGAATGACTGACCCATCGTCATTCCAGGCTTGACCTGGAATCTATTTATTGGATTAATCAGAGAGTTCAATTAATCTAACATTGAGATAATTATTGAAAAAATTATTATTTATCTCACTAACACTCAACTCATCAAAATCAATATCACAATTTTTAAACATAGAATCACATATTTTTAATGTTTCTTTTAGCTCTACAGTCATTTTTTTTCCTGATGCATATGTTTTGTGATTATATCATTATTTTGAATTCCCATTTAAAAAAAATAGGAGCATTATATTTTTAGAGTTATAATTTGAATATCCTATTGTTATTTTTTTAATTATTTATAACAAATAATGTTTCATATTGTAACTATACAAACCAATTACTATATAAATATATAAATATATAATATTAATTAATAATTGTAAGCTATAGTTAATAAAAATTAATTTTATGGAGCCTCACATGAAACACTTTCTTCTCACTATATCATTGCTTATTATGCCTTTTGCTTTATACGCATCCAATGATAACCTTTTAAAGTCTAAAGGAGTTGACCAAGATATCATAGTTCAATTAACACCTACAGTTGCGCAAACAGATGTATGGGACAATACAAAGATTGAAGTAACATTTAGTATACCTCTTGACAGCTCTGCTATACAAAAGCATAACATCAAACTGACACATCTATCATCAAAGACTAATGCACATATAAGTGGAGTTATCAATTACAGTGATACAGATAATAAACTAACATTTATACCAAGTAAACTATTGCCATATGGAGTATATGAAGTAGAGATAAAAAAGATTAAAGAAGATAAAGAAGATAAAGCCAATAAACATACTAAAATAAATAAGATTAAGTATAGATTTTATCTGCCTGAAGTAATCAACGGACATCAACTTCCACCTGAACCAGATTCTAAAATAAATAATTCTACACTACTTGGTATTGACTTTAATAACAATGGTGTTAGAGATGATGTGGAGAGAAAAGTATATTTTACATATACTAAAAATATTGATCAGCTATTAATGATGCAATCACTAAAAACTCATCAAAGTATGTTAGCTGACCCTGATTTAATCAATAATGCTTTAAAGTGGCAAGCCCCAGAGAATAAAAACATGGGCTGTAGTGGTTATCTATTTGATAAATATGATATTCCTTTCATTAAAAATAGTACTCAATTTATCAACAATATTACATACAATACAAAAGATAGAATCAAAAAGTATATGAAATATAACCAAGCACTCAGCGGTGGAGTATTTGGGGTAGAAGCAAGTTATGAAGTTGAGAGTTCATGTGATTTCGATGTAAAAAAAACTTTAGGAGTTAAATAATGAAAATATTTATTAAACTTTTTTTATTTACTTTACTTACATCTTCTTCATTATCCGCTTATTTAGATGAGTGTCAAACTGACTTATATTATGCTAATGGAATGTTTGGAGAAGCTGAAAATGATGAGAAAAAAGATTGGTATATTTATGTAAAAATATTAAAAAAGTCAAACAGTAATATTAATTCAGTAACCAATAAAATTTCTTATAATTCTCATACGCTATGGGGAGTTGATGATGTAATAGAAGTAATGTTTCAAAAGTTTATAGGGGATATTATTAGTTGGTCTAAAACTCAAGATTACCTTAAAGACTATATAGAAGAAAACGAGATAATAAATGCTGTAAACATACTATCCCAAGCATTCAACATTCAAGACTTAGCAACACATATAAAAAGCTATAAAGATAGTATAAATGCAGGTCATGGCGTAATTGTAGTTGCACATTCACAGGGAAACTTTTTTACCAATAAAGCATATGAGTATTTAGAAGGATGGCAAAAGAATTATTTTCATATGATTGGTGTAGCCTCTCCTAGTTCAGTTGTGTCTGGTGGTGGTCCTAGAGTCTCATTTGATAATGATTTAATTGTTACAATATCAGGTGCAGATTGGACTATTAAAAATGAAAATAGAAATCGTACAGTAGATGGAAATGACTTTCAAACATTAAAATACCACGCTTTTTCTTATTATATGGGAGAAACTGCTACTGTAACAGACTTAGGTGTTACCAAAAATGTTTCCACAACCATCGCTAAAGATATGATTACTAATGGTATAGTTAATGCAGTCAATAATCATAATAATGCTCCTTCACAATGGAGAACAGACCAAGAGTTCGATAAAGGCACTATAGGACACAAAATAACCGTAAAACATCAATATGATTCTAGTATAGTTATGAATGAAGAAGTTTATCCTTTTGAAATATTTAAGAAGCTATATTATGTAAGTGGGGATATGCCTGGTTATGTAAAAGCGAGTTGTGGAGGTACTAAAATATCACCATCTTGGACAGGTCAAGAAAAGAATGAACTTCTTATGATAAATAATCCCGAAGAAGAAAAGATATATGGAGAAGATGAATTTATTTGTACTAATCCAGCAAGTGATGGACATCAGATTATGGCTACGTATTGTAGTTATAGCCATGGTAGTACTGCTCACTTTTGGTTTAGAGATACAGGTTATATAAATGCACCAGCGTCTGAGAAGCCTGTAATTACACAATATTTACAAGATACTTATAACTATTGTGGAATATATCCTAGAGGTACTATTCAAGCATGGGGTGGAGAGAGTTACTGTTATGAAGCACAAGTTTTTTGGGATAATCAATAAGCTGATTTTATAAAAAAACAATACTCCTTAAATAGGATAGAGCCTTAATATAAGCATACCTAAAAGAGTGGGTATGTCTTAGGCAATAAGTTGTAATTCTATACTTATTTATAGTTTTATTGCCTTTAATAAGCTTATCTATCTATTGCGAGAGTGTAAAACAAACTCAGAATTAACAAACTCTTTCCCGTTTATAAGTATAGTTATTTTCTGAATTCCATCATAATACTTTCTTGTACTAATAGCACGAAATGAATGTTTTTTGGAGATACTCTTAAAGTTTGTTTCATAATTACCTTCTGATATTTTAAATACCTTTTTCGAGTATTTAGAATTTTGTCTTAAGAAATACATAATATATTCTATTCTTAACCTACCAAGCTTTTCATTTGAGAAAATATCAAATGAAAAATTCAACTCCCCACCCCACTCTATTTTTGTGTTTATATTAAAATTTTTTATCTGTATATCTTTTGTCCTAAAAAATCCAAAAATATTTAATACATCCCTGTCTGATGCTTTTAATAGTGTCCTAGATGCATGTTTTAGTAAGGCATCTGTAGTTTTATTGTTTCCTATCCACTTCTTAAGTAAAAATTTTAAGATATCTGGATTATCCTTAGATATATCATTTAGATTATTTGCTACACTTTTTCTTACATAGGCACTTTTATCATCTTTTAAAGTATCTAAAATCTCTAAAACTAAACTTGGATCTTTTTTAAAATCATTTAATGCAATAGCCCAAGGTAAACGTGGACGACAGCCTTCTGAGGCCAATCTTCTATGATGTTCATTAGATGATTTAGACCATTTAAACATCTGAGACATAGTTTTCTCTTTATTCTTTAAAATAAACTGCCTAATTGCGAACTCACTACTACAGTTTATAGTAAACTTTTCTAAGGCTTGCATTGAGATATCAAAATCATTTAATCCGAATACTTCAACAAAGTCTTGAAATATCATATTTTCTATACGTAAATTATGAGGCATATTTTTAAAAACATTTATTAAAATGTTTATGCTTATTTCATAATCTTTTGGAAGATATATATACATAGATTTTGAGATATGTCTCATTCTTTGTTTTAACTCTTTTTTTAACCAATATTCATTAAATACACACTCTTGAAACTTTATAGATTCAAAGTCCATATAAATTTTTTTTATAGCTTTACTTAATGTTAAAATATACTGATGATTATATAAGTCTTTACGTAATTTAGCCAAATATACACCTTTTTTTGATAATATTATAACAATTTAAAAGTAAAGAAACTTAATGACTGATCAACTAAAAGATGTAAAACTGCCTGAGGGTATGAATAACGAGACTTTGGCACACCTAATGGAACCTCAAAACTATGGAAAACTAGATGATGCAAATGGTGTAGGTGTAGCTCTTGATGAAAAAACAAAAGAGTATGTAATTTTTTATACATTACTAAAAGATGGCATAATTAAAAATGCCAAATATGCTACAAATGGTTGTCAAGATACTGTGGTTATAGGCTCTATGTTTACAGATATGATTAAGGACAATAACTTAGATTATGCAAAAGGTGCTATAAAAAGAATGAATGAAAAACTAGGGACTATGTCAGCTCAACAACAAGTTTGTGCAGATATAGTTTTTAGCTCATTTTTAGCATCACTTACAAACTATGAGAATGTACAAAAAGGTGCAGATGAAGAGTTGCACCTATTTAAAATGAAAGAAAGTTGTGATGCAATTAACTCGTAATTTGAAAATTACAATAATAGAATTAATTGTAATAATTAAAAAGGACATAAATGAATAAATTATTTAAAGCTAAACACGAACTTTGGTTACATATAAACTTTGCATCATTTGCCATATCTAATGAGGCTATAAAATCAAGACTTTATGACTTTTCTCAGATTGCTTTTAGACATATGAAATGGATATCTGATGATGTTTTAAAATCTGGTAATGATTATAACTACGACAGAGATATGATGCTTTATAAACGTGAAAGTGTCTTTGAGATTATTGAAGCATTAGTTAATGAAGTTCATTCAAGCATGAAACTTTATAAGAGTAATATACTTGGACAAAGAGTTAAAACTGATGATGAGTATCTACTCCAATATTTATCTCAAATTTTAAATAATCCTGCAAATAATCAAACAATTACTGCATTTAATATGCAACGTAAATGGTTAGATAAAAATTTGGCGCAGGAACAAATCGATGC
This sequence comes from Sulfurimonas sp., assembly GCA_002733155.1. GTDB lineage: Bacteria > Campylobacterota > Campylobacteria > Campylobacterales > Sulfurimonadaceae > Sulfurimonas. The sequence goes on from NVUO01000020.1 coordinate 5,643, forward strand.
ACTTACTCTTTTCTTGTTTGAAGAATCATACAAAGAATATGAACTTATTTTAGTATACGCTTTTATGCAGGCAAGAACAAAAGAGTTAGTTCAATTTAATGTATTTCAAGACCTAATTGATGAATCACACTTTCATCTTAAATCTTTTGGAAATATGATGGCAAAACTTGGTATTTTAGCACTCCCAAGAGAACTGCATGAGATGACTTACATCATAAAAAATTTAGAACAGTTTGTAACTGATGGCATAGCAGAAGAAGAAGCTGCAAAAGTAATGTGCAAAGAGCTTAGTGATGCTATTAAAKATNAKSATTWMTYWAARWKWKTTGAYKNTMATTNAAMTRYYAANASARTNATMNATWYAGAAYTTATKNNNNAASWWGTKRTYRWAASTCYWRYARWMTMASTRYAYTWRSKTTMATNTAYMWTWGCKWYRWCTAAAATAATTAACCATGCTRAAATCATAGTAATAACAGTATGACTTAAAAAATGGTCACCTATTAACATCTTATAAATGCCCATGCTCCAACCAATACCTAATGCAAATAATATTGCTAACTTTTTATTTCTGGATTTTTTAAACAGAAAAAATAAACTAAATAATGCAAATCCTCCACTAGCATGGCCAGCTGGCCAACACCTAAGCTTCTTTTTTACTTTAAACTCTTTTGGATAACTTTCCCAAACCTTAGAATCTGGATATATACCACCATAATGTATAGTATTTTTTGGACATGGCATATTAGTATATTTTTTTAAAGCTCCAACTGTTAAAGGGACTAAAATAGCTGATAATATAACTATAATTATCCCCTTTTTATATTCCTTTATAAGTTTTGTTTTACTAAAAAACACTAAGCTTAACAATAATACTACTGCTATTAAAATTAGTACTTTTTTTATACCATCATAAAATATCAGTTTATATACTTTCTCATTTCTATCAAGAATCCAAGTATGTGTAGAAAAATTAAAAAACTTATCCTCAAATACAAAATCAATGCCACTATATCCGAAGGCTATAATAAAAAACAATAAGGTAAATAAACTAATAAATATATGTTTATTTATCCCCATATAYTATATCCATCTTATTGTTATATACCTTTGTATCCACTTCAAATAATCCTAATAGTGTATGAAAAAGATTGTCTTGAGAATATCTTTTATCCTTATTAAATTCTATATTATCCATATTTATATCTTCTTTTATCTTATCACTAAACCACATTAAAGAGCCTATATGAATTTGCGCATCTGGAGCCATAAAATAAGGTAAACCATGAAGGTATACACTATTCTCACCTAAACTTTCTCCATGATCACTCATATAAATCATAGCTGTTGCATAAGAATCATCATAAGTTTTTAAAAATTTTATAACCTCTGATAAGAAATAATCAGTATAAAGTATTGCATTATCATAAGCATTACTAATTTCCTCTTTTGTACACTCTTCTAGCTGATTTGTTTTACATGCTGGTGTAAATTTTTCAAACTCTTTTGGATACCTTTTATAATATGCTGGTCCATGATTACCCATTTGATGTAAGACAATTAATATATCCTTGCCCTTACGCTGTTTTATATACTCATCTAATCCTACGAGCATACCAACATCCCTACACTCACCATTATCGCAGATAGTATTAGTCTTTGGAGTTTTAAAATCCTCATAAGTTACCCTAGTAGCTACACCTTTTGAATTGGAATTATTATCACGCCAAAGTACTTCAATCTCATTTGTATGGACTAATACATCTAAAACATTTTCAGTAGATATACCTTTTTTATAACTATAATCACTCTTATTAAAAAAAGAAAACATACAAGGTACTGATACTGCTGTAGAAGTCCCACATGAGTACATATTGGAAAAGTTTACAATATCTTCTTGTTTTAGTAATGGGTTTGTCTCCCTTATATAACCATTTAAAGAAAAATGATCAGCCCTAGCGGTCTCTCCAACTACCATTATAATTAATTCTGTATGGTCATCTACCTCACCTATATGCGTAGTTATCTTAGCATCAGTTTCTATACATTCAAGCTTTATATCTTTAGAAGCTACTGTTGAACTTAGGTATTTTCCAATTGAATATATCCAATAACTTGGATTTATTGAATAACGAAGAGCTTTATGTTCACGAAAAAAAGATGTATAATGTTTAGAAAACATAAATACACTAGCTGCGATAAGAAAAAGAGAGACTAGTATAACTATAGCCTTAGATATAATCTCTTTTTTAAAACTTCTTTTTTTAATATTTATCCTATATATAAAATACGATGGGAATACACCAAGTATTAAAAAATATAAAACTTGCTTAATACTAAATAAATCCATAGATTCTTGAAGATCAGTTTGTACTATATTTCTAATCATGTCATCATTGATTACTATATGGTAAGTATTCATAAAATAACTACTTAAAGATGATACTAATAATATTAAAATTAAAATATATTTTATTAAAATTCTTGAACTAAGCAAGACAAATAACAAACTAGAGACACAAGCAATTACCAAAGCTAAAGATATAAGAAAAAAAATGTTTTTTAATTCTAATGAGTAAATCTCTAAGGTATTTGAAAAAAATGTATAGTTATAAAATACAAGTAAAAAAATACTTGTGTATATAATAAGTTTTGTTTGTGATACTTTTTTGATATTAAATCCTTTGTAAATGAAATTATATTTTATTTATGATAACAATGATTAAATAGAATATTTATGTGAGTAAATTAGATGTTATTAAAAAAATTCAATTATATTGATTTAATAATATTTAGCTAAATTACTCCATAATAATCCGATGTACTCATGTACAGCTATTTGTGAATTTATAAAAGAGTTTGGACTTGGTAAATATAGATAACCATCTAACTTTATTTTATGAAAGTCTGTTGGGGCAGCTACTGGTCTTAGTCCCATATCTCTAAAGAGTTTCATAGCTCGTGGCATATGACTAGCACTTGTAACTAAAACGAACTCTTCATCAGCTACTAAAGTAGAAATAAAAAGAGCCTCTTCTTTTGTATCCCTAGCCTGCTCACCTAAAATAATATTTTCTTTTTTCACACCTAAGGCTAAGGATAAGTTTTCATTCATTTTTGCAGATGATATACTCATATCAGCCTTATAACCTGTAAATATAATTTTAGAATATTTTGTTTGTTGATGAATTGAAATACCTTCTAATAACCTTTTAAGTCCAGCGGAACTAATCATTGATGATATTGGTTGTGACTTATCATCATTATACCCATTTCCCAAAACATGTATATATTTTATATCATGTTTATAGTCATATTTTTCATATTGATTTTCTAAATTTAAAATTAAAAAGTTTGAAAATGGTGGATATGAAAATAAAAATATAAAAACAAATGCAGAAGATAAAAAAAAATTTGTTATTTTATTTTTTTTAATAAGGTAAAAAAACAAGGCAAAAAAAAGAAGTGATATAACAATTCCATAAGGCTGCACAAAAAATGATATATACTTTTTTAAAATAAATTCAATCTCACTCATCTAATAAAACCAGATATCTCTTTTACAATATCTTCATTAAATAATAATTCATTATGTGTTAAATCTTCAAACTCTTTGTAATAAACAAGATTTTTAACGTAAGTTTTTAAATTTCTAACATTATTTATATATGATACATTATCGGCTTTAGAAGAAAATATATAAGTATCAGCTTCTATTTTCTGTACAAATTTAGTATTATCAAACTTATAACGGCTTATTAGAGCTAAGTTAATACCATACTTCATTTTTGTAATCTTGCCAATACTATCAAAAGGGCCTATTAAAAACACAGAGGTTACACTCTCTACAGAGGCTACATATGATGCTATACTAGAACCTAAAGAAAAACCAGCTACATATATATCACCAAAGTTTTTTTTAATTATACGGGTAATATGTAAGGCATCACTAAAAATATTTTTCTCGTTTAGTTTTCCTCCACTCCTACCATATGAGCGATAATTAAAAATTATTATTCTTATATCTGGATATGCATAAGACATTTTCTCTATTGCTCCAACGCCATCATGAAAGCGTCCAGAAAAAAAAAGCATAGTAGCCTTATGGTTATGTGCCTTATACACTACACCCTCCAATTCTACACCATCATTTGTAGTAATACTTAGTACCTCAAATCTATCATCTAGTTCAGTTGAACGATAATATGTTGGTTTAAACATCATAAAGTATTGTAAATGATAAAAAGAAATGGCTAAAATAAAAAATAAAAAAAATAAAAAAGCTATATAAATCATAACAATATTATACTAAAAATTTGTATGATTATCCATGTTATCATATATTAAGTCACAACACTTAAATCAAGATTTATTTTAAATTTAATTAATTAAATATAATTATTTTATAGTTCTCTAATGATATTCTTTCGCCAATTAAATAAAAGGATATACTATGAAATTATATAAACTAATTGGAGCTGCTACCTTATGCTCATCAATACTATTACAAGCGCAAATTATAGATGTAAAAATAACTAACCTTACACATGGAATTAGTTTTACACCATTATTAGTAGCTACTCATTCAACTAACACTTCACTTTTCACTCCAGGAAGTACAGCAACAACAAATCTTAAATTAATGGCTGAAAGTGGTGATATAAGTGGTTTAGAGTCTGATCTTACAGCAGTAAATGCTGTATTTATTTCTAATCCATCTAATGGATTATTAGCCCCATCTGATTCAACTACTACTAGTGATATTAACGCAGTTGGAAATAATAAATTTCTTTCAATAGTAGCAATGATGGTACCTACAAATGATGCTTTTATTGGCTTAAGATCATGGGAAATTCCAATAAAAGCTGGAACTTATAGATTTTATGTAAATGCTTATGATGCAGGTACAGAAGCAAATACTGAATTATTAGCAGATATGCCAGATCCAGCTGGTACAATTACTCAAACTGGAGCTACTGGTGTTACTTCTACTGATAAAAATACTAAGGTACATATGCACCGTGGAGTTCTTGACGGTACTAACCCTATAGCTGGCGTAAGTGATTTAGATTCTAGTATACATCGTTGGTTAAATCCAGTAGCAAAAATTACAGTTATAGTGAAATAGCATACACTTATAGTATCCAAGGCTGATTCATACAATGAAAAATATCGTCATTCCAAAAAAATATCGTCATTCCAAACTTGATTTGGAATCTAAACTAAGAAATTAGACCCTGAATCAAGTTCAGGGTGACGATAATAGTTGTATAAATCAGACCCTAAATCAAATTCAGTATGACGAAAGTAGTTGTATAAATCAGCCACATTATATTATCCTTGTTATACCTATTAGTAATAAAATTATAGTATAATTCCAATAATTATTATAGGAATTTATATGCAAACATTCGGAATATTTACAAAAAACATTGGTCATGACTACTTAACTAAACAATACATTTATATACAAGAAAATGATGAAACTATAACTAGCTCAGACTTAGAAATAAAACTAAAAAAAAAGAGTAAAAATGTTCTTGGTACTATTTTTTTATTTAACCCAAGCATAACGCCTATTGGTTTTAATATGGATAGCTCTTTAGAGGAACAAGGTTATGAGTCTTACGATAAGTTTGCAGAACTAGAGTTTGATAGAAACTGTATTCTTTTTGCTTCAGCTATTAAAGATGGATACCGTGGTAAACTTTTAGAAATAAGATACCTTTATAACTACAATTATGAAAATATTGAACCAACACCAATTATGGAAGAGTTTGATGCTGATTTAGATAGGTTTACTAGTGGACAGTTAACCCGTTATGATAAGTTTTTAAATTATCAAGATTATACAAACCTAAGTTTAAATGGCAAGTTTGTATTTTTTGCCTCAGGAAATAAGTACGATAGACACCATAAAGCTATCATCGATTATGCAAGGTCACTCTCATCTGCTGTGCAAAAACTTGGTAAAGAGCTAATATTTATGTACGATAAAAACTATAATGAACAAGAGAGTAAAGAAGTTGCATACTTTTTACCAATTTTAGCTCATGGAAAACTAAGAGATATAAGAGCTAATGCTTTTAAAAAATCTTTTTCAACTAATCCACCAACTATTCAAAGACTAGGCTAGTTTTCTTCTAGCCCATCTCGCAAAAAATCTTGCGGGCACTAATTTTTCATCTATTTTTTTAGCACTTAAAATATTTTCTGTTAATATCTTTGCTAAATATGGAGCTAAAACAAAACCATATCCAGCACTTCCATTTATCATATAAAGATTTGGATAATAAAAAAAGTCATCAAAGTTAGGTTTTTTTACCCTTAGTTTATTTCCAAGTTCATGTATAGTTTCATTTGCTAATACTAACTTTCCAAGCAAAGGCATATAATCACTTGAACCTGAACGAAGACCTGTAAAGTCTCTTAGTATCTCTATATTTTCTAAGTTTAGAGTTTTTTTTGCTTTTTGTAATAACTCCTCCCTTCYTTTATTTATATCATAAGGCTCTTTTGAAGWTTGCGGATTAAAATGTAGATTATGTGTAGCACCTATAGCTAATTCACCATTATAACTAGGCGATATAGATACATTTTGATGTATACTATATGGATTTATACTTGTTGTTTTTATATCAATACGGTGACCCCATATACCACGTAAGCTTATATATGGTTCTTTTATAACAGCTTTATAAGCTCCTGTAGCTAAAAGAACATTTTTGGCTGAATAGGTCTCATTAATTATCCACATTCCATCATCATAAACTAAACTTTGTACCTTTTGTTTTTTAAATTCTGCATTTTTTATCATAGCACTACACATAAGCTGAGCATCTACRATACCTGCATATATAAATATATTCTCATATCTATTTGCATGTAAACTAAGTGTAGATAAAAACTCATTAGATATATTTTTTAGATTAAGTGGGCTATCTTTTTTATATGATTTTAGAATCTGTGATGATTTTTCATCTTTAGAGATGTGTAAAAGTTGTGACTTTGTAAAGATGTGTGGAAAGTTTTTTTCATAAAAATCCATACTATAAACAAAGGCATCATTTAATAAATCTCTTAACTCACCCATCTTTGAAAATTTTGGAGATATAAATGCACCAGCAGCCCCACTTCCTCCACTAGCTAGCCCATTTTCATCAAATATAATTACTTTTTTATTTTTTAAAGCAAATTCATGAGCTACACTTGCACCACTAATACCAGCACCAATAATTGCCAAGTCATACATATATACCCTTTATATTCAAAATATTATCTACTTTAGTATTAATAGATGCTGTATAATGTCATATATGAAAAAGCTACCTATACATGATGTTTTACAAGAGATAAAAGATACATTTAAAACACAACAATCACTAATACTTGAAGCTCCCCCAGGTGCTGGAAAAAGTACAATAGTACCTATCTCTTTTTTAGGCGAGCTTTTCTTAGGCAATAAACAAATAATTATGCTTGAACCAAGACGCATAGCTGCACGTATGGTAGCTACTAGAATGGCTAAACTTCTTGGAGAAGAAGTTGGTCAAAGTGTAGGTTATCAAATAAAGATGGATAGTTTATACTCAAAAAAGACTAAGATTCTAGTTGTAACTGAGGCTATATTAGTTAAAAAACTTCAAGCTAATCAAAGCCTTGATGATGTGGCTATGATAATTTTTGATGAGTTTCATGAAAGAAGTATACACACTGATTTATCACTTGCCTTAGCTATAGAAGTTCAAAGTCTTTTACGTGATGACTTAAAACTCTTAGTTATGTCAGCTACTTTAAATTCAGATTCTATCTCAGGATTACTACCAGATGCTAAAAAAATAAGTTCCTTTGGAAAATCTTATGAGATAGAGAATATTTACTTAGATATAAAAACTCCATTAGCAGATTCAAAAAATATAAACCAGTTACTTTTTAAAACTGTAATTAAATCAATAAAAGAAGATGATGGGGATATATTAGTTTTTTTAGCTGGCACAAAAGAGATAAAAAAGTTACAAAATTCACTTAATGAAGTTCTTAATTCAAAAGATATATTAGTCTTAGAACTTTATTCAAATCTTAGTAAAAAAGAGCAAGAAAAAGCACTTGAGATAAACAAAAAAAGAAAAATCATTCTCTCAACAAATATAGCTCAAACATCTTTAACTATTGAGGGTGTAAAAGTAGTTATAGATAGTGGTTTAGAAAAACTATCACGCTATAACTACTCTAATTCTATGAATCACCTTGAATTATCATTTATCTCTTTAGATTCATCTATTCAAAGAGCTGGAAGAGCTGGACGTTTGAGTAATGGAAAATGTTATAAACTTTGGCATGAAACAAAAATACTTTTACAATCAACACAAGCTGAGATTCTACGTAGTGACTTAAGCAGCTTAGTTTTAGACCTTGCACTATGGGGCAGTGAGTTAAATGAGCTAAAGTTTTTAGATATACCACAAAATAAAATAATTCAAAAGACAAAAGATACCTTATATAAACTAAAGATGTTAGATAAATCGTATAAGATTACAAACTTAGGCAGGCAGGCATTAAAACTTGGTCTTCATCCGAGGTTTGCATATATGATTTTAAGGGCTAATGAACTTTCTTATGCATATGAGGCATGTATATTAGCTGCCTTGCTTAGTGAAAAAGATATATACTTAAACTCTTTTAGGGATAGTGATTTATTATCTAGATTTATGAGTATTTACAATAAAGAGTTTGATAATAACTATATAAATAAATTTTATGCCAAAGAGATTTTAAAACAAGCAGATTCATTTTATGTTAGGTTAAAAAAAATACAAACTATACAAAAAAAGTATTCTGCCTTTAAACAAGATATGATATCTATCTTACTTCTTTTTGCATATCCAGATAGACTAGCTAAACAAAGAGAAAAAAATGGCAACAGATATATACTTTCAAACTCTAAAGGTGCCATTATCCATAATGAAGATACCCTTTTTAATCAAGAGTATTTAGTAGTAGCCAATCTTCATGCACAAAACAAAGACTCGTTTATAAACTTAGCTTTGAGTATATCAATGCCACTTATCAAACAATATTTTAAACATCTAATTAAAGATAAACAAAATATATCCTATAACAAAGATTCTAAAAAATTTGATATCAAAATTTTTACTCAATTTTTAAACTTAACTTTAGAGATAAAAACAATTAAAGATACTTCAAATATAAACTATAAAAAACTGTTGATAGAACTAATAAAAAAAGAGGGACTAGAACTTCTAACTTGGAGTAAAAAAGCAGTCAATTTAAAAAATAGACTAAACTTTATAAATCATCATAAAAAAGAAGAATTTACTGGCTTTAGTGATGAAGAACTACTCAAAACTTTAGATACTTGGCTAGAGCCTTATTTAGATAATATTAAAACTATAAAAGAGTTAGAGCAACTAGATATGTACATTATACTAACAAGTTTAATATCATGGGACAAGCAAGAGTTATTAAATTCACTTGCACCACTAAGCATAAAAGTACCAAGTGGTTCTAATATCTTTATAGATTATTCTAATTCTGAAAAACCATGCATGTCTGTAAGACTTCAAGAAATGTTTGGTTTAAATGATACTCCATGTATCTTAAATTCAAGTCTCGCTTTACAAATTCAACTTTTAAGTCCAGCTTCTAGACCTGTTGCTATTACTTATGATTTAAAGAGTTTTTGGCATAACTCTTATGATGATGTAGCAAAAGAGTTACGTGGTAAATACAAAAAACATTATTGGCCAAAAGACCCTTTTGAAGCTGTAGCTACATCTAAAATAAAAAAGTATATGAAACTTTAAAATAAACTGTACAAATAATTTATTAAATACTAACTTCTTTAATATCTGCAATATTTAGTATGCTTTTATAAATAGATGCAACTAAAGATTTTCTATTGTTTTTAATATTTTCATCTTCAGCATTTACCATTACATCTTCAAAAAACTTATCTAATTCAGGTTTTAATCCAAGTAAGGCATCCAACTGTTCTTCATAAGAATCATAGTCTTTTGAATGCACATCTGAGTACTTATTGTATAAAATAGTCTCTGCTTCTTGCTCAAAAAGTTTTGAATCAACTTTCATCTCTAAAGAAAGATCTATATCTTTAGTAATATTTGCAACACGTTTAAATGTAGAAAAAGATTGAGCGAAACCTTCACTATTTACCATAGAATCAAGAGCAGATATTTTTGACTTAAGATTTACTAAGTCCCTTTCTCCAGAAGACAATACAGCTTCAATAACAGAAGCATTTACTTTAAAGTATTGTTTTACACGTTCTAAGAAAAAGCTTTCTAATTTTTTCATATCTATATATTCATATCCAACTGATAAGTCTTTAAGAGTATCTACTATATCAAAGTCAAAGTTAAACTCATGAGTGATTCGTATAAGACCATTTACAGCACGACGAAGTGCAAATGGATCACGAGAACCAGTTGGGACTTGATTTACAGAAAATAAAGCTAATAATGTATCAAGTTTTATACTCATAGCTACTATTGCGCTTACTTCTGATGAGGGTAAGTCACTATCCTCGCCATCTGGAAGGTACTGCTCTTTTATAGCTAAGGCTACTACATCACTCTCCCCAGCTTCTTTTGCATAATAATAACCCATAAGACCTTGAAGCTCCGTAAACTCATATACCATCTCGCTCATCAAATCTGCTTTTGCTAAAGATATAGCACGGTTTAAATTTTCTTTTTGACTAATTTCTAAGTTATACTTTTCAAAAAGTATATTTGCTATCTTAGTCTCTCTGATTATCTTATCTTTTACGCTACCAAGACCTTTAAAAAATGCTACTTTTTGCAAACCATCTGTACTTAAAGCATTTTTTAAATCATTATCATAAAAAAATAAGCCATCAGCTAAACGTGGACGTAATACTGTCTCATTACCCTTTATAACTTTAGAAAAATCGTCTGTAAGTGCATTTGAAACTACTACAAACTTATTCATAATCTTTCCATCTTTAAATACTGGAAAATATCTTTGATGCTCCTTCATAGAAGTGATAATTACCTCTGGTGGTAATCTTAAAAACGCTTCATCAAATGTTCCCAATAAGGCTGTGGGATTTTCAGTTATAGCTACAACTTCATCTAACAAGTCCGCATCTATCTCTATTTGTATATTATTTTTAGATTCTAAGTCTTTAAAATCGTTTAAAATTTTATCACGTCTTTTTTCTTGGAATAGTGTAACCCCACCATTTTCTAAAATTTTAAAATACTCTTTAGCACCATTTACATCTAAAGCGTTAAAATTACTAATACGGTGAGTAAAGGTTTGTTTAGTAGACTTGACAGAGAATAAGTCCACATCTACTAATTCATCACCTAACATTACATTTACCCAACGAATAGGACGTATAAAACTCTCAGTATTATTTGCCCATCTCATAGACTTACCAAAGTCTAAAGATTTTACCCATTCATTTATAATATCCGTTAAAAGTTCAGTTGATTTTTTACCTTTAAGTTCTTTTTTAAAGTATAAAACTTCTTTACCAGCCTTTTGCGAACGCCCTATTTTATCCAAAGAGACTCCACATTTTTTTGCAAAACCATTAGCTGCAGGAGTTGGTTTACCGTCCCTATATGCAACAGCTACTGGTGCTCCATATAGCTCCTCTATAGAATCTTCTTGAGAAGTTTTAAATTCTCTATGCCAGATAACCAGACGTCTAGGTGTATAATAAAATTCAAACTTACCTAAAAGTGAATATTTATCTAAAATATTTGCATACTTTTTTTCTATATTTTTTAATTCTTTTAAAAGTGGAACTGCTGGAAGTTCTTCAACACCTATCTCAATTAGTAATGGTTTTAACATGCATAAACTCTTTTATTTTATATTATAGTCGCGATTTTATCCTTAGTTTGGTTAAAAGCTCATAAATTAAACATTTCTTAAATAAGACTAATAAACTCTTATTAATGTTTTAAATAAATCAAATTGTCGTTACAATGCTACAAACAAAAAACACAAGGATTAAAAATGCCAAAGATTAATAAATATGTTGATATAGATACTGTAGAAAGAGAAGCTAAAAAAGACTTAATTGATCGTCACTCTCCATTTATTCATTGTGATGATAATGCTAATGAAGGGGAAATGTTTTCAATCACTGTAAAAATGGGTAACGAATATACTCATCCAGATGATTTCGATCATTATATCGCTAATATGTCACTTTTTAATGGTGAGCAACTTTTAGCTCGTGCTGACTTTACTCCAGGTGCACTTGGTAACGTTAAATCTCACGCTCAAGTAACTTTCAACATAGTTCCAACTGGTAAAAAACTTAAACTTACTGCTCAAGCTTACTGTACTAAACACGGTGTTTGGGAATCAACTGAAAAAGAAGTAGTAGTAGCTTAGTTCTTTTTTAAAAGAGGCTCCTGCCTCTTTAAGTCATCATAGATGGCTTAGATATATGAAAACCTTGAGAAAAATCAATACCTAAATCTTTTACCTTACCCATAATACTTCCTGAATGAACATACTCAGCTATAGTTTTTATACCAAGTTTTCTTGCAAATTCAACAATAGTTTCAACTACTATAAATGAGTTTTTATCTACATCTATATTTTTAACTAATGAACCATCTATTTTTATATAATCAGCTTTAATCTTAGTTAGATATGAGAAGTTTGAGTATCCGCTTCCAAAATCATCTATAGCTATTTTTGCACCATAACGTCTAACTTCGTTAATAAACCTCTCAACCTTTACAAAATCTTCAATAGCATCAGATTCTAGTATTTCAAATGTCACCTTATTTGATACCCTTGAGTTTTTTAACTTATCCATAATAAACTCATACATATCTTTATTTATAATATCTTCTATAGAAAGGTTAATAGTAAACTCGAAATCTATACTCTCAAAGGTTGCAAATGATTTATTTATTATAGTTCTTGTAATAATATTATAATATTTTATTTTTTTGGCTACTGGAATAAAAGTTAGGGGTGATAAAATTTTTCCATGAATATCAATTAGTCTAGCTAAACATTCATACTTTACTACATCTAGAGTCTTAGTGTCAACTATAGCTTGATAATAAGGGATAACTCGAAAATTTTCAATAGCCTCACGAACTGTCTCACTTAACTGTATATCTCTTTCATAGTTATTTTCAAAATTCATTGTATCTTCATATATCCAAAAAGTAGCATTAATATCTTTTGCATATTTTAAGGCCATTGAAACTTTTGAAAATATGTTTTCATTATCCTTATTTACTGATGAGGCTAAAGTAAAGTTTATATATATATTTGTATCTTGATATACAATTATAGTATCTTTTAAATCTTTATATAATTTACATAAATGTTCTTTTAAATCATAAAAAAACATTTTTTTATCTATCACAAAAGCGAATTCATCACCGGATAATCTATATACTTTATGATTTATTAGACGTTTTTTAAGTAATACGCCAAGCTCTTCAATAACAAAATCACCAACTAAAAAACCATAAAAATTATTAATAGTTGTAAAGTTATCTATATTAAAAATAATTAAACTAAATTCTTCTTTTTCATCTAAGTCTTTTCTTAATTGATATACATTAGGGAGATTAGTTAAATGGTCAGTAAAGTATCTATTAAAAACTTTATTTCTACTTTTAATTCTAACCTCAGTAGAGAATTCATTAAAAAGTTTATCGTCAAATTTATGTATCTCAATATCATCCCTTAATTCTTTTATTTTTTCAATCAAAGGTGATATGTTGTTTAAGGACGTTAAGATAATACTGTTATTAACGGATGAACTAGTATTTAATTCCAAATTATTTCCTAAATATACTTTTATTTCAAAATAACAGCAATTATGGTTCCAACTTGGAGACTTTAATCCTCTACTGTTAAACTAACTAAGGGTTTGTCTATAAAAAATCCTTGGGAGTAGTCAATACCCATCTCTTTAACTTTATCTAAAACTGTACTAGAATGTACATATTCAGCTATAGTTTTTATACCTAATTTTCTGGCAAAATCAACTACAGTCTCAACTACTAAATGTAGATTTTTGTTTGTATCTATATCTTTAATAAGCGAGCCGTCTATTTTTAAATAATCAACATTCATTTTTATTAAATAAGAAAAGTTGGAATATCCATCTCCAAAGTCGTCAATAGCAACTTTAGCTCCATATCTTTTAACCTCATTTATAAATCTTTCAATCTTTCTGAAATCTTGTATAGCCTCTGATTCTACTATCTCAAATATAACTCTATTTGATGCCTTTGAATATTTTAATTTTTCTAAAATAAAATCAAATATTTCACTATTCATAATATCTTCAATTGATAAGTTTACGCTAAACCCATATTCATTATTTTCAAATGTATCAAAAGATTTATTTATAATAATTTTTGTCACATGGTTATATACCTTAATTTTTTTAGCTATTGGGATAAAAAGAACTGGTGAAATAACATTATTGTCTTTATCTATAAGTCTAGCTAAACATTCGTATTTTTCAATTTTAGAAGTTTTATTATTAATTATTGGTTGAAAAAATGGAACTATCTTAGAGTTTTGAACAGCCTCTCTAACTACCTTTGAAATTTGAATATTTTTTTCATATTCATTTTCAAAGCCCATCCTATCTTCATATATCCAAAATGCTAATGCATTGTTTTTAGCATAACTAAGAGCCATAGAGACCTTTGAAAATATATCTTCATGGCTAGTATTTGCACATGAGGCTAAGGTTAAACTAACTACAATTTCATTGCCTCTATACATAACTATAATATTTTTTATATTCTCATAAAGTTCTATTAAGTAATCCTTAAGCTCATAAAAACCTAAACTATTTTCTAGAATAATTGTAAAGTCTGTACCAGATACTCTATAAATAGTTTGATTCATCTTTTGTGATAGATATTTAACTACCTGTTCTATTACATAATCACCAACTAAAAAACCATAAAAATTGTTAATAGTTGTAAAATTATCTATAGATATTGTTACAAGTCCTGTATCTTCATTTTCAAGAAGATCTTTTCTAAGTTGGTAGATATTTGGTAGATTAGTTAAATTATCAATAAAATATTTACTAAGTAGCTGTTTTTTGCACTTTGTCATTTTTTGATCCATAGTTTTTAAGGCATCTTTTAAGTATATATTTTTTTCTTCTAAATTCAAATTAAAACCTTTTTTAACAATTGTAGATATTTTACCATAATTTTTTATATAAAGTATAATTTAACCGCACTTTATATATACTCACGTAAATACTTAAAGGCTGTGCTGATTGAAATCTTTTCAAAATTTACTTCTTTTACAAAACTTATACAGACTAAAAGCCTTGGGTTTTGAATATATAGATTCTTTTTCTGTAAATCAAAAAACTTCCCATGAAAAAGCACTAAATCTTATTGAGTTGGCAAAAGATATATCTAGCTGTCATTTATGTGACTTAAGTAAGTCACGGACACAGAGTATGAGTGGTTTTGGAAATACTAATGCTGACTTAATGATAATTGACTTTAATGTATCTCTAAGTGATGACAACTCAAATAGCTACTATAGCGGTAGGAGTGGAGAGACCTTAAAAAAAATGATAGAAAATGTTTTAAAACTTAGTATAAATGATGTTTATTTGACACATGCTATAAAATGCAAGGCTTTAAATTCAAATATACCTTCAGATTCAGAATTTGATTCATGTAAAAACTATCTTTTTTCTCAAATAAACTTTGTTAAACCAAAGGTTATTGTAACCTTAGGTGAAGAAGCTTATGCTAAAGTTACATCTGAAAATGATAATTTTGTAAGTGTAAGGGGTCATGTTATAGATTTTAAAGATTATAAACTTATACCGATATTTCATCCAAATCATCTTCTTCGTAACCCAGATGATAAAAAAATTACACTTAATGATTTAAAAACTATAAAGAGTTGTTTATGATAAAAAAATATATAATTTTATTTTTATTCCCTATTTTTGCTTTAGCCCAAGGTTACCTTATATCAGATATTCCACTACCAAAAACTTATATCCAAAACTTAGATCCATATCCATGTGACGAAACTTGTTTACAACAATATCTTGATAATGATTTGATTCTTTCTTTTTTATCTCACGCAAATTCTAGATTAAAAAATAAAAAGCAAAATGAGATTAGACTTATAAATATTTCTATATTAAACCTTGGATCAAATATTATAAACAAAAAACTAAGAATTGCACTTTTACTTCCATACAAAAAGATTGGTAGATATGCATCTACAACTACTAATGCATCATTTTCATACCTTATGGCAAAAAACAGATTTTTTGAATTAAAAAGTTATAAATTAAATACTGAAAGTAACGAGGATATTCAAAAAGCACTACTAAAGATAAAAAAAGATAAATTTAACTTTGTCATAGCGCCATTAACACAAATAGGTGCTGACGAAGTAGCTAAAATAAATCCACAAATAAATATCTACTTTCCTACCATAAATAAACAAGATGCAGATACTATATCACCTTATTTATTTTATGGTGGCATTGATTATAGAGCACAAAGTAACCTGCTAATCAAAGAAGCAAAATCACCATTAGTTATTTTTTACGATAAATCCACTATTGGTAAAAAACTAAGCCAATACGAAGAAGCTGAATTTAAAAATAGTGATAGACTCTCATATGCTAAAAAAAGAGTTATAAAGTTTTCTATTCCTAAAAGAACAACAAATATAAAAAGACAATTAAAAAGAAAGTCTATTCAGAATGGTTCATTTTTTATAAACACTCCAATCATTAAAAGTGGCATGATACTTTCTCAACTTACACTTTATGACGTAAATTTAACAAATATTTTATCAACTCAGGTAAACTATGACCCACTTTTACTCTCAATGACTCAATATGCTGATAGAAAAAAAATGATAATTGCAAACTCTATTACAGAAGAAAATAATGTTTTAATTGAAACAAATCTTCTTTTAGGAAATGATATTGTTTATGACTGGATTAACTATACTACTACAATTGGTATTGATTACTTTTTTCATCTTTTAACAAATGAAGAACGTGAGTATAATATTGAGATATTAGATAATCAAATGATATACCCTATAGAGTTAATAAAACCGTCTGTATCTAAGTTTTTGCCATATTAGTTAAGTATCAAATAAAACTAAAATCAACTCTTTAGTTTTTTTACTTATTTTTTGAGCCTTACCCTCAAAACTAATATGTACTAAGGTAATTTTCATCTCAAAAAGTTTTTTAGAGCCCTTATATATTTCTTGCAAAAGTTTAAAAGAAGCACCATTTATCTGTAATAAATTAGTTTTTACTAGAAGTTCATCTCCAAGTTTTGCACTAGCAAAATAATCAACTTCTAATTTTCTAGCTATAAAATGTCCCTCTTTTAATATAGGACTTATACCTTTTTTAAAAAATTCTTCACTTCTTGCACGTTCACAGAAGTTTAAATAGTTTGAATGATATACTACACCACCAGTATCTGTATCTTCGTAATAAACTCTGATTTTCATTTTAAACCTTTAATAGTACAATAATGAACTATGATTATTTGAACGGACATAACAAGCATCTTTAACTAAATCATATATTTTAGTATAACCAGTTGTTAGTTTTACTAAAGAATCACTAAGCTCGAACTTAGGTGCAGCTATATCCAAGTTCCCCGGATTTCCTTGTGGAGCAGCAGCTTGGATAATATTTAAACCTGAAGATGATACAAATTTTTGTTTTTCACCACCGACTGTAGGTAATATGCTTTTTTTGGTAATGATACTTTTTGTATCTATTAAGATATCCCCACCTAAGGCACCCAAGTCTGTATTTGTCTGAATAAAGCCTGTATCTATAACTAATGCCCCCAACTAATATCACCACCATTACCACCATCTGTAGATGTAGTTATAAGTCCATTATTTAAGGAGATAGAATTTACACTTTGTATAGATATAGCACCACTAGTAACTCTACTTATTACATTAGTAATATCACTTGAACCAGTAAATATAGCACTCTCTTGATTATTTATACTAAAAGTCTCAAAACTATGAAATAGATTATTTCCTACCCTAGTACCTAAGTCTTGACTTATAAGGAAGTCTGTACCAACTAGTGTAGTTTTTGCACCAACTGTACCATCTGTAATTATTTGGGCTTGGATATGTGTTGTAAAAAGTAATACAAAATATATTAGAGATAGTTTAGTTTTAGTTTTTTCCATTAAGTGAGTTTAGCCTATCAATTTCAAAGAAGACATTAATCAATAAGTTTTTTTCTTATAGTTTAGGAGATAATCATCTCTTTTTAGTTTCTTTAAAATGACAATTTGAACAGATTTTTTGCACTTTTTTTCATAAAATACCTTTTCACCGTTTTGGTGAATTGGTATTTTATATCATAATTTATTTTTTTCAAATAAAAGTTTAATTTCTATTTAACTTTACCCGCTTCTGTAGCCTCTGGAACTTCTATTAATTTTCCAGTCGCACAATCATAAATATAACCATAAATTGGAATGTCACTTGGAACCATAGAATTACTTCTAATTCTTTGTACATCAGATAAAACACTTTTACTTTGATCTGTAATAGTGAGCCATTCTACAAATCTACCATCTGTAGTTCCTCCACCAGCATTGCTATCATGCCATCCTGATGCATCAACACTTGCAGTTTTTAAACTTTTAGATAATAAGTCACCCATAATTTCATTATTAAATGTTTGCATACCACAATCTGTATGATGTATAACAAACCATTCTTTAGTTCCCAGCAATTTATATGAAATCACTAATGAACGAATAGCATCATCACTTGCTCTACCACCAGCATTGCGAATTACATGTGCATCACCCTCAGATAAACCTGCATATTTTGCAGGATCTAAGCGAGCATCCATACATGTTAAAATGGCAAATTGTCTACCAGGAGGCATTGGTAAATCACCTTTATCACCAAATTTTGATACATAATCAGCATTTGCTGATTTAATTTCTTCTATTACCTTACTCATATCTTAATTCTCCTAATGCTTTAGTGACCTTAATATTCAATGTAAAGACTTTTTTTTTAATTTTGAATATTCAACTTAACTTTTATATCTACAAAAATACAATAAACACCTATATTCAAACTGTTTTTTTAGGTAATAGTTTATACCAGATGAAAAAGTAAATTACGCAATATTATATCGCATATTAAACTAATGAATGCAATTTCAACCTATTATTTAGCTAAAAAAACTCTAACTCTGCTTCTGTTTCAGACACTTGAGAATTTGGATGAATTAGTAACTCTATTGCTGAGCAGTTATCTAAAAGTGACGCATCAAGATAGTGTATATCTGGCGTATTTTGATCAATAAAGATAATATTTTTCCAATTCATTAAATCATCGGCAATACCTGAAATATAAATTTTCAGAGTAGAATTTACACCTTTATCCATTGCTTGCATATTAACATCATGCAATACTTCAGCTAATGCAGAAATAGAATAGGCTAAATCTCTAAACTCAATCGTTTCATTTAAAAAGTGAG
Organism: Sulfurimonas sp.; assembly: GCA_002733155.1. GTDB lineage: Bacteria > Campylobacterota > Campylobacteria > Campylobacterales > Sulfurimonadaceae > Sulfurimonas. Next base: position 25,210 of record NVUO01000020.1, read on the forward strand.
CATAATAGTTGAGTACTTTTGAAAAAGATGTTAACATCTTTTTATTTAGGTCTTCATCAACATAAAGTAAATTCTGAACTTCCATCTCATTTTCATTCAAATCTTCAAGAAGAGATATTTCAATCTCGAACTCTTGTGCAAATTCTTTTGCACTAATTTTTTGATGGTCTTTATAATGCATAGAGTCAATAATGGAGGTATTAATCGTTTTGTCTCTTCCCTCCTCTGTTGGTTTTACCCCCTCTTGGGATATTTTATTTTCTTTTTGTTTATCTGTGATATTAAGTTTTATTAATAGATATCCTCTTTTTTTGTCATCTTCTTCTACTAATAACTTAATATTTTCATTATCCGTCTTCAATTGCGTATCAAAATATTTTTGTAGCAAATCTGCTTTTACGGATATACGATATGGCATTATCTTTAAGGTGTAGATTGTTGTATCTGCGTTATTAAGCTCTACATAGATAAATTTTATTTCTATCAGTAAAAAATAGAGCACCTTAAATAGATAATTCAGGTATTGTTCTACAACTTCATGTGTTAAGACATTTTCATTAATTACATCATCTAAGTATTCCCAAAATACATATAAATCATGCGCACATGAGATGAATATTTTGCGTAATGCAAGGGCCCCTTTAGCCTCTTCAAGTATTTCAAAATCTTCACTCTCATGCATAGAAATGGCTCTAAAGCCGCTAGAGTAATTTTTGCTTGTGACTAAAGAGGAAAATATAATCTTCTCCTCCATGCTTTTTGGTTTWTGGTAATGTTTCATTAACGATAGAATACGCTTTGATGCTTGCATATCTGAAACTAATGTATAAATTTTTATAATGCTCTTTTTTTTTAGTCCTATACTTAATAAAATTATAGTAGCACGTATATCCGCTGCACTATCAATGGGAAGCTCATGCAATTGAATAAGATAATTTGCGACATAAAGAACCTCGTCTATTATGTCATAGGAATCTTCATAGCGAAGAAGTGACTTAATAAATATATCTTTTTGCGTACCCGTATACGGATTTGAGCACCTTAAGATATCTGTGACTATTTGAACACATTTTTCTTTTGTTAAGTTTTTATCTAAAATAAATTTAACATCTGATTCMTATAATTTTGTTTTTTCTTTGTTTGACGCCTCATCTGCATAAGCTATAATAGGAATATCATAAAATATAGAATCATTGTTCAACTCTTTTTGTCTATTTTGAAAAATAAAATCTTTATCCATAATAATCAAGGACGCATTGCTATTTAACACACTAGTGAGTGCATCCTGCTCACCGTTATTTACAAAAACCGTAAACTTTTCATCTAGTATGGATTCTAAATAGGCATTCTCTTTGGTATATAGTAAAACTTTAAATTTCATCTCTTTTCTCCTATCGTAAATCATTAATTACAGAAACTATACGTGCAATTGACATAGATTCATGAACCGCACCTAACTCCACAGCTTTTTTTGGCATTCCATAAACTGTACAGCTTTTCTCATTTTGTGCGTATGTTTTAGCTCCTGAGTCCTTCATCGCTTTTAGCTTTAGTGCTCCATCCTCCCCCATGCCAGTTAAAATAAAACCGACCCCACTTTTACCAACTTCTTTAGCCATGGAAGAGAATAAGACATTAACACTTGGTWTATGAGAGCTGACTTTAGGATAATCTTTAAGTGTAGCTACAAAAGAGTGCCCACTTTTTTTAACTTCTATATGTCTATCACCTGGAGCTATTAAAACGCGTCCAGGCGATAAAATATCTGCCTCCTCCGCCTCTTTAACCTCAGAGTTTAAAGCTAGTGAGTTGAGTCTTTGTGCAAAAGATGCCGTAAAACCTACTGGCATATGTTGGGTAATTATAATAGCAGCATGGTTAGGATGAAGGTTTAAAATAATCTCTTCAATCACCTGTACCCCGCCAGTAGAAGAGCCGATTGCAACAATTTTTCTAGATGCTGAAAATGATGATTTGATAACATGTCCTTTTTCTTGTGGAGTATATTTTTCTCTTGAAATATTAAAATTAAAATGCACTTTTGAAATAGAAGCAGCTCGTACGCTCTCTAAAAAATTATCTTTTTTATTTCGGAAAAATTCTTGGAGATCTACAGTTGGTTTTTCAATAATATCTACCGCACCCATACGTAGTGCGTCAACAGCTGCGGTGCTTCCTTTTGAGACAAGAGTTGAGCATATAATGACGGGAACTGGACGCTGTTTATTGAGCTTCTCTAAAAACTTCAAGCCATCCATCTTAGGCATTTCTATGTCTAAAATAAAAACGTCAGGCAGACCAACCTTTTTAAAAATATTAAGCGCATCAACAGGGTTATTAGCCTTTCCTATTAATTCAATATCGTCTATGGAATTAAATATTTTAGTAAAGGCATTTCTCACTACCCCTGAATCATCTATAACAAAAACTTTAATCATTAAAATACTCCAATGTGCTGATATCTGTTTTTTTGTCAAAAAATAGATTTTTTATAAAATAATTATTATATTGTATAGAATATTCGAATATTTTTATATCAGAAATTGTTCTATTAATAAATAATGCCATCATATTTTGATTAATATCATTAATGATATCAACCAGGTAATCAAACAGTTTCAATTTTGATGGTTCAACTAAATTTAAATCTATTGAATCTAAAAAATCTATTAAGTCATTTAATATAGGCACAAGAGCTGAAATTTGACTATTTTTTAAAAATATATCTGCTATTTTTTTTAAAATAAGAGATATTTTTTKCAATAATTCATGAGAGAGTTCGCCATTTTTCAACATAGTACTTATTTCCATAAGTTCATCAGTAAGAAAAAGTAAATTACCCTCATAAGCATCAAAAAATGTATTCATATTTTTAAATTGATAGTCAATACTCATATGTTTAATATTATGACCTCCAATTGATAAAATAGTATAAAATATACTTAAAATATCAAATAATTTTCCTTTAAACTCTTCAAGCGTAAAAGGTGCAAAAATTGCAGTATCACTATTGTGAGTAAACTCAATAGCCTCAGAAGCCGTTTTGTCGTCAAAAATAGCTACAATAATAATACGCTTATTAAGTGCTTTAATGGCTTTATAAAACTTCTTCGCATTACTACTTGATGATGTAGCATCTAACAAGATAATATTAATATTATTATTTGAAATGGTAGCGTGAATATTATTGAGTTCTCTTTCTTGCATATTATACTGTATAGACACGCCAAAGTACTWTTTAACCATATCAAAAGCCTCATAATATACATCACTTAATAGTAAAATTCTATTGTATGATGCTAAGATTGGCAAATAATGGCTACGTTGATTAGTAATCATGTGTACCTCTTTTTTGATAAATTGCGCCAGATATTTGGCGTAAGTTGCGTATATCTATTTTTATTAAATTTTCTGTATGACTGATATAAAGATAACCATTTGGTTTAAGATTGAATATAATATTGTCAACAACTCTCTGTTTTGTTTTTTCATCAAAATAGATAAGTATATTGCGTAAAAATATTAAGTCAAACTTACCGATATCGCTAATTGGCATAAGCAAATTCTTAGCAAAAAAATGAATATTCTCTTTTAATACTTTGTCTATCATAAATTTTCCCTCATGCTTTCCTTTTCCTTTTAAACAATATTTTTTACGCAACTCTTTAGGTATTTTTTCTAACCAAGCCTCTGGATACAAGGCTATATTGGCTTTTTCTATCACGTCAGTATTAATATCTGTTCCAACAACTTCCCAATCACTGCGAGCGAAGGCAGTATCTAAGAGCATTGCTAGACTATATGCCTCAGCCCCTACCGATGATGCCGCACTCCAAGCTCTAAATTTTGTCTTAAACGGATGTTGGGGCAGAATAGTTTTTTGACAAAATTCAAAATGCTCAATCTCTCGAAAAAAAAATGTTTCATTAGTAGTAATTAAATTAAGCATTACAATTTTTTCTTTCCAATTAATCTGAATGAGACGCAGATACTCAGAATATGATGTAAAATTATATTTTAACATCTGCTTAAGAAGACGACCTTGAACCAGCTGTTTTTTATCATTTCTTAAGTCAATACCTATTTCATCATAAATAATCTTTTGAAAAATCTGAAATTCTCCATCTGTAATTTGAACCTTTGGCACGAGAGTCCTACCGTATTAGTTTTGAGATAGATTTACTCAAATTCGCCATATTCACCTTGCCTATAATCTCATTAGCTCCAACTTCTAACAAGGTATCTTTCATATTTTCATCTGACATATTGGTGTGAACAATTATATTTATCTTATCGTATTTTTGTTCTTTTCTAATTAGGCTAACAAGCTCACGGCCTCCTAGTACTGGCATCTCTAAATCAGTAATAATAAGACCTATATCATCTGTTTGTATATTTTCCAAATCATCAAGAAGTAGTTGACCATTTTCATAAACATTAAAACCTAATTCCATCTTATGTAGTAGGTCTGCTATCATCTGACGAATGAAGCGACTATCATCTGCTAACAGTACTATCTTATTAGTATCTACTACTGTATCTAATTTAAGAATCTGCTCCCTACTCTCATCGTCTATGATATCAAATACGTCTAAAAGCATTTTATCGCTATCAAAAATCATGCACAACTCTTCTTTACCGGCTACCTGTATGCGTGATATAAAAGATGTTTTTTCATTATTGCCTGAATTGTCGGTCATCGTATCTGATGGAATATTTATAATATATTCTACGCGTTTTACCACAATTCCAATACGATGACCACCATAATGAGCCAAAATTATTAACTCATATTCACTATCATCTAATACATCATTTCCAAACCAGCTATCAAAATTGATAATAGTTGTCATATTACCACGAATATCGGCAGTACCTATAATCAAACCACCTCCATGATTTTTAGCAATATTTATATCTTTATAGACTAATAGTTCCTTGATTTTAGAAACATTTTTGGCATAGTATTGGTCATCAGAGCCTACAAATACAAGATATTGGCTAGTATCATTTGCATTGGTGCTAACGAGTTTGATAATATCAAGCTCTTCATCGTCATCATCTCCTATAGGTTGATCTATTTGTGCTATTTCATCTTCATCATCAAAATCTTTCATATTTATTCACCTTATTGTGTAATAGTTGATAACTCTTCAATATCTAAAATATTTTTCATGTCCAATACGGCAATGTACTCACCATTATATTTACCCATTTTCTGGATAAACTTATTATCAATTTTTGCTCCAAACTCTGGTGCATCTTTGATATCCTTATTATATATGTCATCTACTTCAAAAACTTCATCAATTATAATACCAAGCTGCATTGCATCATCACCATGATTATGATTTATAACGACAATAGATGTCTTACGTTGCACTTTTGTATCTCCAAGCCCAAATCTATCCAACAAGTCAATAACTGGTACAATATTGCCCCTAATGTTGGTTACCCCTTTTACACAAGAGGTTAACATTGGTACTTTTGTAATGTGACTGTATTCTACTATTTCACTCGTTTTAAGTGCCTCTATAGCATACAAATCACCTCCTACTAAAAAAAGTAGAAACTGGCTATATTCAATGTTTGTCTCTTTTTCGCTGTGAGAACTTATTGATKTACTCATATCTTTCTCCTAATACCTATCAAAATCACGTAAATTTACCTCTTCATTTACTTTAGAAGCTGAGTATGTAGGTTTATGAACCTTTGAAATAACATGATGAGTGTCACTAATTGTAAAAAATATCATAAGACTAGATAAGTTAGTCGCCTGAGCGCTTAACTCTTCACTAGCACTTGCCATTTGTAATGCAGATGCTGCATTGGTTTGGGTTAATTGATCTAGCTGAGTCATTGCCGTGTTAATTTGGCTAATTCCTATATCTTGCTCTTTAGTAGAACTTGCTATATCTTTGATAAGTGAGGCTGTTTCTTGAATTTTTGGTACAACATCACCTATGAGTTGACCAGCCCTCTCACTAACTTTAACACTTGCATTTGCCGTTTGTGATATCTCTTGAGCTGCTATTTGTGAGCGTTTGGCAAGTTTTCTTACCTCTGCTGCAACTACTGCAAAACCTTTTCCATGTTCACCTGCACGAGCGGCTTCAATGGCCGCATTAAGTGCAAGAAGATTAGTTTGATACACAATATCTTCAATAATTCCAATCTTTTCAGATATGCTTTTCATTGCTTCAACAGTTTTAATTACCGCTTCACCGCCCTCTTGCGCCATAGAAGAGGCTTCATCCGCTAACTCATTAGTACGTTGGGCATTTTTAGCAGATTCAGCTACACTTCCACTCATCTCCTCAAGTGCGGAGCTTGTCTCTTCCAGCGAAGAAGCTTGCTGCGTAGCACCAGCTGATAGACTCTGAGATGAACTATTTACATCACCTGAAGCACCAGTAATTTCACTAGCACTAGAGTTAATTTGACCCACCATCTGTTCTAGTTTATTTGCTACCGCATTTGTTGACTGTTTTACGACATCAAAATCACCTTGAYACTCTTTTGTAATTCTGTAAGTAAGATCACCGACTTCAAGTTTTTTTAGTCCTTTGATTGTATCGGTAAATGCCTCATCGACTGTACCTAAAGTGTTAKTAACTACTGCAATAAGCTTAAGATAATCTCCTTCAAAGCCTTCTGTTGCCACACGATACTTGACGTTTCCTTTGGAAATCTCTTCATAACCAGCATTATAATTAATAAGTAGTTGTCCTAGTTTTTCAGCTATACTATTAGCTGCCTTTTTCACGACATTAAGATCTCCTTGATATTCTGTTTCAATCCTAGCCTCAAACTCTCCTTTTTGCAAAGCATTTAAACCGTAAATAGTATCAGCGAATGCCTTATCTACTACATTTAATAGATTATTAACTGTACTTACAATAGTGTTAAACCCACCCTCTAAACCAGTATCATCTATTCTAACTTTTAAATCACCCACCTTTACCGCAGCGCCAGCAATTTCAAAACCAGAGATAAGGCTTTTTAAATTTTTACGTACCTCTTCGATGATATTGTTAATGAAAATTTTCTTACCAGGTAGTATTTCAAGAGGTGCATCAAAGTTACCCTTACCAAACTCACAAACAACAGCCATAGCTAGTTTTTTAACTGCGATATGACCATTGACCATATCATTAACACCTTGTGCCATAGTTTTAAATTCGCCTTTATAGTTATCAGAGGGGATATTAACATCAATATCACCTAAGTCATGTTGCTTACTCATCTCGTTCATATCAGCAATCAAAGATTTAAACTGACTTCTTACATGTTCTATAATATCATTGATAAATTTCTTTTTACCTGGTAGTTCTTTAAGAGGTGCATCAAAGTTACCATTACCAAACTCACCAACAACTGCCATAGCTAGTTTTTTAACTGCTATATGACCATTGACCATATTATTAACACCTTGTGCCATAGTTTTAAATTCGCCCTCATATTTATCGGCAGGGATATTTACATCAATATCACCTAAATCATGTTGCTTACTCATCTCGTTCATGTCAACAATGAGACCTTTTAGGTTTTGACCTAAACTATTTGTTGAGTTTTTCAACTTATCAAAATCACCGCTATAGTTATCAGTAACTTGCAAACTAAAATCACCTTTACTATAATTTTCAATCTTAGAGCCTATATCACTAATAGAGTTAGAAACCACATCTATACTACTATTAAAAGCATTTGCAATCTCTTGATAACCATTACTGTATTTTGCCACATCAATACGTTTATTTAAGTCACCGCTTTTAACAGCCTCTTTTATAACATTAACATCACTTTTCATTGAAAAAAGTTTTTCTTTAAGTAGGTCAAATTCTTCAATAAGCTCATTAAACTTCCCTTTTTTAATAGATAGCCGTGTCTCAAAATTACCTGATGACAACCCTCTTAATGCTTCTATAATGGCTTTTATCTCCGTGTTCATATTTGTTTCCTTGTTTTTATTTTTACTACGCATAACTAATCACCTCCATTTTTAATTTACTCGTATACACATCAAATACCTCCATAGTGTCTGAAATATCTTAATGTTATTTATTTCTAATTTTATGCTCAATTAATTTTGGAATATCAAAAATAATCGCAATCTCTCCACTGCCTAAAATAGTGCCTCCACTAATACCAGGAACGTTACTAAAAACTTCACCAATTGGCTTAATAACCGTTTGAAATTCACCAAATAACTCATCTACTAACATTCCCATCTTGTAATCTCCATATTTAACAACCACAACATTCTCACGTAAACTTTCGCTTTCATCCTCTTTGAAATACTCTCTAATGTCCAATAATGGCAGAATAGAATCACGTAGATTAATAAACTGATTGCCATGCATTGCGGCTTTATGTTCCTTACTTAATTCTATACACTCCTGTATCATCTCAAGTGGAATGATGTATTTTGTTTTTCCTGCTTGAATTAAAAAACCATCAATGATTGCTAGAGTTAAAGGAAGTCTTATGGTAAAGGTTGTGCCCTCACCTGCTTTACTATCAATCTCTACAGTTCCTCGTAAATCTTTAATATTTTTACGCACAACATCCATGCCGACACCTCGACCCGAAATATCCGTAATCTCTTTAGCTGTGGAAAGTCCTGCTTCAAAAATAAGGTTATAAATCTCTTTATCATTTAATTTATGATCTTCATTAATTAAGCCATTGCTTATTGCCTTAGCCTCAATCGCCTCTTTATCTAGCCCACCACCATCATCACTGATTTTAATAACAATTGTTCCTGCATCTGGATATGTTTTAAGAGTAATGCTACCTTTTGAAGGTTTTCCTTTTGCTACACGTTCATTAGGCATCTCAACACCGTGATCAACCGAATTTCTCAACATGTGCATAATGGGATCAGAAATTTTTTCAACCACCATTTTATCTAGCTCTGTATCTCCACCGATGATAGAGAAATTGATATCTTTTTCTAATTTTTTTGCTGAATCATATACAATACGTTTAAACTTAGCAAATGTATCACCCACTTGAACCATTCTTATATTCATCACACCAGAGCGTACCTCTTCAAGCATCTCACTTAGAATTATTGCTGATTCACTTAACTCACTATCATCAAGTTGATCAGCCCGTTCAGAAATCTTTGCATTAGCTATCACCATCTCGCTAATTWGATTGATTAAACTATCTATTTTGCTAGAATCTACACGTAAAGAGTAACTTTTTGTAGTTTTTTTTGTTGCCTTAATATTCGTTTTGGGAACTTGAGTGGCTACTGCTACGGAGGTAGGTATAATCTGCTTGGCAGTAAAAAAATCTTCCTTTAGCAATAATTCTCCTAGAACTTTTGAGTCTTTGCTTTTTTCTAGCATAGAACTAAGTGCATCTGTATCATTTGTTTTAAAAATAGACAAATCAATATCATCAAGAACAAATTCAAATACCTCTTTAATTTCCTCTTGCGAAATTCTTGCTAAGAGTTGAATTTCAAATTGTAAATAAGCTTGCGTTGGGATTAAAACATCAAGTTCTGGAAGAGTTGAGATAAGCGGAGCTATTTTTTTAATTTCTCCAAGACTTTTTAAAAAACCTAATATGTTTAAAAAATCCATACCTGTGCTAAAAAAGTCAGACTCCAAGTGTACGCTAATATGCCATATCGTCTCTTCGCTCACTTGATTTTTTTGTATTGGTTCATCTACATAAGAGCTTTTTTTTTGTAGCTCTTCTTGTTTTTGTGCAGGCATAAATGAGATTAGAGTACGCAAAAGCTCATCATCAGTTTTACGTATCTCTCCTTCTACAGCAACATCTTCAATTGCCATATTAACTAGTATTTGCGAATGATCCTTACATAAAAGAAAAGTCTCAATCATTGATTCCGTTAATTCAACTGTGCCATCACGTACCTCGCTTAATAAATTTTCGGCAATGTGTGCAAATCCAACTACATCTTTAAAGTTAAACATACCTGCAGTTCCTTTGATGGTATGCATAGATCTAAACAGAGCACCGATGTCCTCTTCATTTACGCCGTTTTCTTGCATATTTACCAAAGAATTTTCCATAAAAGTCAATTGCTCTTGCACATCTTCATTAAATAGGTCTATCTCCTTACTCATAGTTCATCCCCCAATAATAAATCACACCCACATAAATGCAAAATCTCTTTATTTGTTTCATTTAATCCATATATAGAAAATATAATATTACGTTTTGTGCAACTTTTTGATGTGCTAAGCAAGAGTTGTATGACAGCTATATCTATCTTTTGAACACTACTTAAATCTAGTTCTAATCTATCTTTTGCATCAGATAGATAATCCGTTAGCTCTTTAGCAAAACTTGACACTTCATATATAGTCAGTTTTTCATACCTAAGTGTTTTCATTTTCTTATCCCATTAACCTAAAAGTTTTTTAACTACTGTAGTGAATTTATCTTTATCAAATGGTTTAACAAGCCACGCTTTTGCTCCTAGTGCCTTGCCTTTTTCTTTCAATTCAGGACTGCTCTCTGTTGTCAACATTACAATAGGAAGGAATTTAAACTCACTCATCTCTTTAATTTTCTCAACCATTTCCATACCGCCCATAATAGGCATGTTAACATCGCTAAATATTAAATCAACTGTTTCATTCATAACTTTTTCTAATCCCTCTTGTCCATTTGAAGCTATAATAGGCGTATGTCCAGCCGCCGTAATCGCTTCTGATGCAACATTTCTAATGAGACTAGAGTCATCCACAATCAATATTTTTCCCATTACATGCTCCTTTTAGAAATAAAATATAACTTATTTTAATATTATTTGAATATTATAAAAGAATAATCATAAATATGAGATGTTTATAAGTTTTAAAATATTTTATTTAATGAAAATTAAGTTTCAAATTACCTAAACTAAGAATTTGACTTAATTAAAAATACGGATGCATATTTTTAATATGAGAGAATACTCCACATTCAAGTGCSTATGCTGTATTTTGAATATGCAATTTTTTATGATTTTTGTAAGTATATAGATATGGTAAATTAGTTCTAAAACTTCTATTAATGTCACGCTTTTGAGTATTATTTAATTTTCAATTTGGACATATTTTAGAGATTTTTTATATATGTATAATATTTATTGATTTAAGTCAGAATAAGTATTTTTAAGCTGAGCTTTTTTAGCTAATAACTGAACACTTTGTGATATATCCTCATCAGCTATATGATAGTGTTTATGTAACTTATCTAAAGAATCCTCTATTTTTATTGAAATATCACTAATCATATTTTCCATTTGTTTTTTAACAAAATCTACATCTTTAGACTGAGATATTTTCAACTCATTAGCTACTATACTTAGTTGGGACTGTGATTTAACATAATCAGCCTTAATCAATTCCATCTCTTTCATTAACTCTTTTATAGTTGTATATATATTATGTAAGCCGCTATTTTGTCCCTCAATCTCATTCATTTTTTTAGATGAAAGAAGCATCTGCTTCATAATCATTTCACTTTTTTCTCTTATATTATCAAGCCTTGATTCACTCTCAGATAATGATGTACCTACACCTTCAGTATGAGACTTTAAAGATAAAATTTGTTTTTCAAATGACCTACTTACAGATGATAGTTGTTCAGTAGTATGTTTTATAATTGAGTTTGATATATCTGAAGATATATTTTTGATAGCTAATAATGTTTCTTTCATAGTACCTAACTCTTCAAAAATACTGCTCCTGCTATCAACAGCTTCTTGAAGAATTGATTTTAGTTGATTAAAATGATCTTGTTCAGATACTCTTAAAATTTCTATATGTTTATGGACTACATTATCAAGTGAGGGAATTTGAACATCTGTATAATCCGAAAAAGCTTTCGTTACATCCTTATGCCAAAGTTCAAGTTGAGCAAACTTTTCTGAAAAATTGGCTTGATTAATTTGTATAGTATCAAGTGCTTTAATATCTTGTTTGAATTTTTCTTGAACCTCTCCACGAGATTTTTGATCCTCTTCTTGAGATAAAATCATCCTTTTTTCTAAATCTGATGAAAACTCTTTTAATAAGGTAATCTGTTCTATTAAAGCTTTTGTAAATTCATGTTGAGTTATTGCTAAATCACTTTCTTGAGTTTGATGTAATATATTCATAACTATATATAAAAGTAATGATACTAAGATAGGAAAAAAACTCTCCCTTAAAATAAGAAGAATATCTACAGCTTCGGGATGTATGATAAAATGTACTACACTACTTATGGCACCAATACCTAACATTAATGGGGCATAGTTTATCTTATTTGGTAATTTAAGTATAGAAATTTGTCTTAAAAAAAGTACAGCCATAAAAGCGAATGCGAGTAATAAATCACTATCAAACAAAAGTATCCCTTAAAATAAAAAATTATTATATTGTACCTAAAAATATACTTAAAATTAAAATTTTCTACTTTGAACGTTACTTAACATACTAGAAACAATATCTTTAACCTCATTTGCCACCAAACTAACCTCTTTAACTGTACTAGCATTTGACTGTGTAACTTTATATAATGCTTTATATTGAAAATAAATTCAGTTTCTATATTTTTAAATTTATCAGAGTGTATATTTTTACTAGCTATAATCAAATTGCCTACTTTATGAACACCACTATAAACTACTATTGATATTATATACATACCAAAAATAATACTTAACATAGAAACAGTTATTTTAGTTACAAGTTTTAAATATTATTATATTCCTGATTTGAATTTCATCTTATAAATAAGATATCTTAATCAGGCATTGTAGAACTTTTTAGTAACAATGAGGCAATATAAAAATATTATATTGTATTAAAAAATAATTTTTAATATGTCTTTTGGGTGAGAAAGTATATTAGTATATTGTGAATTTTGAGAAAACCCCCATGTAGCAAATGCTGATTCAATACCAGCGTTTTTAGCACTTAACATATCTTTTGAATTATCTCCAACCATCCATGCTTCATCTTTAGATTTGTCAAAGTTATAAAAATTTAAAATCTTTTTTAGCATCTCTGGATTTGGTTTTGAAATTTGTACCTTATCAGCACCAATAATCATACCAAATAAATCATGTATACCTAGATACTTTAACATAGATACAGCAAACATAGTTGGTGCATTGGTAGCTACAGAAATTTTAATATTTGAATCTACTAGTTTTTCTAACATATCTTTTATACCCTCATAAAGGTATGGATTTTTTGTACATTGATATGCATAATGTTCTTCAAATAGTTCCCTATCCTGCTCATGATAAATATCTGTATTATAAAAAAGTTTAGGAAGGTTTCTTACCTCCATATTTATTGCTTGGACAATAAACTCTTCACTAAGTGGAGCTAAGTTATAATGTGTATCTCTAATATAATTTACAGTTATTGTTATATCTTTTTTAGAATCTATCAGGGTACCATCCATATCAAAAATAACTATTTTCACAACTGCATCTTTTCATATAGTTCTTCAAGAGTATCTACAAACAAATCACTATCATTTGGACAACTACATACTCTGTACTCTTTAAAACCTAATTCTTCAGCTATTTCTCTATACTCAATTTCCAACTCAAAGTCAGTCTCAGAATTGTCAATAGTAAAAGCTAAAGGAAAGATAATAATACCTCTATTTCTTACAGTTTTTAGTTTATCATCAAGAGCTGGCTTCAACCATTCCAATGGACCAACCTTTGACTGATATGCTAAATGTACATCATGAAAATTCATATCTTTTTCTTTAAGTTTTTTCTTTAATAACTCTACATGTTTTTCAACATGACGCTGATACACATCACCTGCATCTACTATCTTTTTTGGTAGACCATGGGCTGAAAATATCATATCAAAATCTGTATAAGAAGAATCTTGCATCTTTTCTTTTATACGTTGTAAAATAGCCTCATTATATGTTTCATTTTCAAAGAAGTGTTTTATCTCAACTAATACTGCATCTTTTCCATTTTCATGATACATCTCTTCAAAATCTTCAAGTGATGATTTTGTAGTAGTAGTTGAATATTGGGGATATAAAGGGATTAGATATATCTTTGATATATCTTTTTTACTTAACTTTTCTATAACCTCATTAGCAAACGGTGGTGTATAACGCATTACAAAATCTACTATAACATTATCTCCTAGTCTATCTTGAAGTTTTTTCACTAAAGACTTAGTATGTCCAACTATTGGAGATTTACCGCCAAGCTGTCTATATATCTCCTGAGAACTCTCCGTGCGATTAAATACAATCAAACCGCCAACTATTTTTCTCATCAAATCACTTTTCATAGTTAAAATATTTTTATCTGCAAACATATTTTTTAAAAACATTTCAACTTCTTCAAGCTTGTTAGGTCCACCCATATTAAGTAATATTACTGCTTCTTTTTTCACCTTAATTATCCTCTTTAACTCGTAAACTTATCTCATATACTATTTTTTGTAAGGGTAACATATCTTCATAAATTTTATAAAGGGTATCTATCAATTTATCACCATTTTCTATAAGTTTTGGATTTAAAACCTTGTATGTAGCCATGCCTTTGTAAAGAAATAGATGTGAGTTAAGCATATTTGTATTTACTCCCCTTGGAAAACGTTTATAACCTTTTTCTATAACACTATAACCTTTATCCATTAAAAAGTGTAACAAGTTATTTAATTCTTCTCTTTTGTACTTATCTTTTATATATACCCTATATGCATCTAACATTGGCTTTTCAAACCATCTAACTCCAGTAGCTACAAAAAGTTCGTCTGGAGAAAAATGCAAATAAAAAGAAGAACTTTGCATACGACGTCCATTGCCCTGCCAAAATATTAAACCGATTCTATGTTTTAGTGGTACTTTATTTGCACCCATTCTACGAGTATCACGGTATATTCTAAATAAAGATTTATTGATTTTAGGGGAGAAGTTTATACTTGGTTCTAGAGCCATTAGATGTTCACCAAACTCTTTTACAAAAGAACGAGATGGCTCTAAAATATATAATTCGTATTCACGTCTGTGAAGCTCAAACCAATCCTTTGAGTTATTCTTACGGATTGATTCTAAAAAGGGTATAGTTTTATCACTAAATCCTTTAAACTCCACATCTAGACTTTATACTAGTTTTCTATTTCTAAACGCTAAAGCTATAGCTATAAAAAGTATCGCATAAGTAATTGGTACAAAATCCGGAATTGGAACTGGATCACCTTTTGCATATGAATGCATACCAGCAAGATAGTAGTTAACTCCAAAATAAGTCATTATTACTGATGTATATGAAAGTAATGAAATAACACTATAATTAAAATCACTATAAAGTGACTTAATAAATCTTAAGTGAACTACAACTGCATAAACTAAAATAGTAACTAAGGCCCAAGTCTCTTTTGGATCCCAACCCCAGTATCTGCCCCAAGACTCATTTGCCCAGATACCACCAAGGAAGTTTCCTAGAGTTAAGAATGAAAGACCAATAATTAAACTCATCTCATTAATTGCATTTAACTCTTTGATTGAAAGAGATAAATGTTTTTCGTTTTTTTTATTTTTAAGAATAAATAATAAAATAGTAATAAATCCAAGTAATGCTCCAAGACCTAAAAAGCCGTAAGAAGCTGTAATTATAGCAACATGGATACTTAACCAGTAAGAGTTAAGAACTGGCACTAAGTTTGTAACCTGTGGATCCATCCAATTTAAATGCGCAACCATCAAGATAAGTGCAGTTAAAATTGCAGTTGAAGCCATAGTCATAGATGAGCGTTTTGAGAAAATAAAACCAGAAAATACAGTAGCCCATGAAATATAAATCATAGATTCATATCCATTTGACCAAGGTGCATGACCTGAGATATACCAACGAAGCCCTAATCCAAAGGTATGTGAAACAAAAAGAGCTATTAAAAGKCCTNNRGWYATTTTAGAAACTATATCCATTTTAAAACTAGGTTTAAGTATCTTAATAAATGACAGAATTAAGAGTATAAAACCTAATAAAAAATATAATGGATAAATTGTCTCGAATATATTCGCTTTATTATATAACATTTCAGCACTAATTCTATTCTCAGAAGGAAGTACAGCTGCTCCATAAAATTTTTGATATTCAGATATTCTTTTAATATTTTCATCAGCTTTTGACCAGTCACCACTCTCTACAGCCTTATCTAGAGATGAAAAATAATCAAATACTATAGATCTTATTTTTTCTGCATTTTCAGGTTTAAATGACTGTAAAGCCTCAATAGTTGGGAACCATTTATTATTTATATCGTTTGGTTTAGCCCAAAATTTCATTAATGAACCAGAATAAACTGAATAACAAATATTTACACGTTCATCAACTTTTAAAACTGCTTTGTCAAATAAATCCCTAGTTTTTGGTTCTTTTCTAACTGCTGTATTAACTGCATCAGCTAATTTATAACCTTGTAGACTGCTTGGATCTTTAAAAAATTGTTCAAACGATGCATATTTAGATTCAATCTTTGCACCAATCATAGTATTTATTTTTTTATTTTTAGTTCTAATCATTTTTAGGTTTCTATATTCGTCTGGTTTAACCATCATTCCTAAAACAACTTGATTTGAATTTAATTTTTTATTTCCAATAATAATATGTGATGATCTATATACCTTAGCTAAAATCTCGGTTGAGAGTGTATCCATAGGTTTCATTCTACCAGCATTATCTTGAATAATTAACTGACCAAATTTTTGTGCATGATTCTTATCAAAAGAGAGTATAGTTTTTATGCTTGGATCAATATCAGCTGCATAAGATGGACTTACACTAAAAAGTACACCAAGAGTAACTAATATACTTAAAGCTTTTTTTGCACTTGCTTCTTTTGCTATATCTGAAAGTTTAGAGAATCTATTTCCAGAAGAAAATAAAGACCAAAATAATCCAAGACCTAAAAGAAAATAACCTATATATGAGGGCAATGTACCTGGATCATTATTCACAGAAAGGATAGTACCTTTTTCATCTTTATCATATGATGATTGAAAAAATTTATATCCACGATGCTCTAAAATATTATTCATAAAGATTTTATACGGCATATTTAGGTTTTCTTCTTTGTCTATTAAAATAATATCAGATGAATAAGATGCTGGAGACATTGAACCAGGATAACGATTTAGTTGAAAATCAATAAGTTTAAGCTCAAATGGTAAGTCTAATGATTTTGAACCATAAGAGATATCTACATCTACACCATTTACTTGCTTATGATACTGCTTAGCTTTTAAACCAGGCTTACCATATACCATTACATCTTTTGATTTATCATCTACAGTAATTTTAAATTTTAAAGCATCCATACCTGGTCTCATAGCTGAAGCTGCTGGATCTGATACAACTTTCATTTTGGCATGTTTATATAATTTACGAAGAACAAAGTTACTTCCACGTATACCATATAGAGTTCTATTTTTAAATTCAGTTTTATCAGATGCTTCGATTACACCCTGAGATTTATCATCCATTTTTAACCATTTAAGTGGAGACACATGTTTCAAATATAGTTTTCCATCTATATATGAAATAGATACAGTCTCCCTTAAAAACATTTTTCCAGATTCAAAATCAAGGGCTATATTTGAATTCTCGTATGATTGTCCACGGCGAAGTTTTATAGATTCACTACTACTTCCATCTGTAACCATCATCTGAGCTACAATATAGCCACCATCAGTATCCTCAACTAAATTCTCAATTGCATCTGGAATATATTCTATAAGTTCAACATTAACTTTTTTAGAGTTTATTTCTAAAGATGAAGAAAGAGAATTGTTACTTTTTTTAGATAAATAAACTACATCTGATGTTGAAACCTTAGTCTCTAATATCTTAGCGTCTACATTAAAATATGTACTTGCACTAAGTATAGTTGAAGAAGTCGAACCTTCACGTATATGCATACTTCCTTCAAAACCAACAAATCTAGTAATAGCAGCACCAATAAGTATAATAAGAAAAGCAAGATGAAAAATAAATATAGGAGCTTTTTGTATTGAAAACATCTTAGATCTATACATATTAATCATTAAGTTAATAGCTAATAATGTTAAAAGTACTTCAAACCATAGAGTATTATATACTTCAGCTTTAGAGGTAATAGTTCCATAATCATTTTCAATAAATGTAGCATAAGCGATGGAGAAAGCAAATATTAACATCATACTTGCCATAATTTTCATAGAGCCCAAAAGTGATAAAAGTTGTGTCATAAATATGTCCTTAATTAAAAGAGACATTCTAGTTAAATTAAACTAACGAATAGTTAAATAAATAATTATAATGCCATTTTAGAACTATTATATGAAATAATATTTTAATTATTCTCTATAAAATATTCAATATATTCTGTTATTTCAGCTATAGCCTGTGTAGCAGGGGCATAAATTACCTTAGTAAAGTAAGTATCATCTATAGCATCACTAGGCTCAAGGTTATTTAAAATTGATTTATCAACTAACTGAGCAAAATATGTAACATCTAATACATTACTGCTAGTACCAATAACTACAATTAAATCACAAGTATTCAACTCATAGTTTAAAACCTCATACATAGGTGCATTCTCTCCAAAAAAAACTATATGTGGTCTAAGTTTTCCACCACAGGAGATACAGTCGTCTAAAAAATCATCTTGTTTTTGATATCCAATTTCATATAATTTTTCACATTTTCTACATCTTATCTCTAGTAAATAGCCATGTAGATGGATTATCTCATTCTTTTTGATTCCAGCTTTTTCAAACATGTCATCTATATTTTGTGTAAATACGTATATATCATTTGGATATTTTTGCTTAATTTGGACAATTAGTTTGTGGGCATAGTTTGGTTTTTTATCCTTTATATCAGCCCTACGAGCATCATAAAAGTTTTTTGTAGCTTCTTCGTTAACATCTAAACAGCCGACTGTACAGACATCTTCAATCTTATGATTCTCCCAAAGTCCATCTGAATCTCTAAAGGTTGATATACCAGATTCAGCACTTATGCCTGCACCTGATAATATTAAAACCTTTGCCATTATAAAAAATCAATCATCTAGTTTAAAAGTGATTCTAAAATCTCCACTTTCTAGTGGCTCAGCTGTGTGGGAAACTGTTAGTGGAATCCTGTCATAAAGGGGAAATGGCTCATGAAAAAACAAACCAACTAATCTATCATCTTTAGATTCTAATAAACTAAGTCCTACCATAGTATTTACCATTGGTTCTGGTGGTTGACATCCTGTTGCATCATATTCATAATAAGTCAAACCATCTTCTTCATACTTATAAAAATCTAATGTAGCTCTTGGTAAATCAATTTTTTCTCTACCCATTTATTAATTCCTTTATATATGTATATATTTATAAAAATATTATAACTGATAATTAATTAGTCCTACTTGCTTAAAGTCAATCTTAATGATAAATATATAMYTRMTYTTGSGMSWYMYRRWCAAAATRWNNTTNTGATACCTTCTCAAAAGCTTTTAAAACTATAGTCTCATGACAATCATTTCCATAAATAGTTATGGGTGTATGAAAGTATCTATTATATGATTTTACAGGACGTAGAATCATATCTTGCCATGATATCTCAATCTTTCCATCATATGGTTCAAACGGAACAGTTGATACAACTGTTTTATTTGTTATTTTACATTTAAAGTGACAAACTACATAAAATCTATCTATTTTCACAAAATCTAAAAGTGAAACTATTTTTTGATGATTTATGGGCATAAAAATTTTCCTTTGGTATATATTATTAATTTAATAATCATAACAGCAAAAAACATACCAAGTATTAATCTTTGCTATAGCGATATTTTAATTTCAAAACCTTTTTTCTTACCATTTAAAAGTTCTACACTTCCACCATGAGCTTCAGCAATTTGACGAGATAATACAAGTCCCAAACCATTACCTTTTAGTTTTGTACTTTTAAATGCTTCAAATAAGTCTTTTTTATTCTCTATAGCTACACCTGAATCATAAATCCTAAAAATATGATATTTTCCATCATTTTCATATAGTATCTCAACTAAACCAGTTTCATTGTCATCAGATTCTATAGCATCTATAGCATTTGTTAAAAAGTTTGAAAATAACATCTCCAATAAATCTTTATCAGCATTTAAAATAAACTTTTGCTGGGGAAATACAAATTTTATATCTTTAGTAAAAGCATAATAACCAACTGACATATCTAGAGCCTCTTGAAGTTCACTCCACATAAATGCATCATGATTAGCCTCTACGCCCTTAGAAAACATCAAAGTAGACTTTATAATACGTTCAATCCTAGATACCGACTTTTGTATCTCTTCAACTATAGCAATATTTTCATCTTTTACACGTTTTTTCAAACTTGAGCTTAAAAGTGAAATAGAACCAATAGGGTTGCGTATCTCGTGAGACAAATGAGCAGCCATCTGACCCATAGTAGCAAGATTCTCTTTACGTTTTTGCTCGGTAATATCTATAGCACTTAACATCACCTTATCTTTATAAGTTGAACTTTTGACAAGATATGCTTTTGAATTAAATTTTAGCTCATAATCATCTTCTTTATATTCAAGTAGTTTTAAAAGCTCCCATAACTCTCTTGCATGAGAGTTTTGTAAAAACACAGCACCATCTTCATTTAAAATCCATATAGCATTTGGCAAAAATTCTACAATCTTTTCAACTGTATCTTGTAAAGATCCATAAGAGTTTTTAAGTTCATTAAACTCATTTTCAACCTTATATGTCTGCTCTATTAAAATGTTTAATTCTTCTGCTGTAACTATAGCTTTATCAGACATATTTATTCACAAAAACCTAAAATAATTTTATATAAAGACAAGGCATCATCAGCTCCACATAATTCACGAATAGAATGCATAGCATATGTAGGTAGTCCTACATCTATAGTCTCTATACCTAATCTAGTAGCAGTAATTGGACCTATAGTTGAGCCACATCCCATATCTGACCTAGTTACAAATTTTTGATAAGGCTCATTTAATGATGAAGCTATATTCATAAACTTAGACATAGTTATAGAGTTAGATGCATATCTCTGATTTGCATTCACCTTTATAACACTACCTTTATTTATATATGGGGCATGCTTAGAATCATGTTTAGATGGATAGTTTGGATGAATTGCATGAGCATTATCAGCAGATATCATTATAGAAGTTCTAATCATTTTCATATACTCTTCATAATCTGGATACATTCTCTTAAGTGTATTTTCCAAAAATGAACCAGCAGCTCCTGATGTACTTTCGCTTCCAACTTCTTCATGATCAGAGGCAATAAAAAGCATAGCTTTACTCTCATCTATACTACAAATACTAAGCATACCAAGATAACACGAAAGAAGATTATCCAGTCTTGCTGAGGCTATAAAGTCATTATGAAGACCTACATATGAAGCCTTTTGTGTATCGTAAAAAGAAAGTTCGTGCGCATAAAGCTCTTTAACATCAAGTATATCTAACTTAGATAGCTGCCATTTTAAAAACTCATCAAATTCAAAATCATCATTTGTAGTTAAAACAGGAGAGATATCAGTTTGTTTATTTACAGTCCTGTCTTTGTTTGCCTTATCATCAAGATGAATAGCTAAAGATGGGATTATAGCTATAGACTTATCTACATTTATAAGTATATCTTGAATCTTATCTTCAGAATCAAGATAGGATATACGACCAGCTAAAGATAAGTCCCTATCAAACCAAGGGTTAAGCAAAAGCCCACCATATGGTTCAACTCCAAACTTTACAATACCATGTTCTTTTGTAATAGGGTTTGGTTTTAGTTTTAGGTTTGGTGAATCTGTATGACTACCTAACATTGTATAGTTGGAATTTTCTGGGTAAGTAAAGGCAATAACTGAGCTATCATTTCTAGTTAAATAATACTTCTTACCTTTTTCTAAGTTCCACTTCTCAGATTCTATTAATTTTATAAAACCTGCATTTGACAACATTGCTGAGATATTTGCCGTAGCATGAAATGGGGTTGGTGAGGCATCTAAAAAACCAAGTAAACCCTCGTTAAAATCTTCTTTGTTCATTTTTTTCCTATATTTTATCAAAATTTAAATTATATAATCTATTACATAATAATATCACATCTAATTAAAAAAGGATATCTTCAAAGATAAAAACTTAATAAAGTATCTTATACTTTTTTTTAACTACATTATAAGTAAAAGATTATTAGTATTAGTTCTTCTTATTGAAGATAATTTATGATTAACTATGATTTTATTCAATATTTATTAAAAAGCTTTTTATTGCTCTTAATTAGCCAATCTGCCTATTCTCATGACCCAGTATTTGCCCTTGGTCCACATGTAATTTTTAAAGATGGAATTGAATTATCATCAGAATTTAAATTAAATAAAAAAGCTTCAAAAAAGACAAGTGAACTATATCTTGAATTTACTTATGGTCTAAGTGGTGACTTAGCTATTGGAGTTGGAGAAAAGATAGCCTTAGTGTACAAGAGACATCCTCTATACTTATAAAAATCATATCAGATACTGCTAATTCAAAGCTCTCAACTAACACTATAGATACAGTTTTAGGTTTAACATATGGATATGAAAGTAGGAAATGGTATAAATGGGCTAGTCTTAGATACATGGACAAACCCCAAAAGCTACTTTTTGACCTCGTTATTGGGATTAGACCAAGGCTTACATCATATTTAGAAGCTGATACTGTGTTGATGCTTAAGTTAAATACTGAACATATATCAAAAACAAATAATACTGAAGTATTTATATCACCAGGTTTTATGTGGACTATACGAAATATAGCTATTAAATCAGGGCTTCAAATTCCAATATATAGAAATTTAAAAAATAACAAAAGTAAATATAGAGCAAAAACCTTATTAGAATGGCATTTATAAAAGGAGTTAAGATGAAATTTTTAGTAAAAATCTTTAGTTTATTAGTTTTTTTATTTGTATCTTTATCTGCAGATGGACTTAGGTATATAATGAGGGTAGATGGTCTTGCTTGTCCATACTGCGCCTATGGAATTGAGAAAAAACTAAAGGCTATAAATGGGATAAAAAAAATAAATGTTAAACTTGAAAAAGGTTTAGTTATAGTTGATGTAAAAGACGGGGTAATACTTAGTGAAAAAAGAATGATAAAACTTTTTAATAATGCTGGTTTTACTTTTAGAAGTATGACTTATGAGTAAAGAAAAAAACAAAGAATCCCCACTATTCTTTCTTACACTATTTGCTTCATCTGCAACCTTGATTTACTGCACCTTACCAATACTGCTTGTACTATTTGGTCTTGGTGCTAGTGTAGCTGCTATGACAAATGCCCTCCCCTATTTAATCACCCTATCTATACATAAGTTTTGGACTTTTTTTTCTCAGGCATATTACTTTTAAGCATATCTTGGTTGATATACAGACCATCCAGACAATGTCCAAGTGACAAAAAACTGGGGCAATTATGTGATAAGACACAAACTTACAATAAACGTATATATTGGCTATCAGTTTTTATTTGGTGTATAGGCTTTTTTGCATCTTATTTGATTCTACCCCTAGTTAAATTTTTAGACTAAGTTATAAAAATATTCCTATAATAAAGGCACAAAAACAAAACCACTAAACACCCGTTTTTCATATATATTTTCATCTTTTTTATGTATCAAAAGAATATCATTATTAATAGGGATAACTAAATTTCCCTTAGGCTTTAACTGATTTAAAAGAGTCTCTGGCAAACTTTTTGCAGCAGCTGAGACTAAAATCTTATTAAATTTTTCTTTAGGCCTACCTAATTCAGAACCAGCCTCTTTGAAAGAGACATTATTGAAATTATATTTTTGAAGATTATGTTTTGCAAAATCCAAGAGTTCAACTATACGTTCAACTCCAGTTACTTTTTTTACAATTGAGCCCATTATTGCACTTGTCCAGCCTGAGCCTACACCTATATCCAAGACTGTATCATTTTTATTTAAATCAAGAAGTTCAAGCATAAAAGCTACTGTATATGGCTGAGATATTGTTTGAGAGTTACCTATACTAAGTGGATAATTTTCATAAGCCTCTTCTTTAAAAGAGGGCAAAACAAAGTCTTTACGATCAACACTCTCAAAAGCTTTAATTAAAAGTTTTGATTGTAATACACCAATATTAATAAGATAAGATACTAATATTTTTTGAGAATTCAAGACAAATCCTTTTTATAAAAAGAAGTCCATACACCTGATTATAACACTTTATCTATAAAAATTAAAAGAGTATTTAAAACAAAAAAGGGATAAGCCTAAATGTTTTTTCTGAATACTCTTTGTACTCATTTGTATTTTTATTCCATAAACTCTCTTCGTAAAACATTTTAACTAACATATTAACCAAAAGTAATATATATAAAAACAATTCTAAAATACTAAAGTTTAAACATAAAACCCCAAACATAGATATAAGTACTGATGTATACATCGGGTGTCTTATATATGAATATATTCCATCTGTGATGAGTTTAGCATCTTCTTGTATATCTGGTCTTATATTAAATGTACCAATTTTGTTTTTATACAAGGCCGATACACCTACACTAAGACCAACTAAAATAAAAAAGAAACCTATAAAAGGGTAACTTGTTTTATCACTTAGGTCTAATAACATTAAAAGGACAATAAAAAATTGTATAAATACTAATATTTTACTTTTCATCTTTTATTCTAAGTTAATATATCTATATGTGTATTACCCTCAAGAGCGTTAATTATCTTTGAATCTACCCTTATAGCTGACTCAATAACAACATTTTGAAGTTTAGAAATAATAGTAAGTTTTAGTTCCCTATTCCCTGGATGTTGACGTACTAACATATAAAGCTCATCTAAAATCTCTGTGTTTTCATCAAGTCTTATAGCAAAATGAAGTGGAGATAATGGAGTCTCTCTTACTTCTTTTTTAACTTTTTTAGTCTCTTTAGAGGCTTGTTTTAGAGTCATAATCTTAGATACGCCGATTCTAGTAAACATTTCAGTATGAGTTATTTTTGCTTTAAATGCAACTGGTTCTTCTAAATCCATCTCTGATAATTGTTCAAGTTTATCAGAAAAAAGCATAATCTCAATGTTCCCATGAAAATCCATAAGGTTAACTATACCAAACTGGTTCCCTTTTTTAGAGATTTTCTTTTGTATATCTTCAACCTTACCTATAAAAATAGCGTATGAGCCATCTTTTATACCCTCTATCTCTGAACTCATTGTATATTCTAACTCATCCATAATCTCTCTGTATTCATCAAGTGGATGACCTGATACATAAAAGCCTAAGGTCTCTTTTTCAAACTCTAAAATCTCTTTAAGTTCATACTCCTCTTTATTAGTAAGACTTAGGTTTACCATAGTGATATCTTCATCATCACCAAAAAGTGAGCCTACTGCATTTTTTCTTGCAGTTGAAGCATTTTTAGCAGTATCAACTATAGTTTCGAGTTGATCTAAAAGAGCTTTTCTTGAATATCCAAACCTATCAAAACCACCAGATTTTATACTAGATTCAATAAAACGTTTATTTACCTTTGATGGATCAATTCTATTTACAAAGTTCTCAATAGATGTAAACTCACCATCTTCTTCACGAGTTTCAATAATAGAAAGAACAGCTGATTCCCCCACCCCTTTAATGGCACCTAAACCGAACAATATTATCTCACGCTCATCTTTAGTAATTGCAGAAAATTCAAGGTAAGAATCGTTTACATCAGGTGGGCTTAACTCTATGCCCATTCTTTTTACCTCATCAATATAACGAACTACCTTATCTGTATTGTCCTTGTCAGATGTTAGAAGTGCAGCCATAAACTCATTTGGATAATAAGTTTTAAGCCATGCAGTTTGAAAAGTAACCATTGCATAAGCAGCTGAATGAGATTTATTAAAACCATATCCAGCAAATTTTTCAATCAAGTCAAAAAGCTTAGATGCTTCATCATAGGGATGACCTTGTTTTACAGCACCCTCAGAAAATTCAGCATTGTAAGTAGCCATATCTTTTTTCTTACCCATAGCTCTACGGATAATATCTGAATAACCAAGGCTAAATCCACCGACATTTTGAACAATCTGCATAACCTGTTCTTGGTATACGATGACCCCATAAGTATTTTTAAGTATTGGCTCCATTATGTCAAAGGTATACTTAATTTCTTCACGACCATGCTTACGTTCAACAAAACTATCTAACATTCCAGATTCCATAGGTCCCGGTCTATAAAGTGCTAAAACGGCGATTAAATCCTCAAAGTTATCTGGTTTTAGACGTTTATTTAAGTCTTGCATACCTGAACTCTCTATCTGGAACATTCCAACAGTATCCCCAGTTCTAATTACCTCATAAACCTTAACATCATTTTCATCTATTTTATGCCAATCTACAGCTACATCGTAACGACGTTTTATAAGTTTGATTGCATTATCAATAACATCAAGAGTTTTAAGTCCAAGGAAGTCAAACTTAATTAAATCAACATCTTCAAGATAGTTAAGTGAGTACTGTGTTACAAAAGTATCTTCACCTGATGGTTTATAAATTGGAGTCTTATACCAAAGCTCTTCATTAGATATTACAACACCAGCTGCGTGAATCCCTGAATTACGTTTAAGCCCCTCTAGTTTTTTAGCAAATTCCCATACACGCTTAGCATTAGCATCACTCTCTATTAGTTCATTAATCTTTGGCTCTTTTTGAAAAGCTCCATCAATAAATTCACCATTTTTTGTCTTACCATTTAAAGTAATACCTAACTCATCTGGTATTAACTTAGCCATTTTGTCAGCTTGAGAAAGTGGCATATCAAGTACACGAGCTACATCACGAATAACCCCCTTAGCTAAAAGAGAACCAAAGGTAATAATTTGTGCTACCTGATTACGACCGTACTTCTCTACTACATAGTCTATAACCTCACCACGACGAGCTTGCATAAAGTCCATGTCAATATCGGGCATTGATACACGTTCAGGATTTAAAAATCTCTCAAAAAGTAAATCATACTTCATAGGGTCAATATCTGTAATATCAAGTGAATATGCAACCAATGAGCCAGCTGCTGAACCTCGTCCAGGCCCAACGGCAATGTCCTTCTCTTTGGCAACTTTAACAAAATCCCAAACAATAAGCATATATCCAGGGAACTTCATAGAGTTAATAATATCAATCTCAAAGTCTAAACGTTCTCTATACTCTTGATGTTTAGATTCATCTACATGTTTAAGTCTATTTTCTAAACCAAGTTTACATCTATATGTAAAGTACTGGGCATCAGATTCATCTTTATCGTCACTTGTAAGTGCAAAACCGTCTGTCTTTGCATACTCTTTTGTAAACTTAAAATTAGGTGGGGTTGGAGTCTTTACTATTGGTACAAAATTCTCTATTTTATTTACTATCTCTTGAGTATGAGTTATAGCCTCTGGTATATCTGCAAACAGTAAAGCCATTTGTGCGGGAGACTTTAGGTAAAACTCATGTACAGAGTGACGCATACGGTTTGGATCATCATAAAGTTTATTCATACCTATACACATAAAAGCTTCATGATACTGAGCATCACCTGGATATGTATAGTGGGTATCATTAGTAGCTACTACTTTTATACCAGTCTCATGTGATATTTTTAATATTTGTTCATCTATAAATAATTGGTCGCCAATACCATGACGCATAAGCTCTAAATAAAAATCATCACCAAATATCTCTTGATACTCACGTGCAACTTTAATAGCACCATCATATCCTAAGGCTCCATTTCTTACATTTTTTTCATTTGAAAGATTTAGATGCCAGTTAACCTCACCCTGTAAGCATGCAGATGTACAAATAAGCCCTTCAGAATGTGCACGTAACTCATTTTTATTTATACGAGGGAAATAATACATACCTTCAATATAAGCCTTTGAAGATAGATACATAAGGTTTTCATAACCTTTTTTGTTTTTAGCAAAGAGACATATGTGAAATCTTTGTTTAGTAGATTTATCACCCATAGTCTCACCGTTATGGATATACCCCTCCATACCAATGATAGGTTTAATATCAGCTGCTCTCATCTGATGGTAAAAATCAATAGCACCAAACATATTTCCATGGTCAGTCATAGCTACAGACTTCATACCAAGCTCTTGTAGCTGAGTAACAAGGTTAGTTAATTTGTTCGCACCATCTAGCAGTGAGTATTCAGTATGTAAGTGTAAGTGAGTAAAAGGTTGTACGCTCATAATATTTCCGTCATTCCAAACTTGATTTGGAATCTAAGTTTTTATATGATTATAGTTAATTTTACTTAAAATCTAACTTCCTCTTTTAAGTATCATTATGAGTGTTATGTAAGTATATGACAAATAACAATCATTTGAGGCTGTTATTTATTTACAGAGTATTTAACAGTCACATTTTATTTAAGAATACTATGCCAAACTCATAGAAAAACTGAAAAATACTATAATTTTCAATAATTTTTTACTTTTAACAATCATTTTAAATGATAGTTAATTTTATTATTTAAGCTAAGTTATATATAATGATGTTGAATAAATAGTTATCCGCTCACTGCGTGACCGGATAACGGGGAAATAAATTAAATGAAAAAATTTCTATTACAAAACTTGTGGTGGGTAACTTTTTTATCTGCGTTTGCTTTATTAGTAATCCATAGTTTTAATCTAGCAAATATTAGTGTAAATTCGACATCTATAGTACTATTGTTAATTATGCTCATCAGCCCATTTATTATTGCAATAAAAAAAATTAAATATGGAGATTTTGAAGCAGAAATAGATTCTGAAGAAATAAAAACATTAAAACTAGAACTAGAAAAAGCTATTACTTCCAAACCAGATGAAAATATTGAGCAAGCTGAAATATTCAAAACAACAGATGCAATACGTAAGTTAGCAGAATCCGATCCAGTTATCGCTTTAGCAAAAGTGAGAATTGAGTTAGAGAAAACATTAACTCGCCTTGAAAGAATCACTTTAGTCGATACACAACCGTCTTCGTTAGGAACGCTTGTGCGTAAACTTATAAACCATGAAATCATTTCTTCGCAAGTTGGAAAATCTTTAAGTAATGTAATTAGCCTATGTAATCGTGCAATCCATGGAGAATATATTGCAAAAGAAGATGCTTTAACTGTTGTGGAACTTGGAAATGAATTATTAGAAGATTTGGACTGGCGTATAGCAGAACAAACTAATACACATTCCATTGTCAGTGAAGAAATTATTTCTCCAAATAAATCAAATGAATATTACAAGAAACGATATCAGATAACTACGATTACTCCTTATGTTGAAAACCCTAAGAAAATAGTACGAGAACTTACTCAAGAACAATTAGATGATTTTTTAGATGGTTACAATGAATATGCAGAGTTTATTGTTAAATTAATTGAACTACCAGAATAATGCTAACAAATCAGAGGAGCCAATATTTGCCCCTAGACGGGTCAAATATTGCCCTCCTTAAACGTTGTACTCCAGATTAACATTTTGAATATAGCTATTTAAAAACACACACAAGGATAATTATGAAGTTATTTAAATTAAGTGCCACAGTCTTGGCTCTAGTCGTTTCGTTAAATGCAACCGATATTAAACCTTTCGGTAATTTTAATTTTGGGGATAGTTTTACTCCAGTTTATAAAAACTTATGTAAAACAAAAAATATTACCAATATTAAAATTGGATTTGCTAAACCAGTTAGTAAAAATGAATTTTGTAAAAGCAAAAAACATGCTGTTGATTTAGTTGCAAAATCTAGTAAGCAAAAATATAGACCAAGTAAGTTAAATAAAGTCACAATAAAAAGTTTTGAAAATATTGCTAGATATAATTTATATATTAGAGCCGATGGAATAAATATTAAGGGTGTAGATTTTGAACTTCAACTTCATATGGGTACTCATAGAGAAGAAGAAACAGTTGGTAGCTATTTATTAACTAAAAATGATACAATCAAAATTGGTAAATTCTATGTTCCATTAGAGCTTGATGAAGTACAATTGAAACCAAAAAAATATTCTCAGTTTACATTACATCAAGAAGCAATATTTAATATTTTATGGAAAAAATATAATCATTTAGTAAAAAAAGATAATAAAAAACGTCRAAAGAACGGACATTATATAGATGCAAAAGGAAAAGATGGAACATCTTTAAGTTTTGGTGGTTCAGATGGCATAGTTTATCATGCATCTTCATATATGAATAGACTAAGAGATATTGAATTTAAAAAATATAAAAAAAAATCAGAAAAAAATCAAAATGATTCAAGTAGCGATTTATAAAAATGCAAACAGAATATAAAATGGTTAGAATTTTACCAATGGATAGAGATGATGAGTTTCATAATATGGAAATTAGTGAAGTCCAATCGGAGTTTTTTTTAGATGAATTGCCAAAAAGAAACGATGAACATGGTTATGGAAAGTACCATTATAAAAAACAAGGGTTGATATTGAACGAAGAACCGACTTTAGTTCTTTTTCAATATGACAATAAAATAGTTGCAAGTGCAAATTTAATTAATGTACTTAAATTTAAACAACCCAATGGTATTTATAATGGTGCATTATATTTTGAACCAAATTCTATAAGAACCTTTGACCCAATTAGTAATCAAGAAATAAATGATATTYTTCGAGATTCAATAAAATTCGGACAAATAAAACATAAGTTAAACTCTCTACATGTAAAAGACTTTTTTGCTAACATTACAAACATTAAAAAAGTTTGAACCTCTAGTAGTACAACAAGTACGAGGAGACCAATAATTTACCCTAGCGGGAAAATTATCGCTCACGATGAACGTTGTATGAACAATATATTAATATCCACCTGCCTTTAAAAGAAAATCAAAACTTGTTACATAAATTTATTAGCATGGATGAGATATAATGAATATAAAAATAGGGAAAATAAACTTTGGCAAATTATGATAACTTAACAAATGAACAATTAATTGAAAGAATTCAAGAATTAGAATCAAAAAAATTTGGTCTAATTTGGAATGATGAAAAAGAGCCTGAAAATGTTGTAATTGAATGTAAGAAAAATATACCAATTTTAAATAAAATAGAAGCCAATACAATAGAAACTGATGAGCAAAAGCCAAATAATATTTTAATAGAAGGCGATAACTATCATGCTTTGCAAGTATTAAACTATACACATGTTGGTAAAATAGATGTAATCTATATTGACCCTCCATACAATACAGGTAATAAAGACTTTAAATATAATGACAATTATATAGATAGAGAAAATTCATATAGACATAGCAAATGGCTTAGCTTTATGGAAAAAAGATTAAAATTAGCTCATAATTTATTAAAAGAAGATGGTGTAATCTTTATTAGTATTGGTAATGATGAAATTGCTCAATTGAAATTATTGATGGATAAAATCTTTGGAGAGAAAAAAGATAATAATATTGTACATTGGAAGAAAAATCAAAAACCTCAAAATGCTTCTAGTACTATGTCAGAATCTGCTGAGTTTTTATTAGTTTATTTTTCAAATAAGTCTATTAAATTAGTTCGTCCTATGACTGGAACTAAAACTGATGATAGGGGTTCGTATAAGCCAACCCCACTATTTAAGTTTGATGGAAGACCAAGAAGAATACAAAGTATTCCTAAAGGAACTAATATTGAAGCTAAGAGTTGGAATCAAGGCAAAATTTATGGAGTTAGAAATAAACTAGCATATATAGAAGTACTTGATAAACCAATTATTATTGATAATATATTACAAAATGATATAAGGCTAGATGGAGAATGGGCAAAAACTACTACTAATGGTGAATATCAAAAAGTAGTGGATGATAATAGATTATTTATAAATTCTAATGGCTTTCCAAGTGAAAAATCATACCGAGATGAGAATTCATTTAATGTACAAACTAACCTATGGTTAGATGCAGGTTATAATGAATTAGGTAAAAGTACTTTAGATGAGATATTAGGCAAAGACAATGTATTTTCCTTTCCTAAACCTAAAGAATATATTAAAGAAATTTTAAAAAGTGTTCATAAAAAAGATGCTATTGTATTAGACTTTTTTGCAGGTTCTGGTACAACAGCTCATGCAGTATTAGAGTTAAATAAAGAAGATGATGGGAATAGACAATTTATACTTTGTACAAATAATGAAGTTGGAGAAAAAGAAGAAACTAATTTTTGTAAAGATAATAATATAAAAAAAGATGAACTTAAAACATGGAAAAAAAATAAACGACAGGAATGGTTAGACTATGAAAAATTATATGGAATTTGTTCAACAGTAACTTATCCTAGAATAGATAAAGTAATCAATGGTTACAATTTTACTGGTGATGATAAAACTATACTATATGAAGATAATATAACATTTTCAAATCTATATAAATCTATAAAACAAAAAAAGACTGAATTGGATAAAGACTATATTATAAGAAAAGAAAAATTACAAAATGAAAATATTGTAAAGATATGGAAAGATATAGATAATATTATTATTGAAAAAGAAATTTTATTTGATAAAATTGATAAGAAATTTGAAAATAATAAAATTAAAATTACAGGTATTAAAAGTATAAATGGTTTTAAAGATGGACTTGGTGGAAATTTGGACTATTATCAAACTGATAAGGTTTCAATAGAAGATTTTAATATTATTACTGATATGCAAAGAGAAGCTTTAACATATAAAGCAGGTAATATGATAGCTATTAAAGAAGATACTCATTTACAAATAGAATTAAATAAGCACTATCAAATATTTAAAAATAATTTTACTTCTAAATATACAGCTATTTATTTTACAGAAGATTTAGAGTATTTTGATGAATTAATTGAAAAATTAAAAGAATACAAAACTACTCTCTATATTTATAGTTATGGGAAAATTGATAAATCATCATTTAAGTACTTGGGTTCAAATTYTAAAATTGAAGATATACCAGAACCAATTATTGATATATACAAAGAGATAAATAAAGAAGGAATAATATGATATTAAAAGATTTTCAAAAAACTGCTGTAGATACATTGTGTCGTGAGTTTTTAACTCTTTGGAATACAGATAACTATCAATTACCTTTAGTTTTTAAAGCACCAACAGGAAGTGGTAAAACTATAATGATGGCAGAGTTTTTAAGAACTATAGATAGTAATTATCATTTTAATGATGATAAAGCATATATTTGGATTTCTTTTGGTGGAGATGATTCATATTTGCAGTCAAAAGATAAGCTGTATAAATATTTTAATGATGGCACAGATATGGGACTTAAAGATTATAATGATTTATCTCAAAAAAGATTATCTAAAAACAATGTTTTTTTTATTAATTGGGCAAAAATAAAAGGAACAGAAAAAGAAGGTAAATTATTAARWAAASMWAKTKWWNNAYCAMAATANNGGTAWKSAWRKKAYAYWTSATNAMTAYNTTNAAAWTWMAAAAAAAGAAAGAGAACTAATTTTAATAATAGATGAAGCTCATTCAGAAACAGATACATTATTAGCTGATGAAATTATAAATTTAATAGACCCTAGAATTATTATAAAAGTTACAGCAACACCAAAAAACTTACCTAATATTAGTGATGTTACAAACCATAGAGCAGGATTTGTTGAAGTAATAGAAAGTGATGTTATAGATAGTGGACTTATAAAAGATAATATTATTATACAAACAGAAGAAGAGATAAACTCATTGGCAACTAGTGAACTAAGTGAAGATGAACTCATGATTGAGTTAGCAATACAAAGAAGAGATGAATTAAAAAAACATTATGAATCATTAGGTCTTGATATAAATCCACTTGTACTGATACAGCTTCCAAGTGATATGAATGATAAAGAGCAAGTGGTATCCAATAAAAAAATGGTTGTCTTAAATTATTTAAAAAATAAAAAAGATGTACATGATGATGAAATTGCAATATGGCTAAGTGGAAGTAACAATAAAATAAATTTAAAAAATATTGAATTAAATAATAATGAAGTTAATTTTATGCTTTTTAAAGTTGCTCCAGCTACAGGTTGGGATTGTCCTAGAGCTTCTATTTTGGTTATGTTTAGAGRGATAAAAACTCCAACTTTTCATACACAWATTATAGGAAGAATAAAACGGATGCCAGAGGCAAAGCACTATAAAAATGGTATTTTAAATAAAGCATACATATATACAAATTATAATAAATCACATATAAAAGACATTAAAGATAAGTTAGATAATAAAACACCAATYCATACTTCAATATTAAAAGAAGATATAAAACAAATAGAATTAAATAGTATTTATCATAATAGAGTTGATTTTAATACTTTAAGTCCTGAACCAAAATGGCAAAGTTATATGCTTAAAATACTTGATGAGAATAAAAAAGATATTCAAGATAATATGGAATTAAATATTACAAATATACCTAATAAAATAATTGTAGATACAGAGATAAATAGTTTTGATAATTTTATGTTACAGCTAAAAACAAAAGCTAATGAAACAGATTTTAATTTTAGTAAATATGACATTGAGAAGCTATATAATTTATTATGTTTTGAAGAATTAGAAAAACAAGACATTGATGTAGCAAAATATAATCCATCAAGGTCATGGAGTGCATTAAAAAAATCATTAAATGTTTGGTTTTCTAAAAGATTGGAATTATCAAAAGATGAATACTATGTAATCATAGTTAATGATTTACTTAAAGACAAT
This sequence comes from Sulfurimonas sp., assembly GCA_002733155.1. GTDB lineage: Bacteria > Campylobacterota > Campylobacteria > Campylobacterales > Sulfurimonadaceae > Sulfurimonas. The sequence continues at coordinate 59,985 of NVUO01000020.1, forward strand.
GATAAAAGTATTTTAAAACAGTTGATACATAAGGCATTAAAAGGGTTTAGAGAACTTTATGAAATAGCATTAAAAGATAAAGATGGTAAAGAAGACTTAACAGTTAGTATTCCTCCAAAACAAGTTAGTTTTACTGATGATTATGAATTAATATCTAGTTCTAAAAATGTTTATGATAAATTTTATAATCATAATGACTATCGTGGAAAAATAAATGAAGAAGAGTTTATTCAATTCTTAGATGGTCAAGCTACTATATCATGGTGGCACAAGCAAGGAGATAGTGGAAAAGATAATTTTGCTATTGAATATTTTGATACTCAAGAAAAAAAAGATAGATTATTTTACCCTGATTTTATTATCAAAACAAATGACAATAAACTTTATATTGTTGATACTAAAAAAGATGCTACTGCAAAATCTACTGAAACAAAAGATAAAGCTGAAGCATTACAAAAATGGATAAAAGACAATCAAGAAGATTATGATTTTACTATTATTGGTGGAATTGTTATTTTTAAACATCCTAATTGGTTATTGAATAATAGTGATAATTATATTTATGAAGATGATGATTGGATTAATCTATTTTAAAAGAAAATGAGTAGTAATGAACTCATAAGCTGTTATCCATACAACAAAACCTCATATAATAACAAATAGCAATTGAGCTATCATAAACCTAGAGAGTAAGTACAAATAACATATCGGACAAAACCTAAAACAGTTA
>NVUO01000021.1 GCA_002733155.1 Sulfurimonas sp.
CTATTTTATGAGTTTAAAGATGGTTAATATAGAATGTTTATGTTATGATTTTTGTAATTTATGAGACTGTTTGGGGTTTAGTTATTTCAMAGTCTCATATAAGGAAATTCACTGTTTGCATATAAAAAAGAAATATTTATCAAAATACTAAAATAAACTTCATCTAATCTCCAATAATAAATTATATATCATATAAAAGATATTTAGTATCATCAGAATTTATACTATCAGTATATAAATCAATCTCTTTATCCATGATTATAGTAAAGGTAGCTATAGATACATCTAGTTGAGCCTTAGCTTCTTCAACAAGTTTTTGTTGAACAGATTCAACATCTCTAAATCTATTTAATACCTTTACAAAGTGATTCTTGTCTTGTGTTAGAAGTACAATATCATCTTTTTTAATCCATTTTCTTTGAACTTTATCATCCTTAGAAAATTCACAAATAACATGCTTAGTGTTTTTTGCTGCTATATATTTAGAAACAATAAATCCGAAAAATCTTTGCATAGGAGCTTCATACTGTCTTTTTATTATATAATACATGTCATGAGTATATAATAATCTTGTTATAATAGCAAGATAAGTCAAATTATAAGTACGAGGAAATATAAATGGATGATATTTATYCTTTAGCTATTATTGGTGCTGGGCCAGCTGGTATAGCTACAGCCGTAGAAGGATATATGCAAGGTATACGTGACATAGTTCTGCTAGAAAAAGATGGCAATCATAATTCTACAATTAGAAAATATTATAAAGATAATAAAAGAGTAGATAAGGATTGGAAGGGTCAAAAAGTTGAGCTTGATGGTTGTATATATTTTGTAGATGGGACAAAAGAGACTACCTTGGACTTTTTTGATGAGATTATATTACACCACTCTGTTGAACTGCAAACTCATGTAGAAGTTCAATCTATAAAGAAGCTAGATGCTTGTTTTGAAATTTTTATGTCTGGAAAGAGTATTAAAGCTAAACATGTAGTTGTAACTATTGGTAGGATGGGCAAACCAAACAAACCAAGTTATAAAGTTCCAGTTAGTATAAAGAAAAAAGTYGGTTTTACACTTGATGGATGTAGAGATAATGAAAAAATATTAGTAGTTGGTGGTGGTGATAGTGCAGTTGAATATGCAGTTGATTTAAGTGAAAAAAATGATGTAAGTATATGTTATAGAAGGGAAACTTTTAGACGTGCTAACCCTAAAAATCAAAAAGATATAGCTAATGCTATAATGCACAAAAAGGTAAATGCAATACTTGGTAAAAATATAATAGCCTTAGAAGATGAAGATGGGAAAGTCAAAGTTATATTTACAGAGATAGAACCAGAGGTATACGATAGAGTTGTCTATGCAATTGGCGGTACTACCCCAAGTGCTTTTTTATCAAGTTCAGGCATAAAAGAAGAGGGTGGAAAACCAGTATATGATAAGAATTATGAAACAAATGTTAAAGGTTTATTTGTAGCTGGGGATATTACTCAAGAGACGGGTGGAAGTATAGCCTTAGGTTTAAACCACGGTTTTGCAATATCTAGTTTTATTGAGAAAAAACTTTAGCTAAATTAGCCTCAACTTTTATAATTGCAGAATCTTTTTCACTAATTATCCCGTCGGGGCTATATAATAATAGYTCTATCTCACAATTAAGGTATTCAGAAGTTGTAAGTGGGTCAAAATTTTTGTCTTCAAAGGCTGATTTTTTAGCATTTTCAATTATAGATTCTAATAAACTAAGTGATGAAGCATCAGACTTTGATGAACCTCTTAGCTCCTTTTTTAAGTATATATTTACAGTAGTAGAGATTTTTTCATTTAAAAGAGGATGTTGATTAAGCAGTTTATTTTTATTTATAGTCCTATTTGCTTCAAGAACTTCTTGTATAGAATCGCGAGCAAGTTGAAGTAATACGGAACGAGATTTCATCTTAAGTCCTTAATATCTTCTAGTTTAGTTTTATAATTGTTTAAAAATTTAATAATAATCATAACAGAAATAACCTGAAATAAAGCCGCTAAAATAAAAGCATCATAATGCATAGTATCTATACTTTTTTCATTATAAGCTAGGGTAGCCATGGCAATAAGAAGTGTAAGTGGCATAGAGTGTGATAAACCCATTAAAATAGAATCTATCAAACCAACTTCTTTTATAAATACTAATGAGGCTACTACCCTCATAGAGACCATAGTTAAAGTTATAAGTAAGGCTTTTTGTATTAAACCAGCTAGTAATAAAGCGTCTAAGTTAAATGAACTACCAATATGTATGAAAAATATTGGTATCAAAAAACCAAAACCATAGGATGCGAGTTTCTCTGGTAACTCATGCTTATGTTCAAAAAAAGTTGGTATAAAAATACCCGCCAAAAATGCCCCAAAGGCCAATTCTAGGTTTAGATACAGCATAGCACCAACAAGTAAAAAGAATATACCCATAGACAATCTTATATCTTGTTCTTTATTATCATTAAGAGGCATCAAAGAGGTAGATATCTCTGGGTACCACCAAAAAATCAACTGCATTGAACGAAATATTAAAAACATAAATATTAAAAACATTATAAGGGCAAGAATAGTTTGAAATAAACCAATACTAAAGCCAGACTGTAAGGCAGCTGATGTTAAAGTTAGTATACCAATACTTACAATCTCCCCAATTCCACCAGCTGTCATTGATAAGTTTAACCAAGATGTTTTACCATATTCTTTTACTAGGCTTGCAACTAAACCAACAGATATTAGTGGTAATAATACTATAAATATTTTTCCAAGGTCTAAATACAGGGAAAATATAATAGAAAATGCATAAAGTATAAGTAAATAAAGAATAACTTTTTTTACAGTTTGTTTAGGAGTTTTTAGAGTATTTTTTAGGTTAATCTCAGTACCAGCTATAAACATTAGATATAAAAAACCAAGTTCTGAAACAAGGTCAAATAGGTGTTCATTATGCAAAAAACCTATGTAACCAAGTACTGAACCGAGTATTATCTCAATTGGTGTAGTTGGTAGTTTTAAAAGTCTAGCAATAAAGGGTGAGAAAATTATTATGAGTGATATAGTTATGATTAATWCTACATTATCAGACATTCTTCTTCCTTTTATTAGATCCTCGGGTTAAGCCCAAGGATGACGTATTTGTTATTCTAAGCTTCACAAGTTTGTCATTCTTAGTTTCATTGTCTGTCATTCTCAGCTTGACTGGGAATCTATTTTACCTTTTTTGCAACTTTTAGGTTTAGTGATTTTAACATATCTAAGTCTTTAGATATAACCCTACCATTAGTTGTTAGATAATTTCCTATAACTATAGAGTTTGCACCATATTCAAATATTTCATTTTGACGCTCAGCAAACATAAGTTCACGCCCACCAGCTACCATAATTCTATGTGCATCTGCTAATATTTCCCTAGTCTTTTTAATTAAAGCAAAGGCTTCATTTATATTTAGAGGATTTGGCTCTAATTCTAAAGCTTCATTATGATGATAAAAATTAATTGGTACTGATGATGGCTTTAATGAATCTAAAGATTTTAGCATAGAAATTCTGTCTTCTTGACTCTCACCAAGACCAAATATACCACCAGAAATAAGTACTAAACCTGATTTATTTACATTTAAACAGGTCTCATATCTTTCATCCCATTCATGGGTAGTACAAATTTGTGGGTAATACTCCTTAGAAGTCTCTAGGTTATGATTATATGCTTTTATACCAGCTTTTTTAAGAGTTAAAAGTTGCTCTAAATTAGCTGTACCATTACAAGCTATTAGTCTAAGCTCTGGCACCTCTATAGTTAAAGTTTTTGCAATAAAACAAACAAAGTCTAGGCTTTTATTTGTTAGACCCTTATCTGCTGTAACTAAACAAAAACCAAGGGCACCATTATCCCTAGCAGTTTTTGCCTCATCTAATATAAGCTTTATATCTTTTTGTTTGTATCTATCTATATCTGCTTTATAGCGTACACTTTGTGAACAGAATTTACAATCCTCATTACAAGTCCCACTATTTATATTACAAATTGAACATAAAAATATTTCTTTATCTATCATAAAAATATTCTTTTTTAGTGATTTTTTCTATATCAAGCATTATCCATTCTGATATTGGTTTATTTCTACCACACACCTCACCTGGATTTAAAAATAGGGTAGGTTTTTTAAATTCACTATGAAAAATATGTGTATGTCCAGATATAACTACATCAGCATCTGGGGTAAGATAAAAAGGTAGATGCATTAGTTTAAATCTAGTATCTTTAAGTTTAAAATAATAAGGTTCTTGAACAAGGTTGTAGTTACTATGCTGCTCAGCTAAATGAGAATCATTGTTTCCATATACAGCTACATATTTGATACCACAATTTTTTAAAAGTTCAAGTATATCAAGTTCTACTATATCACCAGCATGTATTATAAACTCAGCTCCATCATTAATTAAGACATTTATGGCTCGAGCTGCTCTTTTAACTCTTTTATGAGTATCAGAAATTATACCTATTTTCATTAAATTTATTTCACTTTCTTAATATATATGGTTTTTAAAATTGCTTTTAACATACTTTAAATATCTTCCCTCGGAGTCCTTGCCTTACATTTAACACATTCGTAAACCTCTTTRTTTCTATAAGTCCTAGGTGCAAGTACACCCTTACAATCTTTTTCTTCACATTTAATAGTAGTTGGTTCAAATTTAGAAATAAACTTACAATTAGGGTAGTTTTCACATCCCCAAAATGAACCACGACGTGAGTTTTTAAGACTGATTTTTCCACCACAGTCTGGACATGGAGTCTCACTTGTTTTTTCTTCAACATTAATACTTTTTGTATTTTTACAGTCTGGATAATCAGAACATGCTAAAAATTGACCATTACGACCATTTTTAATAATCATATCTTTTCCACATTTATCACATTTAACATCTGATGTCTCAACAGTTACTTCAACTTTATTTCCTTCAGCATCAACTTGTTCAGTATATTTACATTTTGGGAAACCGCTACATGCTACAAARTTTCCAAATCTTCCTGAACGTAAAAGCAGTTCTTCGTTACATTTAGGGCAGTTTCTTCCAAGTGGTTTTGCAAGTTTCAGTGATACTATGTTTTCTTTACCTTCTGCGATTTGTTCCATAAATGGGAAATAAAAATCACTTAAAAGTTTTTGCCAGTCATTAGTACCATTTGATATTTCATCTAGTTTTTCTTCCATATTTGCTGTAAAAGAGATATCTACAATGTTTGCGAAGTTTTTCTCAAGCATCTCTGTTACAGTAAATGCTATCTCTGTAGGAATTATTTGTTTTTTCTCTATAGTTACATATGTACGACTACTTAGAGTTGCAATAGTTGGTGCATATGTAGATGGACGTCCTACACCTTCTGATTCAAGCTTTTTAATTAAAGATGCTTCAGAGTATCTTGCTGGTGGTTCAGTGAAATGTTGTTCTTGTTTTAGGCTTTGAATCTCAGCCTTATCCCCTTCTTTTAGGGTTGGAAGAAGCTTGTCTTTATCTTCAGCTCCGGTTACAGCATAAAAACCATCAAATATTAGTTTTCTACCACWTGCACGGAATTCATTTTCATTTCCAGAAAATATAATACTTTGTTGTTCAAACATAGCATCATTCATTTGACAAGCCATAAAACGCTCATAAATAAGACGATATAGTTTAATCTCATCAGCTTTTAGGAAAGATTTAGCTAGCTCTGGAGTAAAGTTTAACATAGTTGGGCGTATAGCTTCGTGAGCTTCTTGGGCACCTTTAGATTTTTTATTATAAACCTTTGCCTCTTTTGGTAGGTATATGTCTCCATACCTATTTTTAATTATTCCACGAACTGCACTAACAGCTTCGGCTGCTAGATTAAGACTATCAGTCCTCATGTACGTAATAACACCAGATGTACCATCAGGAGTTTTTACACCCTCGTATAATGCCTGAGCTACCATCATAGTTTTTTTAGGTGTAAAACCTAATTTTGATGAAGCAGTTTGTTGAAGAGTTGAAGTCATAAATGGTGGTGGAGTTGAAGTTTTTCTTTGTTTAGTCTCTATCTTTGAGATTATAAAGTTGTCATTTTTTACACTAGTAGTTATTGAATCTGCACTTATTTTGTTTGTAATTGAAAGTTTTGATAATTTATCACCCTTATGAATAATTAAAGTAGCATCAATATCTTTTTTAAATATTGTATCAATTGACCAATACTCAACTGGGATAAAAGCTTTTATCTCCCGTTCACGGTCAACTACAAGTTTTARAGTTGAASWTTGAACSCKWCCRCCWGASARWCCYTTTTGAATYTTAGAKSYYARWARTGGWGAWAGTTTATAACCAACTACACGGTCAAGCATACGACGAGCTTGTTGTGCGTTTACCATATTCATATCTATTTTACGAGCAGATTCTAAGGCATGCTTAATTGCAGTTTTAGTAATCTCATGAAATACAATACGAGGTAATTCCTCTGGATCTTTTTTAATTGCATGAGATATATGCCAACCAATAGCTTCACCCTCACGATCCTCATCGGTCGCGATATAGATAGTATCAGCTGCTTTAGCAAGAGCCTTTATCTCTTTAACAATGGCTGCATTTTCTTTTGCAACAGAATAAGTTGGCACTAAATGATTAGTATCTTCATCTATGCTAATACCAAAACGAGATTTAGGTAAATCTCTGATATGTCCCTTGGAAGCTATAACTTCATAGTCTTTACCTAAAAAGTTTTTTATTGTTTTTGCTTTAGCTGGTGATTCTACGATAATTAAATTCAAATGTATTCCTATATATAGTATAGTTGTTTTGATTGCGCAAGTTTAGCAAAAAAAAATCAATTTATGTAAATGAGTATTTATCAAATTTATTATTTCAGTAAAGTTTTACTAATTTTACTAAATTAAAATTTTAGATAGCCGATATAGATATGTTCGGCAAGGAAGTTGAATGAAATAAAATGTTAAGTTAACCCAAAAAGGATTTATTATGGGATTTAGAATTAATACAAACATTGGTGCAATGAATGCACTTAGAAACTCTACAATGAACAATGTAAACCTAGACAAAAGTCTTAATTCACTTAGTTCAGGTCTTCGGATTAATAAGGCAGCTGATGATGCAGCTGGTCTCTCAATCGCAAATAAACTATCAGCACAATCTCAGGGTCTTGGTCAAGCAATTCGTAACTCAAATGATGGCATAGCCCTTATTCAAACTGCCGATGGTGCACTTGAAGAGTATGGAAATATCTTAAAAAGAGTTAGGGTCTTAGCTACTCAGGCATCAAATGATACCCAAGATGCAGATTCTCGTGCATATATATCTCAAGAGATACAGGCTCTTTTATCTGAAGCTAGTGATATTGCAACTACAACTAAATTTAATGGTATTAACCTTCTTAATGGTACTGGTGCATTAGCTGGGGAGTTTACTTTTCAAATTGGTGCGTATTCTAATGAGACTCAAAAAATATCAATGGGTATTTTATTTGTAAGTGATGTAGCTGGTGGAACAGCTGGTACAATTACTGTGTCAGGTCAAGCTACAGCTGAGACAGCAATAGCTACTATGGATACAGCTATTAAAGCTATAGATGCTAAACGTGCTACCTTAGGTGCTGCACAAAATAAACTAGAATCTACTGTTAGAAATATATCTGTAACTCAGGTAAATATTTCAGCAGCTGAATCACAAATACGTGATGTGGATTTTGCAGCTGAGAGTGCTAACTTTGCTAAATATAATATTTTAGCTCAGTCAGGCTCATACGCTATGAGTCAGGCTAATGCAGTTCAGCAAAATGTTTTAAGACTGCTTCAATAATAAGTTAAAAGTTAAAGATTTATTTCTTTGGCTTTTTGCTAATTTTATATAGGGATTATTTTGAATTTTAGAATTAACACTAATATAGCTGCTATGAACTCTCTTAGAAATTCCACTATGAATAATATAAAATTAGATAAAAGTCTAAATAGTTTAAGTTCAGGTCTACGTATAAACAAAGCAGCTGATGATGCATCTGGTCTCTCAATCGCAAATAAATTATCAGTACAGCCACAGGCATTGGGTCAAGCAATTCGTAATTCAAATGATGGTATAGCTCTTCTTCAAACAGCTGATGGAGCTATGCAAGAATTTGGAAAAATTTTATCAAGAGTTAGAGTATTAGCTATCCAAGCATCAAATGATTCTCAAGATATTGATTCACGTACATATATCTCTCAAGAAATTACAGCTCTTCTGCAAGAAGCTAGTGATATAGTTGATACTACTAAATTTAATGGTATTAAAGTTCTTGATGAGAGTGTAAATAATGGAGCTTTTGTATTTCATACTGGTGCATATTCTACTGAGACACAAACTGTTAATATTTCTAGCTCTTATTCTACTTTAGTATCTGGTGGCTTAAGTGTTGGTAGTCAAGTTAGTGCTGAAACAACTATATCAGAGATGGATGATGCTATTAAGGCTGTTGATAGTTTACGTGCAAGCTTAGGTGTTGCACAAAATAAATTAGCATCAACTATAAGAAATATATCTATAACTAAGCTAAATGTATCAGCAGCTGAATCACAAATTCGTGATTTAGACTATGCAGCTGAAAGTTCTAACTTTGCAAAATTCAATATTTTAGCTCAGTCTGGATCATATGCACTTAGTCAAACGAATTCTATTCAACAAAACGTATTACGACTGCTACAATAATTATTCTTAGTATATATAAAAATATTCTTGGAGCTGTTTTTAAATAATATTTAATATTGGAACATTCTTTGMTTTAACCTATAAAATAATCAAAAAAGGATTTATTATGGGTTTTAGAATTAACACTAACATAGCTGCTATGAACTCTCTTAGAAATTCTACAATGAATAATGTAAATTTAGATAAAAGTCTAAATTCACTTAGTTCTGGTCTTAGGATAAATAAGGCTGCCGATGATGCAGCTGGTCTTTCAATTGCAAATAAACTCTCAGCACAGTCTCAGGGTCTTGGTCAAGCAATTCGTAACTCAAATGATGGTATTGGTCTTATTCAGACAGCAGATGGAGCTATGGAGGAATACGGAAATATTATGAAAAGAATTCGTGTATTAGCTATTCAAGCATCAAATGATACTCAAGATTCTGGTTCAAGATCTTATATTAAATTAGAAGTTAATGCATTATTAGAAGAGGCTAGCGATATTGCTGGTACTACAAAATTTAATGGTTTAAAGATTCTTGATGGGTCTTATAATTCTGGTACCTTTGTATTTCATACTGGTGCATATTCTAATGAGACACAGACTTTAAATATTGGTGATGCAGATTTAACTGTATTAGTATCAGGGTCAAGTTCTGTAAATACACAAACAGCAGCTGAAGAAACAATTTCGGCAATGGAAGACGCAATTACAGCTATTGATGCTATGCGTGCTACCCTTGGTGCAGCTCAGAATAAACTAGAATCTACAGTTCGTAATATTTCTGTAACTGAGGTAAATGTAGCAGCAGCTGAATCACAAATTCGTGATGTGGACTTTGCAGCTGAAAGTGCTAACTTTGCTAAATATAATATTTTAGCTCAGTCGGGCTCATATGCTATGAGTCAGGCTAATGCAGTTCAACAAAACGTGCTTCGTTTACTTCAGTAGATGAATTAAAATTCTAAGCTCCGTATGTATCTTTTAGGTCTGTCTAAAACCTCTAAAAGATACATCATGTTTGATATATAAATTTTCTAATTGCTTTTTTGTATTTCTTTTTACCCTATCTTGATAATTATCCAATAAAATTTCATTTGCATCCATAAGTGCCTGATAAAACTCTTTATCACTTAAATCAGTAAAATTACATGTTAAAAGATCTGAATTTGTATGTTTTACTTCATAAAAATCTTTTATACCCTTTAATAAACCTTTTTCTAAGGCTAAATGATATAATGGGGAACCAGGATAAGGGGTAACTGGTCTAATTGTACGAATTTGAGCGCCATCATCATACCTTAGTAAAAAGTCAACACCTTTCATAAGTACCTCCCTAGTCTCACCTATATTCCCAAATATAATGTTAAAACCAGGGCTAATACCACATTTTAGAGTCTCTATAATTCCCTCTTCAATTTGTTTAGTTGTTAGAACTTTATCCATATTTTTAAGGACTTTATCATCAAAAGATTCTATCCCGTAATTTATCCATATACATCCAGACTGTTTCATAAGTTTTAAAACTTTTGCTTTAGCATAATTTAATCTTCCATTACAGTTCCATTTGACATCTAAATTAGCATCTAATATCGCCTGTGAAAGACTCATCGTCCTACTAATAGATGACATTAATAGTTCATCATAAAAACATATATAGTTAATATTGTAGTTATCTTTGAGGTATTTCATCTCTTTTATAATAGCTTCATTACTTCTGCCACGGAAACCTTTATCCATGCGGTAACAAAAATTACATGTAAATGTACAGYMTYTGSNAMTARNGCATAGGCATAACAAAATCAGCTCGTTCACAGTTTGGCATACGAATAAGCCTATAATGTTCAATATTAAAAAGATGATATGCTGGCATAGGGATAGTATCTATATCTTCAATAAGTGATCTTCTCTCATTTACTATAAATTTATCTCCATCACGAAAGGCTATGCCTTTTACCTCTTTAAAATTTTTTCCATTAGCTAATTGATTTAATAAGTCAATTATTGTTTCTTCACCTTCACCTAAAATTACAGCGTCAGCCTGAAGTTTTTTTAAAAAGTATTTTGGTTCAGGGCTTGGACCAAATCCACCAATCATATAATATGGTCTTTGTTTTGAAGAATTTATAGCTTCAGATATTAAGCTTGCTTTAGCATATTCATAATAACCACCTATAAAACTAAGTCCAACTACGTCAAATTTATTTTCATCTAAAAAGTTAACTAAATGAGATTCTGGATAGTGGTGAATATCTTGAGCATAAATTTCTACATCGTGCCCATATTTTAGTAAAGTTGCCGCTATATAAGCTGTTCCAATTGGGAAATCTTGAACATGCGATTTATTATCATAAGTAATTAATAARACTTTCATTTTATTCAAATTCCTTTTATTTTTTAAATATTAAAAATCTTTAAAAAAATCATCAATCTCTTTAATATACAAGTTTAAAATATTATTGACACCATTTATAAACATTTCATCCATTTTTTTTAGATGTTTCATTATTTTAGTAACTTCTTTAGTATTAGTCACATCCATTATATATGGCATAGTATATTGAAAATAAGATGAACATACTAATGCTAGATTATTACCCTCTCTGCCTTGGAGTTTAAGTGTATCAGATACTATGCCTAACATATCATATAGGTATTGGTTTTGGTTTGTAAACTCTTTAGATGCATACTCCTCAAAACCTTTTTTAGCTTTTTTTGCCATAGCTTGTCTTCTTTTTAATGATTCTAAATCATTTTTACTAAGCTTGATTCTTGAGTTATTTTGTAATATCTCATATAAGTCCTTAGTTAATAAGTGCTTATCTATAATTGTATAACTTTTATCTTTTATCTTTTTTATATCTAAGGGTATAGTATCTTTAAAAAATGCACCATCATTAAGGTTGTACATAGTTTGTGTATCGTCTTTTATGGATGGTATATTATGAAATAAAGATTGAACTGATAAATGGAGTAGGGGTGTTGAGTATACAGTTGTTCTAAAATTACCCTTGATTGGGATTAAATTATTTCTTAATGAAATTGTATAGTTTATCTCTTGGGAATTTTCTAAATCATGTTTTTCATTATATTCATGATCAGCAGAGTGTGTCTCACCTGTTTCTTGATCTAAGGCTAAATCTAGACCAAGCAGGTAAATCTCTTTTGCATTTAGCCATAAGGCCAATAATGATGATGTTGAACCTATGCATGGTGATGATAGGGAACCGAAATTTTCATGATAAAAGGTAAAACTTTCAAAGAAAAAGACATGCTCTTTATTTAAGATATCTAATAGTTCATCAGGTGCATGTGGGCCAAGTATAAACATAGTATCTTTTAAAAATTCATCTACATTAAACCCTTGATAATGAACCATACAGCTATTGCCCTTAGAAACTATACCGTCAATATGAGTAACGATATCTGGTTTAATATCATTATCATACAAGCTCTTAAGTACAGAGGCTACAGCTATAATTATATATTTATCTTTATTCTTTTTAATCCAGTTTATATTTTTTTTCATAGATGGACCAGCAGCTAGGATTAATATAGGTTTATGACTAAGTATAGAATCTGGAAACTTTTTAGATAAGTTTATAGTTTTGTAAGCTTTTTTAATTCTTTTTAGAGGTCGTAGGTATTTATCTAGTTGTACATCATAAGGAAAGGTTAGGTGTGTCTGGGATGCTAAGTTATTTTGAATTAACTTTAATTTGTTAGCAGAATGATTAGGAAAGTGATTATATTTAATATATCTATTATTATAAAAAGAACCCTCTAAAAATGCAGACATTGACTTAGTAAAATCATTTTCACCCTGAGATATTGCAAAAAACAAGTTAGCATCTTTTGCAATTTCATAATATGGAGTTACAAATAGAGATAATTTAAATAATTCTAAATCATCCTCTATAATTAGATACTCGCTAGAGTGTAGCTTTTTGTCTATAGCACTAATATGTGTACCAAGTCCAGTACCAATAAATATAAACTTATCTATTGTTTTCATAGTAGTTGTCTTTGGGGCAGTTTTCATAGCATAATGCATAATTGGTAATACATCTTTTATAGAACTTTGTTTTAATTCAGTCTTAGCTTGTATTTTTTTAATCTGTTCATCTGTTAGGTGATAATCAAGTATAGCGTTAAATAAAAAAGACTTTTTATTATAGTTTATTTTATCTGCTACAGCTAAAGCATATTTTATAGAATCTTCATTATATAGATATTGTTCATATTGTAAATTTTTAACATCAAAATAATTGTCTTTATATTCCAAATCGTATTTAGTATGCACTAAAGCATCAGCTTCTGCTATATTAAATAATTGTATTTTTTTAAGAAGATCAGCTTGTGAGGAAGAAAAATACTTTAAATTCTTTTCATAACATTGCATAGCTTTTAGTTCAATGTCTTGCATAAATATCCTTATTGTTTATCTAATTTTTGAATGTAAGTATCTACTATTCTTAATAGTTGTGTACATAAAAGTTTGTTTATTGTATTTGCATGTGCACACTTATCTTCAAGCTCTAAAGAGTTAAAAAAGTCAAAAATAAATGTAGTAATTAACCTAAAATATTCTTGGTATACAAGTGCTAAGTCATGAGAAAATCCAGATTTGTTAGAGGTAAGCTCCTGCATAAGTGATAAAAGAGAGTTTAAATAATCTTCATATATGAAAAAAGTCAAATTTTCCTGCTCTAAGATAGTCCTTTTAGTTTTTAGAGCTTCATCTAATCTTTTATTAATTTTTATTAATTCATTTTTAGTAACTTTATTTGAAGAGTTTGAAGTAAAATTTTTCAAAAGTTGCTCTTTTAGAACTTTTTTATCTATTTTGTTAAATATACTCATATTTATATTAGAGGCTCTTTGAGATATAGTATTTTTAAAAGCAGCACCATCATTGAGGTTATATACATTTTGGTAATCTTTTTTAAAACCTATAGATGAAGCATCTATTGAGTTTATTGAAAGTAAGAAGTTTGGAGTTGTATATACAGTTTTTTGAAAGTTTCCACTAGCTCTAAGAACTGTATCTTTAAATACAAGTGTATCCTCATCTACATTTGAGTTTTTTATGTTTAAATCCTGTGCATATGTATGTCCATTAGCATGAGTAGCCCCTGTTATAGAATCAAGTGCTAAATCTAAACCAAGCAGGTATAAGTTTTTTACTCCAAAAGATAAAAATAAAAGATAAGATGTAGCTCCTACACATGGGGCTGACAAGTTAGCAAAATCATCTTTGTAACTAGTCCCATTTTCAAATAAGAATATATTTTCTTTTTTTAATTTTTTTATAATCTCTACCTGAGTCCTTGCAGATATTACAAAAGAGCTATTTTTTAAAAAATCATAAGATTTTAGTTTTTCAAAATGAACTTGACTCTCTTTAAGTCCATCTAAGTGTGTAACTATATCTGGAGATATACCCTCATCTTCTAGTATACTTAGGGATGCTGAAAAGGCTACTAAAATAAATCTATCATGATTTAGTCTTAACCATTCAATATTTTTCTTTAAAGATGGACCTGGTGCTATGATTAAGACTGGTAAATTTTCTAGTGCACAATCCTTATAATTTTTTAAAAGATTTAAAAAATTATACCCATCTTTTAAGTAAGTAATTGGTCTTAGATATTGTTCTAAGATAGCATTATAGTAAAAAAGATTATGAGATAAGGATGTAGTTTTTATATGAAATTGTTCTAATTTTTCCTCACTATGACTAAGCATATGGAAGTATTTTATATAATGATTATGCATAAAATCTGTATCTAAAAATTCAGTAGCTGGATAATAAAACTCTTGTTTTGAATCAAAAACTGAAAATATAAGTTTAGCGTTTTTAGCTATTTCATAATAAGGTGTAGTAAATAAAGATAATTTAAATAGTTCTAAATCATCTTCAATAATAAAATAAGTTTGAGCATGTATTATTTTATCAATACTTATTATATGTCTGCCCAAGCCGACACCAAAAAATATAAACTTATTAATTGTTTTTAGATCTGAATTTTGAATCTGATTTGTATATATATAGTCTAAAATAGGTGCAAAACCGCTTAGGTTATTTTTTATAATATCTACTTGTTCATATTTTTTTAAGTCTTCGTGTTTAATATCTATTTTTTTAAAACACTCAAATACATTTGTATTTTTTTTAAAATCTATAGACCTAGATGCTTTGTTAGCATATTCATTTGAATCTGAACCATAAAGATAATTAGAACTTGACATCTCTAATACATCAAAATAGTCATCTTTTATAAGTAAATCGTAGTTAATTTTATAATGCCCCAGCTCAACTGCTGATTCAAAGTCAGATAGTTTATCATATATGTTTTTTTGAGATTTCTCAAAATATATAAGATTTTTTTTGTATGTATCTATAGCTTCTTCTTCAATATTTTGCATTGTAGTCCTAAGATTTTAGTTTATTTTGTATATGTAGCAAAAAATATTCCCTATAGTCTTACAGCTAAACCAGCTTCTTTTAGAGCTTCTTTAATATTATTAGGTGTATATTTAGTAAAGTGAAAAATTGATGCTGCAGCTACTGCATCGGCTCCAGCCTTAAGTACATCTACGGCATTTTGTGGGTTAGATGCCCCACCATTAGCTATAATTGGAATATTAACCTCTTTGCATACTAAAGAAATTAAGTCTATATCATATCCGCACTCAAGTCCGTCATTATCTACACTAGTTATTAATAATTCCCCAGCCCCAAGCCTCTCACATGTCTTTATCCATTCTATAAGAGATAAATTCTCGCAGAATCCTAAGTTTTTATTAAAAACTGTATAAACCCCATTTTTTTTCATAACATCTACACTAATAATTATGCATTGTGAGCCAAATTTTGAACTTGATTCTTTTATAAAGTCTGGATTTTTTAAAGCTATAGTATTTAGTGAAATTTTATCAGCACCTATAGCTAATAGTTTGTTAATATCATTTAGTGATTTTATTCCACCGCCAATAGTTAAGGGCATAAAACACTCATTTGCAATATCAGCTAAAATCTCAAAATTAATTCCACTTTTATTGGTACTTGCATCAATATCTAAAACTATTAACTCATCTACATTTCGTTTGTTATAAATCTTTGATGTGACCTTTGGGTGACCAATAGTACGAAATTCTTTAAACTGTACACTTTTTGTAAGTTGCCAGTCTTTTAACAATACACAGGGTATTACTCTATGTTTTAGCATCTAAAGATTACCAAAATTTTTTAAAATTTCAAGTCCATATTTTTGACTTTTTTCAGGATGAAATTGAAGACCAAATATATTATCTTTTTCGTAAGAGGAGGTAAACTTGTATCCATAGTCAACTACAGTAGTTTTTTCGTTTATATTAGTATCAAAATGATATGAATGTGCAAAATAAAAATCACTATGATTTGGTATGTTTTTAAAAAGAGGGGAATCTGTTTTTAGTATATCTATATCATTCCAGCCAACATGGGGTATCTTTAAGTCGCAGGTAAATTTTTTACATTTAGTATCTATAAAAGAAAGCCCTTTTTTATCTTCACTCTCCTCTGATGAGTTAGCAAGAAGTTGCATACCTAGACATATACCTAATATTGGGCTTTTATTTATTAATACTTTCTCTTTAAGTTCATCAAATATATTAAGATTATGCAAGGCATCTATAGCATCAGTATAAGCTCCAACTCCAGGCAGTAATATTTTATCAGCAAGTTTTATAGTTTTTATAGAACTTGTAATTTTAGATTTTATATTTAAAAAGTCTAAGGCTTTTTTTACAGAGCTAGAATTACCCATGCCATAATCAATTATAGCTATCATTAAACTAATACATACTCACTGTTTTTTACTAATGAGCCATCAATATCTCTTAAAAAATTACCATCTTCTTTTTGAGAGAAAATTTTTCTATTTGTAAATGTATCTACAGTATCATCAAATTCTTTTTTACTCATATCTGTATATTTACAAAACTCTTTTACAGCTTCGTGTGGATACTTACCATCATATCGGTTAGCTAGTCTTACGCCAGAAGCTCTAACTATATCTTTGTTCCTAATATCTAAACAGGCATGGTCAGTTGCCCTGCCAAATCCATATTTTACATATTTTAAATAATCATGTATAGTCATAGAATGACAATCTAAGTTTTCAAAGTTTGTATATGTAGTTTCGTTATGGCGACTTGCTACTTCAAATCCATGCTCTATAGATACATTTGTTTGTCTCCTTGTATCCCAGGCAAAATAATAACCCAAAAAGATACCAGTCACTCCAACCTTTTGGATCTCTTCATCACTAGGGTATGTATATAGGTATAGGTCTTTTTGAGTAATGCCGTTTATGCCAATCATATCTTCAACCCTATAACCTAACAAACCGCCAAACTCCTCTAACCATCTTCTATTTAAATGTTTGTYATCTTGTGATGCAGCTGGGCCACCATATTCAAATTGTGAATTTTCACCCCATAAAAGAAGTGGTATATTAAATTTGACGGCAAAATGAGCTGGTACTGTAAAGATACCTAGATGGTCAGGCCACTCATTATCACCTAAGGTTTTAAAGCCTTCGATAACCATACTTTTATATACTTTTGGGTCTTTTTTAACAAGTATTAAATCAACACCTAGGTTTTGAAGGTTATCTAAGTTTATTTTTCCAAGTTTAGTTGGAATTGTAGGTTCAAAACATACACAAAGAGGTTTAAGACCTAATTCTAAGGTTTTGACAACTTGATAGGTTGAATCCTTACCACCACTAACTGGAATTAAAATATCATATCCGTTACTTTTATGGTTAGCTTTTACAATATCAAAAAATTCTTTTTCTCTTAATGCCCAGTCTATATCATCTACTTTACGTTCATGTGCCCTACAGGCATTACATACACCATGCTCATCAAATGTTAGTTCTGGTTTTGTATCTGGCATTACACATTTACTGCAATATTTCATAAATTATTCCTCATTTGGTAAAGATTTTAGGGGCGTACCTTTTATATAATCCTTATCGGCAGTTTTACCTAAAACTTTATCTATATACTTAGGGGCAAGTCCAAAGGCTGGACGAACTATACGTACATTTTTTTCTGTAAAAATCTCACCTTTTTTTATATCTTTAGCTATAAAAAGACTTCTTGAAAACTCCCTAGATTTTAATTTTTTTTCTGTCATCTCATAAGATATCTTACCTAATAGTTTTTCAGTATCCCTTACAGCTTTTACCATCTCTTTAAATTCATTTATATCAAGTGAAAACTCACTATCAAGCCCACCCATAGATTTATCTAAAATAAAATGTTTCTCTATCACGCAGGCACCAAGGGCTACGGCAGTTATGGGCGCAGTTATACCTAAGGTGTGGTCTGAAAAACCTATATCTAGCTTGAATTTTTCTTTTAAATCATTTATAGTTAGAAGGTTGGCATCCTCAAGTTGAGCTGGATATGCTGAGGTACATTTTAGTAAAATAATATCCTCGTTCCCTTGCATCTTACAAACCTTTATAGCCTCCTGTATATCTTCTAATGAGGCTATACCAGTTGAAATAATAATTGGTTTTTGTTTTTGAGCTACATATTTTATTAATGGTAAATCTGTTATTTCAAAGGATGCAATCTTATACGCAGATACGTTCATATTCTCTAAAAAATCTACCGATGTTTTATCAAAGGGTGTAGAGAATAAAATAATTCCAATTTCATCTGCATAGTTTTTAAGTTTTGGTTGCCACTCCCAAGGTGTGTATGCCTCTTTATATAAGTCATAAAGATTTCTTCCATCCCATATAGTATCTTGCTTTATTGTAAAATATTCATTATCTACATCTAGAGTCATTGTATCTGCTGTATATGTTTGAAGTTTTACAGCATCAGCCCCAGCATCTTTTGCAGCCTTTATCATCTCTTTAGCTATTTCATAATTTTGATTATGGTTAGCTGATACTTCCGCGATTATAAATGTTTTACCTTGATTGATTTTAAAATTATCTATTTGCAATTAAAACTCTTTATCTACTGAACGAATAAGTTTAAAATTTTCACAAAACTTCAAACCAACTCTAACTCCATTATATGAAGCCATCTCTTTTATAAACTTTAAGCTTCTAGGATGTGGATACTCTCTTAATTCTGAGTTATAAGCAGCCATTGCTTTTACTTTTGTTKTAATACTAGAGCTAATATCTACAAAAGTATTTGCTATAAATATACTTTTATGAGAGTATGAGTTCCATTCGGTGGATGAAGCTACCTCAAAACTATATATATCTTTTACACATTGTCCAAGCATCGGTCTAGTAGCTGTTAAAACAGCCTTATGAGTAATTTGATGATCTATATTCATATCCCCAATATGATGGGTAAATATAGTATCTGGTTGAATTAATATTAACAAACTTTCAATCTCTTTTACAATATCTAATAAATCTACACTATCAAATCTATTATCTGCAAAGTTTGCAAAATATACTTTTTTTACACCTAAAATTTTATTTGCTTTTATTGCCTCATCTCTTAACTTATCTGTATCTTGTCCATCATCCCTTGAGGTTTTTCCTGCACTTAAGATAAGTGTATATACAGTCTTTCCTTCAAGCACTAGTTTAGATACAGTAGCCCCACATCCCAATACTTCATCATCAGGATGTGCACAAACAATTAATATTTTTTTACTCATTGTAAACCTTTAATAAAGATAGTAGTTTTGCATTCAATTATATCAGCTTTTACTTGAGCATCTTTAAACTCAATTTTGAAATTTTTTGTTTCAAGATATGCATGTGGATATGTAGGAGCATCAAGCATACGTATATAATCATATATTTTTTCTATAGAATCTAAGTCTTTAATGTTACTTTGATTTGGGCACCTTCTTGTAAATTTTACTATATCACCTAACTGAGGTTTTGTTACTGGAGTGTTAGTTATTATTTTATTTATCATTATTTCAAAAATTATTCTTGATGCTCTTTCATAAATCTCTAAAGCTTTTCCATTAAGGGATAAGTCTTCTTTTAGGTAAATTTCACCAGCATCAAGCTCTTTTGTAGCCTTAAGTGCTGATATTTTGGTTTCTTTTTCACCCATAATAATGAGGTTTTGCAATGGTGAACCACCCCTTCCAAAAGGTAGATCAGTCATATGAAATATTACACATTCATAATTTTCATAAATTTCACTTGGGATTATCCATGACCAGTGTGGAAAAAATATAAAAGATGGATTTAGTTTTTTTATATATTGTATATTTAATTCATCTTTATTTGTTATTAGTTTTGAATCATATATAGGTTTTATATATCTGGCATAATTTTTTATATTATATTCTTTAGTGCTAGCTATAAGTATCATGTCCTTACCTTATAAAAAGAGATATCTCTACAGGCTTTTACTTTCTTAAATCCAGTAGATGAAAATAAACATTGTGATGCTATATTAGAATTTTTAATATAAGCTAATATACTTATATTTTTTACTTTTTTAAGTAAATCTAAAAGCATAATTTTAGATAAGCCTTTACCCCTATAATTTTTTATTATAGATATATCAATAATAAAAAAAATCCCTTTTTTATCTAATCTAATTTGTCCAATTTTTTTTTTGTCTAATTCATAAATAAATATTTTTGATTTAAGTTCTTTTATCTCAATAAGTTTGTTAAAAAACCATTGCTTATGCTTCTGGAATTCAATCTTAGTTTGATTAAGAGAGTTTTTTCTAACATCGAAATCGTTTGCAAGCTGATATAAAAATTCCATATCATCTACTTTTACTTCTCTAAGCATAGTTTAGTCTTGTTAACATCTTATGTATATAATTATTTAAGTCTTTTTGTTTAAATGACTTCATAACTAAGAATTTTTTCTTTTTTAAATATCTGTACATATAAGACTGATTTTTGGCTGTTTGAATAGCAATAAAATCTAAACCCATAAAATATACTTCATTAGCGCTAAGACTAGGGCTTACTATAGCAAAGTCACTTTGTCTCATGATTTGTGCAATTTTATTAGAGTTTATATGTAAGTTAATCCATTTTTTATTATTGCTATATTGTTTTAAAGTTTGCAGATTTTTGTTTGAAGAGTTTGTTACTAGATTTACTTTAATATTTTTAAAGTTCTTTAGTGTCTTTAATATTTTTATATTTATATTGCTATGATCAGACCCACCCATAGCTAAAAAAATTGTTTTATACTTATTATCTAGCTTTTGTTTTGTTTTGTTTAATTCATTATAAAATTCTTCTCTTAAAAGAGTATGTTTATTACCACATAAAAGTATAGTCTCTTTTGGCACTAAATTTTTATATTTTTTTTCATTTGCATATATATTATGATTTAAAAGAATGTCACAATTATGTTTTTGATATGTATCATCAAAACAAAGTATAGTTGTTTTTGTATTTTCTTTGATATAAGTCTCAAAATCATAGTCAATATCATAATGGTCTATTATTAGCAGGTCAGCTTCTAAATGTTTTATTAGTCTGCAAAGTTCTTCTTTTGTATTTGATTTTAAAATATCTACACTATAAGCAGCCTCTACTATCTCATGATTTATATTTCCATCTAAGTTTAAGCAAGCAAAAGTAATTTTAGATTTAGAAAAAAAAGAGGCTAGGACTAGGTCTCTTTTGATATGTCCAATTCCTATTTTAAAAGAGCTATCAGCTCTGAAAATTATATTATACTTTGGCATTTTTAATCTTTTTTATCATAACTTCATACATAAGTTCAGCCCTCTCCCAGTCCTCTAAAGTATCAATATCTTGCACTAAGTACCTAGGCAATATTATAGCTATACTATCTTTGGAAAACATATTCTCATTTGTATGTAGGGAAAGTTTAGACCAGTAAAATTGACCAGCATCTTGGTAAGCCTCAATTAAATCTTGGCTTCTATACTTATAAAACTCAGGTGTAAACATCTCACATCTTCCATCTTTGTTTAACTTAAATGTTCTTTGAATTGGAAAAGGCATAGTTGTAGCGGAAAATGAATGCACAGCATCAGAATCTTGTAGTTTTTTTAAACCATCTTTTAAGTATTTTACTTGAAGCATAGGCGCAGTAGCATAGATTGTACATGCATAATCAAATATAATACCATTTTTTTTAAAAAAATCTATAGCATGAGATGATACATCAGCTGTATTAGTATAATCATCACTTAGTTCTTTAGGACGGATAAATGGTACATCTGCACCATATGATTTAGCAATATCTGCTATCTCCTTATCATCAGTTGATACTATAACCTTATCAAAAAGCTTAGATTCTATAGCTATCTTAATAGAATATGATATAAGTGGTTTGTTAAAAAAGTGTTTTATATTTTTTTTATATATCCTCTTGCTTCCACCCCTAGCAGGAATAATTGCTATAGTTTTCATTAGAAACTACAATCTCTGTAGTTATACTCTTTTAGTATCCCTAGTAGTGTATCTGCTACAAATTCTGCATCATCTAAATTCATTTTTTGATGACATGGTATTGAAAGTTCAGATTTATAAAAGTCATTTGCTACAGGTAAAAAAAAGTCACCAAACTTTTTTTTGTAAAAACTATTTTGATAAATTGGTTTATAATGTACCTGTACCCCAATTCCCTTATCTAAAAGAGCTTGAAAAATATCTTCTTTTGGACATTGTAACTCTGGTGCTAATATAATTGGGTATAAGTGTCTAGAACTTATAATATTAGCTGATATTTTAGTTGTGAAAAATAAGTTTTCATTTTTAAATCTTTCATCATAATAAGATGCTATTTCATTTCGTTTTTTTATAAAGATATCAAGTTTTTTGAGTTGTGATATACCAAGTGCTGCTGCAATTTCTGTTAGTCTAAAGTTAAWACCCATTGAAATCATGTCAGAATTCCAATAATCTTTTTTAATTATACCATGTGAACGAAAGAGTTTAAGTTTATTTGCAAACTCTTCATTATCTGTAAGCACAGCTCCACCCTCACCAGTAGTTATTGGTTTAATCGCATGGAAACTAAATATACACATATCAGAAAATGAACCTATCTTTTGTCCATCTATACTTGAACCTAAGGCATGGGCAGCATCTTCAATAACAAGTAAATTATGTTTGTTAGCTATATCTTTAATCTTTTTTAATTCAACTGGTTTTCCAGCGAAATGAATTGGTACTATAGCCTTGGTTTTAGAAGTAATTAGTTTTTCAATCTGTCYTTCTTCAATATTTCCATCAAGCTTAGTATCACACCAGACAGGTTTAACTCCAAGTTCAACTAACATGTTTGAAGTAGCTACAAAACTTATAGGACTTGTTATAACTTCATCCCCAGCACTAAGCCCACAAACTTTGTAAGCTGCTGATAATGCTGAGGTAGCTGAGTTAAAAGTTATTGCGAATTTTGCAGATGTATATTTACATAATTCATCTTCAAACTCTTTTACTTTTTGTCCCTGAGTTATAAAGTTACTCTTTAATACTTCAACTACTGAGTTTATATCATCTTCATCAATGAGTTGAGTTGAATAAGGCAACATTTATTTTTCTTCATTTTTCGTATCTTGAAGTTTTTTTAATAAATCTTCATGTGATAACCACATTGTATTATGCTTTGAATTGTATTCAAAACCAGCTTCTACACTTTTGCCTTGTTCCCCTATATTATTTACTGAAAAGTTTATAGGTGTTGAGAAGGTAATGCTTGGTTTTATAACAAAATGGTCATGAAATTCTAAGGTAATATGAGAATCATCAACTGGACACATAAGTTCATGTAGTTTTTCTCCAGGTCTAATACCAATTATATTTTGTTGCATATCTGGAGCTATAGCTTTTGCTAATTCGGATATTTTCATAGATGCTATTTTTGGTACAAAAATTTCACCACCTTGCATACGTTTAAAATTTTTAAGAACAAACTTCACACCCTCTTGTAAGGTAATCCAAAATCTTGTCATATTTGGATCAGTTATTGGAAGGGATGTAGCCCCCTCGGCTATCATTTTTTTAAAAAATGGAATTACAGAACCTCGTGAACCTAAAACATTACCGTACCTTACAACGGAAAATTTTATTTCATGTGTACCAGTTAAGTTGTTAGCTGCTACAAAAAGTTTATCAGATACTAGCTTGGAAGCACCATATAGGTTAGCTGGTGAAGCAGCTTTATCAGTTGAAAGAGCAATAGTATGACTTACATTATTTGCTATGCAGGCATCTATGACATTTTGAGCGCCCATTACATTTGTTTTTATGCATTCCATAGGGTTATACTCAGCAATAGGTACGTGTTTTAGTGCAGCTGCATGTACAACTATATCTACACCATTCATGGCTTTTTGAAGTCTTGGCAAGTCTCTTACATCACCAATAAAGTATCTCATACATTCATGATTGAATTTTTGAGCCATTTCAAATTGTTTTAACTCATCTCTTGAATAAATTATAATTTTATTTGGCTTGTAATTTTTTAAAATTGTACGAACAAATTGTTTCCCGAAACTACCAGTACCACCAGTAATTAGTATGTTCTTTCCATTTAGCATTATGGATTCCTGATGTATATTTTATGTAAACAAGCAAAAATAGTACCATATTACATTGTCTATTTACTAAATAAATAATATAATATGTCGATTTTAATTTTAGATGAGTATAAAAAAAGGATTTATTATGGCAGTGTCTTCGTTAGGTGCAGGATCGGGAATTTTAACACAGGATGTATTAGATCAATTACGAAAGGCTGATGAAGCAGCTCAGATTACTCCAATAGATCTTTCTTTAGCAAATGAAAATGACAAAAAAGATGCTTTAGCTGTAGTAGATGCTAGTATGACTAACTTCATAGATAGTATTAATGAGATTAAAAGTAAGGGTCTTTACAATGAAAGAAGTGCAACTATAACTGGAACTTCTGTAGAGATAACTGCTACAGCTGGTACAGATATTCAAGATTTTAATTTAACTGTAAATAGTTTAGCTACTAAACAGATTGAGCAATCAGGTTCTTTTAGTGCTGATACATCTTTAATCGCTAGTGGAGCTGGTAGTGTAAATCTAAATGTAAATGGTACTGATTATACAATTAACTATGATGCAACTACTACTTTAAAAGATTTTAAAACACTTATTAATGACACAGCTGGTACTGATGTTAATGCTACTATAGTTCAACTAAATACTGGAGATTTTAGACTTTTTATAAACTCAGCTAATACTGGTTCATCTCAAAATATCACTATCACTGATAATAGTGCTGGTCTTAACGGTACACAATTAACAAGTGGTTTGACTGCTATTCAAACAGCTGCAAATGCAAGTTTTACTTTTAATGGTCAAGCAGTCACTAGACAAAGTAATACAGTTACAGACTTAATTACAGGTTTAACAATCGACTTAAAAGAGACTGGTTCATCTGAAGTTAGCATAGCCCAAAATCGCCAAGGCATCTTAGATAAGATGGATAGTTTTGTATCTAAATATAATTCAGCAATTTCTGAATTAAACAAGGTTACAAAAATAAGTGTTGATTCTTCTGTAAGGGGTATTTTCTCTGGTGAAAGCACTATTAAGAGTTTAAAATCAGAGATACAAGATTTAGTAACTACAGTTGGAGGTGGTGTTGGAAGTTTACTTGATTATGGATTTGATGTAGATAAGGATGGGGTTATGAGTCTGGATAAGACTATATTTGAAGCTGCATTAGATAAAAATCCAGATAATGTTGAAGCTTTTTTAGCTGGTGGTACATTTACTAATGCTGATTTAACTACAACTACCCTAACTGGTGCATTTACACAGTTCTCAACAAGTATAGAATCATATACTAAATTTAATGCAACTCTAGATCAGCTTAAGACATCGTTTACAGATAATATAAGTTCACTAGAAGATAGAAAAACTACAGCTACGCAGAGATTAGATTCTAGGTACGAGATACTTAAAAAACGATATGCATCTTATGATGCAATAATAGCGAGATTAAATAACTCCTCATCTTTATTCACGCAGATAATTAATAGCTCAAATAAGTATAATTAAATAGCAAAACTTTGGCTACAATATCTTAAAACAATTCTCAATTTGTCGATATATTATTATGAAAGAAATTAATAATTATGAGAACAAAGGATTTAAAATGGATGGAAATACTGCATATAATATTTATACACAAAATAATGTTGGAGTTGAATCTCCAGCAAAATTAATAGAGATGTTATATGAAGGGGTACTTCGTTTTAATGCCCAGGCAAAAAAAGCTATTAAAGATTGTAATGTTGAAAAAAGAGTTTATTGGATTAATCGTTCAATAGCTATTATTACAGAATTGATTTCTATTTTAGACAAAAAACAAGGCAAGATTACTGAGTACCTTCAAGGTTTATATAATTATGAGATACAACTTTTAGCATCAGCTAGTGCCTTTAGTAACTTTGATAAGTTAGATGAGGTTAGTAAGGTTTTTAAAGGTCTCTTAGAAGCATGGAGAGATACAACCAATGTGGCTAAATAAATTAAAAATAGCTATTATAGAAAAAGATGCAGATAAGTTAGAAAAACTTTTAGAGGATATACCAAATCCCAAAAGTATAAATGAGGCTCAAGAGGCATTATTTCTTTTAAATGAAGCAACGGACATGATGCATATTTTAAAAGATGAGACATCCGAATCAATGTTAAAAATTAAAAAAAACCTTTCATTTATACACTCAACACAAAATAAACCTAAACATTCATTCGAAATAAAATCATAACTTTTTCTTGAGTATACCAAAAGAAGTACTTCTTATAGTATACTCGCTTATAACTGCTCCTTTTCTAATTTTTAATATATGCTCAACTGCTTCTGCTATATCTGATGCTAATAGTTTCTCATCCTCTTTTGATGATACATCAAATCTTAGGTTTTTGTAAAAATTTGTTTCAGTCATATCTGGATTTATATTTGTTACGCTAAGTTTTGTTTTTCTATTTTCCTCAAAAATGCAATCTCCAAAGGCTTTTAATCCAGCCTTAGTAGCACTATATACAGCAGCAAATTTACTAGCACGCAGAGCTTCAATAGAATTAATATTTATAAGGTAACCATCATTTCGTTTCAGACTCCTTAGGCTAGCTGAACTCAAAAGCATAGCTGATGTTAAATTTAAAAATGTCATATCCATAATAGTTTTATAACTTAGTTCTTCATGTGGTTCAAATTTACCAAATCCAGCACAGTTTATAAGTATATAAATATCTATTTTTTTTAGTTTTTCACAAAGTTCTAGGGTATCTTTTTCATTAGATAAGTCAGTTTTTATAAAACTGAAGTTTTTTGAAGAAAATGTATTCCCATTGATATATCTACTAACTCCAATAACTTCATAATCTAAGTTTAATAGTCTAAGCGCAATAGTCTTACCAATTCCACTACTAGCCCCAGTTATAACAACTTTTTTCATTGATTCTCCAGTGTATTTTTTATAATATCTTCTATAACATCAAATATTAGTATTTTTGTATTTATTTTCGTAACTATATTTGGTTCAAAGTTATCACTAACTACCTTATAGATTCTAATATTTTTAAGATTTTTTGCTGCTTCACAAAAACCATAAGATTCCATATCAACTATTTCATACTTATTATTAGCACATTGTGTATCTAAACATACTATATGTTTTTTATTAAATTCATTAACTTGTATAGTTTTATTATAATACGATATAGAACTTATCTCTATTAACTCACCAACCTTATATATATCGTCTGCTGCACAGATACCAATATTTAAAATAATATCATTTTCATTTATATTAAAATAATTCATCAGTTTATTTGTAGCTTCTTTAGCATTTGATACACCAATACCACTAATTATTAGCACAATATTCTCATTTGTAAATATTGTAAATTTATTTATTTTATTTTTTATTAGTTTATATTTATCTACAATTGCCTGAGCTTCAGATTTTAAGGCTGTATGGATATATATCATTAAAAAAAACCTTTTATTACGTATATATTTTTATATGATACAATTATACAAAAAAATAGGAAATTTTTATGCTGATACTAAATGCAGATTATTCTARWAYANAWTANGAAGATATGGCAAATAAAATAGGATTAAAAGTAAAACATATGCCTATGCTTATTGGAAGTTTTGTTGATGAGTCTAGTTCTATTATGTCAAATCTAAAAACATCAATTGAATCAAAAGATTTTGATAATATAAAGTTATTTTCTCATTCTATAAAAGGAAGTGCAGCTAATCTTAAGTTTGATGCAATTTATGAGATGGCAAAAGAGATGGAATTATCTGCTATAGGTAAAAATGAAACTTTTAATTATCTTGAATATTTTGAAGTTATAAATTCAGCAATTAAAACAATAAAATAATTAATTTCTTTGTAATTTAAACTTTTTTAGATATACTTCCAGTTCTTCTCTTTAGACCTGTGCAATGGTAGTTCAAGATACTGTGTCAGGGTAGGAATACAGCAGCACACCTTGCTTT
The DNA here is from genome assembly GCA_002733155.1 of Sulfurimonas sp. Classification (GTDB taxonomy): domain Bacteria; phylum Campylobacterota; class Campylobacteria; order Campylobacterales; family Sulfurimonadaceae; genus Sulfurimonas. The sequence goes on from NVUO01000021.1 coordinate 28,210, forward strand.
ATTATGTGCCGCAGGTATCTGGAGAGAAGTGCTTCTTATTAACTGATTTCACACACAATATATTAAAACTTTTTAAATAACTAACATCTTTTTTATATTTATTTCGAATTATAATAATCTCTTCTTTAGAGACTGGCTTGATTTTAGGTGTTCATTATAATATTTATTATATTATACAAACAACATAATTGGTTTGTTGTAGTTTGAATATGCCTTTTTAGATATTTCATGTAAAAAGAAGGCTATATTTTGAATTACAGAAAGTTATTATTTTTTTTTGCTCTCATAATATTTACAATTGTTATAGTTAGTAAAAACGATACAGTAGACAGTGATTCATTGGGTACATTACTAACATCTCAAAGTATAATTGAGCATAAGACTATAAAATTAGATAATTATAATCTAACATCTAAACGATATTTTTATCAAATATGTAAAAAGAATGAAAATTATTATTATTATTTCCCACTAGGTTCATCTGTATCAAGTATTCCTTTTGTATTTATTGCGACAAAAATATTTTCTTTAAATATGAATGATAAAGATGATGATGCAAAAGTTCAAAAAATTATTGCTGGAATTATTTCTGCTTTGATATTTTTATTTCTTTTTAAAATAGCAGCTTTTTATTTTAGTAGTAATATTAGTGTATATTTAGCTTTTGTATTTTGGTTATCTACCTCTTTATCAAGTACATTGGGGACAGGATTATGGTCTCAGAATTTTGCCACACTATATTCTGCAATAGCTATTTACTTAACCCTCTACATCATAAAAGATAAAAATAAAGAGACATGGTTTATACTAGGTTTAGTTTTATTTTTAGCTTATCTAACTAGACCAACGATGTCACTTTTAAGCATTTTTATAGTTTTATTTTTATTCTTTAATCATAAAAGAGCAATTGCTATGAAAACTGCATTAGTTGTTAGTGCCTTATTAGGTGTATTTGTACTGTTTTCTATCTATGAATACAAGCAATTATTACCTGATTATTATATGCCTAAAAGGTTAGATAGTAATACTTTTTACTTAGCATTATATGGGAATCTATTTAGTCCATCAAGAGGTTTATTTATATACTCACCATTTTTACTTTTATTTTTATTTAACATTGATAAGTTTTATATCATTTTAAAGAAAAATAAAACTTTATTATTCTTTTTAACTTGGATTATACTTCACCTAATAGTTATATCTAAGTTTCCTCATTGGTGGGCTGGGGCATCATTTGGGCCAAGATTTATGGTTGATGTATTAATCCCAATTTATATATTATTTTTAATTCTATTATATGAGATTACTAAAGATAAAAATTCTTTAAGATACAAATTAAACCTAATATTTTTAATATCTTCAGTAATTTTATCAGTTTATATAAATACTTATCAAGGTTTATTTAATAAATATACTAAAATATGGTCTAGCAATCCAAATATTGATGAATATCCAGAATATTTATTTGACTGGAGATATCCACAGTTTTTACATGACAAACATAGACAAGAAGAAAGATTAAAAGAATTTCATAATAGAAAAGAACCAACTATTTTTAATTCTAGAAAAATTATTTATGAAAAAGGTTGGTCTCATCTTGAAAAAAATTATATTTGGTCAATAGGAAATAATTCATTATTGTCAATTAAACTAGAGGAGAAAAATTATAATGGCACATTTATCTTAGATACTATATCTTTAGGTGAACAAAAGATTAAAATTTACATAAATAATAACTATATATCAACTGAGGTACTATCAATATATAAATCAGAAGTGAAATTTGACCCAAATATATTAAAACTAAATGCATTAAATACAATAAAATTTGGATATTCAAATCCACACAAGCCTAATAATGGTGATAAAAGAGAATTAGCAATGGCCTTGAAATCATTTACAATTGAATAAAGCAAAATATATGGTTTTTAGGAGGGCATTTAAAATTCCGTGTCAGCTACAATCCGTAACAGTCTTACTTGCCACTCTTTTATTGTTTTATTTTTCTTAATAACTAAATAATTACAGTATGTGACCTTAAAGTAACATTTTTTGACTATAATATATAATTAAAATCTTACTAAGGTATATATATGAAAAATACTTCAAGAAAAGCATTCACTCTTATAGAGTTAATGATTGTGATTGTCATTTTAGGTCTATTAGCCGCAATGGTTATGCCAAGTCTAACTGGTAAGGGCGAGGAAGCTAAAAGAAATTTAGTATGTGTGCAAATGAAAAGTATTTATAATGGTGCCCTTGATATGTTTAAAATAAACAATAGTGTATACCCATCAACTGAAGAGGGTCTTGAAGCATTAGTTAAAAATCCAGATGTAGAAAAATATCCAAATTATTCAAGTTCTGGATACTTTAAAGATTCAAAATTACCAAAAGATTCTTGGTATAATCAATTTGTATATATCAATGATGACGGTTCAATTGAAATAATTTCTTTAGGTGCTGATAGAAAAGAGGGTGGCAAGGATGAGCGTTCTGATATTAAAATGAGTGAGTGTAAATAAGTTTTGAAACTCTTCTCTTTTCAAAAGAAAAGCTTTAGTGAGAGGTATAAAAGAGCCTTTTCCTTAATTGAACTTTTAATTGTTATAGTAATTATAGGTGTAATATATACTATGGCTATAGGAAAGTTTCAAAAAATGGGTAAGGGTGATGTTAAAGTTACTTTAAAAAATTTAAAAGAATATTTAAGAATAATTCCAGCTAAATATAAAATTGATGAATATGAAACTGTTAGGTTCTTATGTTTAGATAATTGTTCTAGTTGTGATGTCTTAGTTGATAATAAAAAAGTAACTGATGATAATTTATTTGATGGTTTTTTAGATTCTACACTTAAAATTTATAGATATGACTATGCCTCAGGTTTAATTGAAGTAAATCAAAAAGTTTATTTTAATACCGAGGATGTAGAAGAAGATGTTTGTTTTTCTTACGAAATAAATAAAAATGGAGTTGGTGATCAGGTGATACTTGAATATAAAAATAAGATATATGATTATAGTACTTATTTAAAAAATACACAAACTTACTCTAGCACTCAAGATTTTATTGATTTTAAAGAAAATCTGATTGAAGAAGTTGTAAAATGATTTACAAATATAAGGGTATTGATGAGTTTGGTTCAAAGGTTAAAGATAAGGTAGAAGCATCCTCATTAGCTGAAGCAAAAAGTAAATTAAAAGCTAAAAAAGTTATTTATCAAAGTTTATCTGAAGACAGCCCCGCATTTTATGAGAATATAAATTTTAGTACCAAATATAAAATTTCTGTAAAAGAATTATCATCCTTATCGCGTGAATTATCAATGTATATACGTTCAGGCGTAAGTATAGTATCTGCCCTTAAAATTGTTAAAACTCATTACGAAAATAATAAAAAAATGAAACTATTTTTAACTACAGTTAGTACACATTTAGATGAAGGAAAAAATTTTTTTACAGCACTTGATATACAAACTGTAGTTATTCTGCCAGAGTTTTTTTTACAATCTATAAAGGTAAGTGAGAATGGTGGTATCCTAGATGAAGTATTGCTAGAATTATCAAGATTTTTAAAAGAACAAGAGAGAATAAATAAAGAGATTAAAGGTGCATTTGCATATCCGGCTTTTATGATAATAGTATCTCTTTTGATGATATCTTTTATGTTAGCTTTTGTAGTACCTCAAATAACAGGAATATTTGAAAGTATGGATCAAGAATTACCAGGGCCTACTAAGGTTGTAATAGCCCTAGGTGATTTTTTTAGCAATAATTTTACAAGTATTTTAGCAATTATTTTTGCTTTTGTGACTACATTTGTAATTATGATGAATAAGAGTAAAACATTTGCTTATTTTATTCATAAAATGATATTAAAACTTCCACTTTTTGGATCAATTGCCCTTAAAAGTGAACTTGCTAGATTTTCATATATAGCTTCATTACTAGTACGTTCAGGTCTTTCTTTTGTTGAAACAATAAACCTAAGTTCAAATATTTTAAACAATCTAGTTTTAAAAGAATTATTTAAAGAAGCTGCAAAAGAGGTAGTAGAGGGGAAACTTTTATCAAATGCATTAAATTCTTCTAAGATTAAGATTGACCATGCCTTTATTCAGTCTATAGCCTTAGGTGAAGAAACCTCACAGGTTGAAAATGTATTATCAAATATCTCCGAGCTTTATTTTGAAGAAAATAGAGATAAGATTAGTTTACTTTTAACTTTACTAGAACCAGCTCTTATGTTATTTGTTGGTGGAAGTATAGGTTTTATTGTAGCTGCAATGTTATTACCAATTTTTTCAATGAGTGTATCTTAGATTTATGGCAGAAAAAAGAGGTATAGCCTTACTTATAACACTTCTTTTTGTTATAGCTATTACAGCTAGTATTGGTATTGGTTTAAAACAGGTTAATTTAGCATCTAAAGAAGTTGAGAAAGAAAAGTTTATGCTTCAAACTAGGATAGCTATAGCTGATATCATAAAGATTTTGCAAAATTCCAATGAATTAGATTACATAGTTAAAAATAAATCTCCTGAGGCTTTATTTACATTTTTATCTCAAACTGCTTTTATTCCATTTGAAAGCTCTGGTGTTAGAATGCTTTTAGAGATAAAAAGTGCCAGATCTAGATTTAATCCAAATAGTATAATACAAAATGATACTACCAATAATATAAAGGCTGATAGTTTAAAAGAATATTTAAGTAAATACAATATTGATTCTGTTTTTGTTGACATTATGCTTGACAATATGGGCGGTATTAAAGAAGACTTAGTCTATAATAGTGACATATTTTATGAAAAACCAGAGTTATACAGAGATAGGATAGCCTCCGAGCAACATTTTAATGAAATAAAAGATTTTTATTCATTAACATATCACGATAACAGCTTAAAGAATATAAACTTTAAAAATTTGTTTTTTTACCCTAAAGACAAAAATGTTAAGATTGATTTAAATTATGCTAGTGTTGAAGTATGGGAAATGATTTTGGGTTCTGATAGAGTTAGGGCTGAGGAGCTATACTTAGCTAGGGGTACATATACAAGTATCGCAGATCTTGATTTACAAGATGATGAGACCTCTAATCTTAAAAAGTATAATAGAAGCTATTTTGAACCATTTCTTGATGTAAGTATTGAGATAATTCAAGATAATTATAACGCTAAAGTAAATTTTGAATATGATATAGCAGCGAAAAAAGGAARAAACTTTAGTTATGATATTTAACAAAAAGTATAATACAATATTTTTAGATATTGATAGTCCAGTTATGGAGATAGATGAAAAGATAAATATCATTTTATCACCATCTTTATACTGGGTTAAAAAATTAACATTATTAGTTAAATATGTGCGTGATGTTAAAAAACTTCTTCCTTCTATTTTTGAAGATTATCTACCAAAGGGTAATTATAACTATAGTGCTTATAAAAATGAAAAAGTAGGGGCAGATGATTCTGATTTTTTTGTTTTTGCCTACGAAGATCAAAAAATAATTCAGCTTTTGGCACAAAAAAATATTTCCATGAATAATGTAGCTAGTATACGTTTTGCTCAAAGTGAAATCTATGATTTTGAGAATGCATATAAGATAGATGAAAATAAATCTATATGCATAAAAGATGAAATAGTAGTATTGCTTCCATCAAATTTACTGCAAGACAGGCAAGAATTAGATTTACAATCTTTAAGCCTTTCAAAGCATAAAATCACTTTACAACAGTTTAGTCATATAGTTGATACAAAAAGTATATTTAAAATAGCCTCTGTTTTAATTATATTTATATTTTTAATACTTAGTGAATATTTTATTACATCACAAAAAACAAAAGATATTACAAAATTAAAAGATGAATTATTTATACAAAATAATTTAAAATCAACTATGTTTCAAAATAAGGCTATGTTGAAAAAATATAGGACTTTAAATAAAAAACAAATAAAAATAAGAAAATACACAGCACAAATATTATCAATAAAACTACAAAAAGATGAAAAATTAAGTTTGCTTGTAGTTAAGGATAAGTTACTTAGTGCAAAATTTAGTGGAGTAAAAAAAGGTCATGATAATTTTATTGAAACTAAATTGAAATCAGTTTTAAATAAAAATGTAAAAATGAAAAAAACATATAAAAATGAGATACTACGCTTGGAGATAAGCCTTTGAATCAAATAAATCCAATATATCTCGGCTTGTTCTTAGTTGTTGTTTTATTTTTATCTGTATTTAAACTAGATTCCCAAAGAATATCTTTAAATGAAGAAAGACAAAATTTAAAAGTTACACAGAAATTGGTAAATGAGTTAGTAGCTTTAAAAGATGTATATGCAAATAAAATTAAAATAAAAAAAGAGCTTCAAAGAATTTTAAATAATCCAGTCCTTAAAGCATCAGAAATTGTAAAATTTTTTACTAACTCTTCTGTAAAAATAAATTCTAAAAGTATGGATTTTAACGCTTTAAATAAACTAATGGGTAAAATTTTAAATGCATCTTATAACATTACCTCATTAAAAATAAAAAGATTAAGTGATACAAAAGTTAGTTTATCTATGGTGATAAAATGGTAAGGCTAATGAAGTTTTTTGCATATTTTTTATTTTTTATTTTAATGCTTATGTATATGATACCAAAAACGAGTATTTATCATTATGCTGAGCATCAACTTAAAAAATTTGATTTAATTATAAGTGGTGAAGAATTAATTGATACTGGATTTAGTTTGCAAGTTAATAATGCTAGCTTATCTTTAAAGTCAGTGGATATGGCAAAAGTGGCTGAGATGAGTATAAGTATATTCGCTCTTTACAATAGTATAAATATAGATAATATTTACCTATCATCAATGGCTAGTAGTTTTATACCATTGAAAATTCAAAATGCTAAAATCACATATAGTATTATTGATCCAGTTAATGTAAATGCCAAAGCTTATGGTGAATTTGGCGGTATAAATGCTAAGTTTAATTTAGTAAAGCGTTTATTGAGACTTGAATTATCACCATCAAAAATTATGCTTAAGAAGTATCAAAGTACATTAAAAAACTTTAAAAAATCTAAAGATGGGGTATATATTTATGAAAAAAATATCTAATTCTTCTTTATTATCAATTTTATTTAAATTGTTGATTTTAGCTCTTATATCTAAATTTAYCTCYACAATATTATGGTGGTATCTTCCTAGTGAATCTCTAGAACTAAAAATAAAAAATAATATTGTACAAGTGTATAAACGTATTAATTTTTCAAATATGATTAAACAAGATATTGTAAAACAAAAAATAGTTCAAAAAAAAGAAGTTGAAGTTAATATAACCAATATGATATTAAAAGGTTTATACGGTTCTAAAAATAAAGGTTTTATTATAGTAGCTATGAAATCAAATATTAATAAAACTTCAATTATTGGCATAAATGAGATATATCAAGGATATAAGTTAAAAAGTATTTTAAGAGATAGTGCAATTTTTATGAGAAATAAGCAAAACTTTGTTTTAGAATTTAAAAAAATCCAAAAATCTAAATATATTACACCAGTAAGAAAGAAAAAAAGAAATATAAGTAGCTCTGCTGTAAATGTAGTTACAAAAAAAGATATTACATATTATTCTAAAAATCCAAAACAAATATGGAAAGATATATCTATATCTGAGTTTAAAGATGGTAAAAATATCAAAGGATTTAAGGTAAACCGTATTAAGTCTGGATCTAAATTTGATGCTTTAGGTTTAAAGCAAGGTGATATTATAATTAAGGCAAATAATATTAGACTACAATCTTATAGAGATGCCATGAATATATACAAAAATATAAGTAACTTAGACACTATAGAGATAGTAGTGTTAAGAAATAATCAAGAAGTGGAGTTAGTGTATGAAATTAATTAAAGTTTTCTTTTTAACAATTATTTTGGTGTTATCTTTAAGTGCAAAAGAGAAGGTAAATGTAAATTTCTCAGACTTAGATATCAAAGATTTTATAAAGCTTGTATCTAAAATTACAAATAAAAATATTTTATTAAATTATAAGATAAATGGTAAAATAAATTTAATAAGCAGTACTCCAATATATGATACTGAACTTATTGGTATATTGATATCAGTATTGGAATCTAAAGGTTTCACTCTTGTACAAAAAGATTCAGTTGTAGAGGTTGTACGTTCAGCTGATGCTGCTAAACATAATACGCAGGTGATGAAAAAGGGTACTAAAGTTAATGGTCCATATATGGTTACCCAGACTATTAAAGTTGAGGGTGAAAATGTTGATATAGTTACTGCAAAAATTAGATATCTTATCTCTAAAACTGCAAAACTTATGACTATGAAAGAATCAAATACAATTTTAATTACAGATTATCCAAAAAATATACAAACTATTAAAAAAGTTATAAAAGATTTATTGNAAAATTCAAAAGTAATTGTAAAAATGTATCCAATTAAACATGCTGAAGCTAAAAAACTATCAGCTCGTATAATTGATATATCTAAATCTTTATTTAATGAAAAAATAGCAAAAGAATCAGTGAAAGTTATTTTAGATGATAATGTAAACTCTATTATATTAGTTGGTAATCCAAAAAATGTTGCAAAGATGGCAAGTTTAAYTAAAAAACTTGATGTTGAATCAAATATTAGAAAAACAGTTAAAATATTTCATCTAAAAAATTCTGATGTAAAATTGGTACATAAAAGTTTAAGTGATATTATCTCAAAACAGGTATATAAAGATCCTGCATTAAAACCAAGTATATCTATAAGTGAAGAGATAAATGCGATTATAGCTATAGGTGAACCAATTATAATTAAGGGTATTAAACTTATAATTGATGAACTTGATAAAGAAAAATATCAGGTTTATGTGCAAGCTAAAATTATTGAGATTAATAAAAAGAATGCAAGTCTTTTAGGACTTAAATATGGTTTCGCAGGCGGAGATGTATCTGCCTCTGGTTTATATGCAATTAGTGCTAACTTTGGTGATATTGGACTAACTAGTACTGCAAGTGCTGGAGTTTTAAGTTATCTTGGGGGTCTTGGTTCTAGCGCTAAAAGTGGATTTGCCTTAGGAGCTACTATAGATTTTTTAGAAACAAATGGTGCCTCTAAATCTATTTCAAACCCATCTATACTTTGTGTAAATAATAAAGAATCATCTATATATGTAGGAAAGACTTTATCTATATCATCAGGTCAGACTTCAATCGCTGGAAGTACTACTGCATCTTTTAAAAGAGAGGATGTAGGTTTAACACTTAAGATTAAACCAAGGGTATCATCATCAGATAAGGTAACCCTAGATATTTCAGCTATTTTAGAAAATATCTTGGATGATGGTAGAAACAGTGCAACTGGTCAACCAGTTACATCAAAACAAGAGGTACAAACTCAGGCGATACTTCGTCATGGTGAGAGTATAATTATTGGTGGTTTAGTAAAAAGTTATGAGTCTACATCTGTAAGTAAGATACCAATATTAGGTGATATCCCCATTATTGGAAAATATCTTTTTTCTTCTACATCAGATAATATAGAAGAAGATAATTTAATAGTAATACTAACTCCATATATAATAGATAAAAGTGAAGAATTATCTAAATTACAAAAGGATTTAGGTGTAATTGCACAACGTCAAAGAGAATATAATCTTAAAGTATTTAAAAAAATAAAAAATGGTTATTTGAAAAAAGAAAAAAAGAGTGATGTAGAAGATAATGATATAGAGGAGATATATTAATGTTATCACTTGACCCTCTTCATGATATTAAATTAGAGGTATATGAACCAGAAGGACTTGTAACTGATACATTCGTTAAAAACTTCTTGCTTTTTAGTGAAGTTAATGGGGAAGTTACAGCCTTAACTTGTGAGAATTATTTAGTAGAGGCTAGTAATTATTATACAAAACTAGAAAATAAATATCCGCTTCAAATACTTACAGAAGATTCATATGATAGATTATATAATCGTTTTTTAGAGCTTAGGACTGATAAAGCTATTGAGACTATGCAAGAAGATTCTGATGAAGAAGATGATATATCTTTAACAGATTTTTTGCGTACATCATCAGATATTTTAACAAGTGAAGAATCAGCTCCAATTATTAAGTTTGTAAATGCTTTATTTTATCAAGCAGTTAAAAAAAGAGCATCAGATATACATATAGAGGTTCAAGAAAAACGTGGTGAAGTCCGTTTTCGTATAGATGGCATGCTTACTAAAAATGCAGATTTAGAGAAAAAAATAGTTAACCTTATAGTATCTCGTATAAAAGTAATATCAAATCTTGATATATCTGAAAAACGTATACCACAGGATGGACGTACACAGATAAAAATAGCTGGCGAGACCTTAGATATTCGTGTATCTGTATTACCTACATTTTATGGTGAGAGAGTTGTAATGAGGATATTAATGCAAAGTTCACAAATCCCTCAGATCAATGAGTTAGGTTTTAATGATGAACTCATAGGTGATGTCAAAAAATTGCTTCGTGCATCTCATGGAATTATTTTAGTAACTGGACCAACTGGTAGTGGTAAGACTACATCCCTACACTCATTTTTACGTGAGGTTGAAGAACCTGAAAAAAATCTTATTACAGTTGAAGATCCAGTTGAGTATAAAAGTGATAATATATCTCAGATACAGGTAAATGAAAAAGTAGGACTAAGTTTCGCAGCAGCTCTTCGTTCAATTTTAAGACAAGATCCTGATGTTATTATGATAGGTGAAATTAGAGATGAAGAGACTGCAAGTATTGCTATACGTGCAGCTTTAACTGGTCACCTAGTGTTTTCTACCTTGCATACAAATTCAGCTGCTGCTACAATCTCAAGGCTCGCTGATATGGGAATTGAGCCATTTTTGATATCATCATCATTATTGGGAATTCTTGCCCAGAGGTTAGTGCGTGTATTATGTAATGAATGTAAGATAGAGGATGTATTAGCAGAAGAGTTTGCACAAGATTATAATTTGCCTAAAGATTCTGTTATTTATAAAGCAGATGGATGTAAGGCTTGTAACTATAGCGGATATTCAGGTCGTAAATCTATTGGTGAGATTTTAGTAATGAATGATAAAATAAAAGATTTATTAAAAACTACTACAGATGAACATACAATCAAAATGAGCCTTGAAGCTGATGGTTTAAAAACTATATCTAAACAACTAGCTTTAATGTTATTATGGGGGGAGACATCATTAGATGAGGCTATTCGTATCGGAATAGGGCATGCGTGATGCCCATAGACCGACTGGGGGGAATATTTTTTGTAAAAAAATGTTCGCCGGAAGTCAAAATAGCTCAATGGCTAGATACGCATTTACTCTTATAGAAGTTATGGTATCTGTGATGATTATATCTGTAGTTATAGCTACTCTTTTACAGATGCGTGGTAATAGTTCCCATATATTTTTATCTCTTGATAAAAAATTAAAAGTAAATCAGTTAGCATCATTTTTTATTTCAAATGAAAATTATGGATATGAAAATAAAAATACATCCTTGGATGAACTAATATCTGAATTTGAACTTGAAGATGATTTAAGAATAAAATTAAAAAATACTAGTGTTAAAATTATTTATCAAGAGATAAACACTATTGATATGAGTGAATTTTCTAGCTCAAAAGATAATGGAAATGGTAGCCCAAATATGATTTTTGAGCTGGGTAGGAGTATATTAAAGACTAAAGATTCATCTATAGCATTAATGAGGTTAAAACTACAATGATTAAATACAGGTCAGCTTATACATTAATAGAACTTTTAATATCTGTTAGTATTTTATCAATTATGATAGTTTTTTTATATAAGAGTTATTCTACCTTAAACATATCAAATAAAATTTATGCAAACGAATTAGATAAGATAAAATCTCATCAAATAAAGAAAAAAATAATTTTTTCAGATTTTTCTTTGATTATAGATAAAGATATAAAGGTTTTAAATCAAGATAAACATATGGATATTGTATATTTTCAAAGCTCCAACTCTATACATAAGAGATATAATCCATACATATCATATATTGCTAAAAACAATAAGCTTTATAGATTAGAATCTTTAAAAAAATTCAAGGAATACCCACTTTTAAATGATAGTGTATATGATGTAGATTATTTTGGTGAGATTAATGACTTTAGAGTTTATCAATCTAAAGAAAAAAAAGATACTAACTCAACAAAAATTGATAGTTATTTAATTGATGTAAATTTTAAAAAAGAGGAAGAGATTCTTTATAAAATTGTACCTCTTAACTAATTATCTCTGTATTTTGATATACCACAAGGCTGATTCTTTTTAGGCGGATTACTTTTTAGATATGTTAAATCTTCTAAAGTTTGATCCAATACTCTTTTTTGTTGTAATAATGGCAACATAATATTGTCTTTTTCATTTAGCGGAATATCCCAGTTTAATAATAAAGCTTGAACTTCGTCATCTAAGTCTTTTAATGCATTTTTTATGTGTTTAATTGAATTCATAAGCGTATAATAGCAAAATTTCAGAATATTTTAGATATAATTGCGTCTCTAAAATTTTATGAAGGAGTTATCGATGCCAAAAATGAAATCAGTTAAAGGCGCTGTAAAGCGTTTAAAAGTTAAAAAAAATGGTTCAATCAAACGCGGAACTGCGTATAGAAGTCACATTTTAACTAAGCAAGATGCGGGCACTCGTCGTAAGCAAAATAGTCCTAAGACTATATCTAAAGCAGATGAGAAAAATATGAAGGCTATGATTAACTAGTATCATTTTCATCTTGAGATGGAACCTAGTATCATAAATCTCCAGTTCTTAAAAACTGGGCAAGCTACAAAAGTGTAGCACCTTGATCACGATAAAGTGGCTGGGTAAAGAAAAAGGAATAATATGCCAAGAGTAAAAACAGGTGTAGTTCGTAGAAGAAGACACAAAAAGATTTTAAAACTAGCGAAAGGTTTTTACAGCGGACGCCGTAAACACTTCCGTAAAGCAAAAGAACAAATTGAAAGATCATGGGTATATGCTCACCGTGATCGTAAGCAAAAGAAACGTGATTTCCGTAAACTATGGATAGTACGTATCAATGCAGCTTCACGTTTAAACGGTATGACTTACTCAACTTTTATGAATGGTCTACATAAATCTGGCATCGAACTTGATCGTAAAATTCTTGCTGATATGGCTATGAATGATGCAACAGCTTTTAGTGCAGTTGTTGAAGCGTCTAAAGCAGCATTAGTAAAATAAGTTTTAGGTTCCTTTTGGAATCTAAACTATTTAAGTTTTATCTTATGTAAAAATAAAACAGTATTACCTATACTGTTATAGTATATGCCCTCTGAAGATTGCTTAGATACATATACACCCCTTCCATTAAATGACTCCTTATTTCTAAATATCTTATTTAAAATATTTGTATCAAATCCTTCACCCTCATCCATTATTTGAGTTATTATATATGTAGATATATGATAGTTTATCTTATGTAAAGTAACATTTATTTTTTTATTGCAGCCATTTTGTCTTTGAGCTAGGGCATCAAAATATGTATCCTCATTTAAGAGTTTATGTTTATCTTGGGCACTTAAACCGAGACTACCATGTTCAAAGGCATTCATAAATAGTTCCGTAAATACTATACTAGCACTATATATGAGCTTAGCGTCATTACATAAGTTACTCCAAATATTTGAGTACCAATCATTAGCAATATCAAGTGTATCTAAGTTACTATCGAATTTTTTTTGATTAATTAATGAGTTTTTTAGATTTAGTTTATTTAAAAATATAAAAGTTATATCATCTTCTTGCTTATTGATAGTATTAAATAATTTATTTTTCATATCTTCTTTTGTAAAAGAAGTAAAAAAATCTTCTTCTATAAATTCTGCATAGAGTTTTTTGGAACCTTTTATACTATTTTCTAAGACTCCATCACTATAAAAAAGAAATTTGCTAGTATGTGATGTATCATAAGAAGATATATTAAAATCTTGTATATACTTACTTATAGGTATATTATTGGATTTAATCTTTATAACCTTATTATTAGATTGTACTAAAAATGAGGGCATAGCAAACTTAGCATACTTCATATCTTGTTTTATACAGTCCATAGTGATAAAATCTACTGATAAACTCTCTTCATCTAATAATATAGGCTTAATATAGTCTAGGGATGCTTCTATTAGCTTATGTAAATTAAAGTTGCATGCTTGTAGCATCTTATCTAAGATGTGGTTTATAAATGATGTCATAAGCATAGAACTCATAGAGGCTGAGATACCCTTGCCCATTCCATCAACTATAAGATAAAAGGTAGTTTCATTATTAATCTTTCTAACACTATAGGAATCACCACTTAATACATCTAGAGGTTTATATAAAAAGTCTATTAAAGATATACAGCCCATATCTATCATCTGGTAATAAAAATCATTTTTAAGTATATTTAACTCTTTTAAAAATGCTAAATTTTCTTGATAGGAATGATACTGGTCTTTTTTTGATAAGGCTTGTAATTGCTTATTTTTTTGTTCAAATATATATTTATTTGCTAATAATAATTTAGATGAATTTTCAATTGATTTTAGAACTTCATCTGCTATTATAGGTTTTTTAATAAAGTTGTTAATATTAAGGGCTAATGCTCTGCTTATTACATTAATATCCTCTATCTCGGATACTAATATAATGGGAATATCATTATCAAACTCTCTTATTCTTTCAATCATATCTATACCATTTAAATTAGGCATAAAATAATCAGTAATGATAATATCAATATTATTATTTAAATATTTATTGTATCCATCCTCTCCATCATATGCAAAAAATAGTTTTTTAACACAATTTTTAAAGATACTATAATATAAGTCTTGAGTAGATTGATTATCTTCAACACAAAGAAGTGTTAAAGATTTTATATATTCTTTAACACCAGCATTTATTTTAGTGTTATTACTATTCATTTAAATTGTAAATTTACTTAATTCTTTTTGAAGTGATGTAGAATCTTGTGCTAATGTTGAGGCTGTATTTTCCACATCTGCCCGTAATAGATTACTTTTATTTGATATTTCAATAATCTCATCCATAGTAGAAATCAACTCTTTTGTTTTAGTAGCTATATATGTACTTTGATGCATTACCTCTGTAGATCTGTCTTTTGTAGTTAAGAGATTATCTTTTGTTGATTGTGCTGAGACTATTAGTCCATTAGCAGATTCGGCAATTACATGCATATCCTTACTAGTATTACTAGTCTCTTCTGAAATCTCTACAACATTTTGAGTGATTAGATTTACATTAGCAGAAATTTCACTAAGTGATTTTTGAGTCCTCTCAGCTAGTTTTCTTACTTCATCAGCTACTACGGCAAAACCACGACCATGTTCACCTGCACGGGCAGCCTCTATAGCTGCATTTAAAGCTAATAAGTTTGTTTGATCAGCTATATCTGAGATAATTGCTAGTACATCTTTAATATTTTTAGCCTGTTCAGTTAATGATGAAACTTTTTGAACTAATTCTTGCTGATTTTCACTTCCTTTTTCAATATAGTTAACAACTAAATCAAGTTCACTTACAAAAGTATCTAATACACTAAATGTAGTATTTAAGTCTTCTGTAACTGTAATGGAAGCCTCTTCAACTTCATCAAGCCTTTCACCAACTTCTGAAACTAAAACATTTATATTATCTATTTTTTTAGAGCTATTATCACCATTTTCAGTAAGTTCTAAAACTATATTTTCTAGTTGTTTACTTTGTTTACTAGTTGAGTTTGATACATCTACTGCTTTTTGTACACTTGATTTAAAAGCTATGACCATTACATGAATTGCTTCAGCTATCTTAGAAATCTCATCTTTTCCAGCTACCCTTACTTCACAAGTTAAATCAAGTGAACTTGATACACATTCAATTTTTTCCAAAGAATCTTTAACCCTATAATTAACGCCCTTAGATATGAAAAATACTACGAAAAGCATTATTATAGAAAATAGTGTATATGATATAAGTGTAACAGCAGCTTTTATTCTTGAAAAAGATTCTAAGTCTTCTAAAATTATGTCATTTTGTTTAGCTAATTCATTATCAACTTCTTTTAAAAGGTTTATTTTTTTTGAAATAGTTTGAAACCAGTTGATACTGTCAATACCAAAATCACCTGATAAAGCTTTTTGACTTGCTATATCCCTCATATCATTAACTTCAGATATAACTGAAGAATTCATTTTAGAATTATAATAAGACTTTGCATCTTTATTAGCTATTGATAAAAAAGAGTCTAAATAGCTATCTTGTTCAGCTACTAGTTTAACCCATTGCTCAAACATATCAGGTGCAAATTTATTTGCGCCAAATGTGGCAGATAATACTGCACGTTCAATTCCAGCTCTCTCTTTAGATTTTAAAAAATTTGTGTAAGCAGATAAGGCTTTAACTAATTTTTGTGTATTTGCAAATTTAGCTGTAAGGGATACTATATTTAAAATACTCGTATTCATATTTGTATAGTAGCTTACTTGCTTTTTTGCACTTATTTTTAAGCTGTCTACGCGTAAGCGTATTTGACCTATTTTCTCTATTTGGGAATTAAAAGATGATATCTCCGTATTTAACTCATCTGGATATTCAGATAAATTTAGTGTTTTAATATATAGTTTAAGTTCCTTATATCTTTCATCTGTCAATAGCCTTTGTTTTGGTAATATATCTTTAAATTTATTACCCTTAGACCCAATAAAACCAGCACTAGCTCCACGTTCTTTTTGAGTTTCATGTATTAACAATGAAAGCTTTTGTGAAAATATATTTAAGTTTTGTGCTTGAATTACTGACATTTTTTCATTATATGCTGTCTTAATTGCTAAACTGATTACTACTAAAGAAAATACTATAACCATTAAGGCGATAAAGTTTAATTTATTTTTTATTGTCATAATTAAACCTTTTTCACTTTAAAGACTGATACTAAATTTAAATCATTTAACAAATCTATTAATTGAGAATTTCCAATACTCATATTAATATTAATAGAATCGTGTAATACAAGCTTATTTAGATAACCAATAACAGAGGATGTTATAGATAAAGAATCTGTTATATTTATAGTTATATTTTTATGTTGATTTACAATAGAATCTATATATTGTTTGATTATTTGAAAATCGCTAACACTTTTGATATTACCATTAATTGTCACATTGTTTGAATTGGATTTAATTTCCATTTTAAGCTCCATTTTTCATTTTATATAATTACGGATAATATACTTTATGTTATTAATTGTTGCTTAAATTTTGAATATTTCTTAACCAATCCTTCATTTTATTTTCATAACCAATACTTTTAAGTTTAATAAAGCTTAATTTTCTACTAAGATAGTTTTGTTTTACATATCCACCAAAGTCATGAGGATTTAGGTAGTTCACATTATTTTGTTTAATATTATCTGGTATATCTAATATTAGTCCATTTTTTACAGATTTTATTGCCTCGTTAATTGCAAGATATGATGAATTTGATTTTGGTGATGCACATAAATAAACTATAGTTTGAGCTAAAATTATTCTAGCTTCTGGAAATCCAATCCTAGAAACTGAGGTCATACAAGATGTACTTAGTGTTAAAGCCTGAGGATTTGCATTGCCTATATCTTCACTAGCAGAAATCACCAAACGTCTAGATATAAAGTCTGCACTCTCACCAGCTTCAATTAAACGAGCTAGATAATAAATAGCAGCATCAGAATCTGAACCACGTATAGACTTTATAAGTGCTGATGTTAAGTCATAATGTATGCCAGCCTCACTAGTACCAGCTTGGAGTGCATTTGGACGAAGTGATTTTAAAACATTCAAACTTATTTGTTTATCTATATTTGAAGCGAATTCTAAAAGTTTTAACATAGCTCTTGCATCACCACCAGCTGTATTAACTAGGTATTGTTTAGCATCTTCATCACAGTTTATAGACTTTTTATCTAATACCTTATTTAGTAATATAAAAAGTGATTCATTTGATATAAGAAACAATTCAAAAAGCATAGAACGTGAGCGAATAGCTGATGTTAAAGAAAAATAAGGGTTTTGCGTTGAAGCACCAATAACTAAGATAGAATTATTTTCCATAACTGGCARTAATACCTCTTGTTGATTTTTTGCTAAACGGTGAACTTCATCYATAAATATAAGGGGTTTTTGCAAGGTATTTTTATATAAATCAAAAATTTTTCTAAGTTGTTCTATTTTAAGGGAGGTAGCATTAAATTCATAAAAAGGCATATCCATAACTGAGGCTATGATTCTTGCCAATGAAGTTTTGCCACAACCAGCTGGGCCGAAAAAAAAACTATGACCTAAGGCATTTTTTTCACAAAGAATCCTAAGTGGTGAATCTTTTGAACTAAGATGTTCTTGCCCTATTAAGTCATCGAAGTTTTTTGGTCTCACGCTCTTTCTTTTTCTTTTTCTTTTTTTCTTTCTTCTTTCATAAACTTACCAAGGGCTGAATATTCACTTCTACTTAAAAACCTAACCTTACCAGTTGGCAGATTATTTAATTCTATTTCAGCAAATGAAAGTCTTTTAAGGTCAGCTACTTCAGCTCCAAAATGAGCAAAAAATCTTCTTAATTCTCTATTTTTACCTTCAGAAATTGCTACTTTTAAAATAGAGTAGTTTGGAGTATTTTTTTGTATCTTATAACCAATGAATGGTTTAAAAGTCATAGATGTAACCTTAGAATACTCATGTCCACCAGCACTTGCATCATCAAGAGTCATGCCCTTTAACATCGCATCTTCCATATCAGGTGTAATTTCACCTTTTATTTTTATTTTATAGATACGTTCTAGGTCTGAACCCATAAGTGCAGTAGCTATCTTAGAGGCATCTGTTAAAAGTAATAGACCCTCAGAGGCATAATCTAATCTTCCAATAGGAATAAAATGTTTATACTTAGCTTCAAGTCCATCATAGATAGTCCTTCTGCCACGTGGATCATTTTTTGATACTATCTCACCTTTTGGTTTATTATAAACTATAACTGTATGTTTATCTCTAACACTTACTTGTTTTCCACTAACATATACTATATTTACACCCTCTTCAACTTGAGTTGCAGGGTTATCTTGAACTTCTCCATCTACTCTTACATAACCATCCAAAATAGCTTTATCAGCTTCTCTTCTTGAATAACTTGAGTGGTGAGCTATATATTTATTTAATCTCACGATATACCTTTTTCAATTAAAGTATGGATGTGTAATACACCCTTAATTTTTTTTTCTTTATCCGTTACAACTAAAAGTTGTATCTTCATTTTTTCAATGATTACTAATGCTTCGCTTGCTAACATACTTTCATCGTCTATAGTCTTAGGTTTTTTAGTAGCGTATTTTAAAATATTTTCATCTAAGGAAAAGTCTTCACTTAATAAGGCACGACGAATATCGCCATCGCTAACTAAGGCTATAAGTGAATTATTTTCATCCGTAACAAGCACAGTACCTAATCTTCCCTCGCTTATTTTCACAATAGCATCTTTGACTTTTGTATGCTTATTTATTATTGGTAAGTTTTTCTTTCTCATTAAATCACTTACTTTTACAAACAGTTGTTTTCCTAAAGCCCCACCAGGGTGAAAAGAGGCAAAGTCACTTTTTTTAAAGTCTCTTGCCTTCATCAAACAAACAGCTAATGCATCACCAAGAGCTAAAGTTAGAGTAGTTGAGCTAGTTGGTGCTATATCTAATGGACAAGCTTCTTTTTGCACAACTACATTTATAAGTAAATCACTATAAAAACCAAGTGTAGAAGTCTTAGACCTACTCATTCCAATGAGTGGGATATTAAAGCGTTTTATATGTGGTAATATTGAACTTAATTCTTCACTTTCACCACTATATGATATTGCYATAACTACATCACCTCGACTTATCATTCCAAGGTCACCGTGAAGTGCCTCTGTTGGATGTAAGAAAAAAGATGGTGTACCTGTAGAGGCAAATGTTGCAGCCATTTTAGCACCAATTAAACCAGATTTACCAACACCTGTAATGATAAGTTTACCCTTACACTTAAGTATAAGTTTTACGGCTTTGTCAAATACATCATCAATATTTTTAGCAGCTTTCAAAAGTGTATTCGCTTCAATATTTAAAGTATCTTGTGCTATCTTTTTGTAATTCATAATCGTATTATATCTACTTTTTAAAACTATCTTCTAAGTCTTGTAATTCTTCATAGTTTTGCTTAGATTTTTTCACTACATCTTCAAAGGCAAGTTCCTGTTTTCTTGCCTTTTTTATCTTTTTTTGTTTAGATAGTCTTAAGTAAATATGTACTAAAATGTGTACATAAGGATTTTCTAATGCAAACAACTACATTCTCACAAACAAGACAGCACTTAGCTAGTACTATGGATGCTGTTGTAGCCAACCATAACCCTATAACTATTACAAGACAAAACAAGGAAGCTGTGGTAATGATTTCACTTCAAGACTTTCAATCTATGCAAGAAACTGCGTATCTTATGCAAAGTTCAAACAATGCTTCACGTTTAAATGAAGCGATAGAACAATTAGAATCAGGCTTTGGACAAACAAGAGATTTAATAGAATCATGAATCTCTTGTTTTCGGATAAGGCTTGGGAAGATTATTTATATTGGCAAAAAAACAACAAACAAGTTCTAAAAAAAATCAATGCACTCATTAAAGAGATAAAAAGAGAACCTTTTAAAGGTCTTGGAGAGCCTGAACCGTTAAAATACAACTGGTCAGGATACTGGTCTCGTAGAATTACACTAGAACATAGATTAGTCTATAAAGTTCAAGATATTTCTCTACTTATTGCTCAATGTAGATACCATTATTAAAGGAGTTTTGTATGCAAAGATTATTTGATGAAGTTAGCACTTTAGACAAGCGATGTTATGAAGAATTTGGACTGAGTGAAGATATTTTAATGGAGCATGCAGCTAATGGAATAGCTATGTATATTCGTGAAAATTTTTCTAAAAATTCTAAGATAGTTATAGCTTGTGGAAGTGGAAATAACGGTGCAGACGGATTAGCTTGTGCTAGGCTTCTTCATGGAGACTATAAGGTATCAATTTTTTATGTAAAAAAACCAAAATCTAAGATGGCTTTACTTCAGGAAAAAAGAGTTAAAAGTTTGAAAATTAAACAATGCAAAAAACTTCAAAAGTGTGATGTATTAATTGATGCTATTATTGGAACCGGATTTAATGGTGATTTTACTCCAGATATGAAAATAACTATGAAAGAATTAAATAATTTAGAAGCTTTTAAAATTGCCTGTGATATCCCATCTGGTCTTAAACAAAATGGTGAATGTCTAGAGGAAACTTTTGTAGCTGATATCTCACTCACAATGGGTGCTTTAAAAAAGTCTATGTATTTAGACATGACAAAAGATTTTATAGGAAAAATTAAAGTTATAAATTTGGGTCTATCAAGGGAGATATACGAAATTTATTCTAATTGGAAACTACTTGATTTGGATGATTTAAAGCTTCCCTGTAGAACTTTGAAAAACTCACATAAAGGTTTATTTGGTCATTTATCCTTAGCCTGTGGAGAAAAAAGTGGAGCTAGTATTATGAGTGCAAAATCTGCACTAAGATTTGGAAGTGGTTTAGTAACCCTTATAGGTTTTGAAGATATTAGTATCCCTCATTCTATAATGTATTCGCATGAACTGCCAAAAAGTACTACAGCTTTGGCTTTAGGGATGGGTTTGGGTAATGAGTTTAGTGATATTGAATTGGATAGATTTTTAGATAATTCATTTCCACTGATTTTAGATGCTGATATATTTTATAATAAAAAAATTATTCAGATTTTAAATAGAAAAGAACTTGTATTAACTCCACATGCAAAAGAGTTTGTATCATTATTAAAACTTACAAAGATTGCAGATATTAGTGTAGATGACTTACAAAAGAAAAGATTTATTTATGTAGAGAAATTTTGTAAAAAGTTCAGAGATGTTACACTACTTTTAAAAGGCGCCAACACAATTATAGGAAAAAATAAAGAGTTTTTTATAAACCCACATGGAACATCAGTCTTAGCAAAAGCTGGTAGCGGTGATGTTTTAAGTGGTTTAATAGGCTCCCTGTTAGCCCAAGGTCATGGATGTTTAGATGCTACTATAAATGCTTCACTTTCCCATACAAAACTAGCTTTAAATTATCAAGGAGCTGATTTTTCTCTTACTCCTGATGATTTAATAGATGGAATATGCAATCTATAAGATTGCTTATGCTATAAATCAACTATCATTATAAAAGAGCACAAAAGTGCGATGGCATCATGCCGAGTGAAACTCAGCGTTAGCGTAACCAAAGGAATTATTTTCTTTTGTGTTACATTAGATAAAAGGTGCTTTTGTTTTATGTAATAAAATTAAGGAAAGATACAATATGGATAATATACTAAAAATTGGAAAATATGAACTTGGTTCTCGTCTAATTGTTGGAAGCGGAAAATATGATTCTTTTCAAACTACAAAAGAGGCTACATTAGCTTCAGGAAGTGAACTTATTACAGTTGCAGTTCGACGTTTAAATATAACTGATCCAGATAAAGAGAATCTTCGTGATATTTTTGCTGGAACAAATGTAAAGTTTTTACCAAACTCTGCTGGATGTGTAACTGCTGAAGAGGCTATTACAACTTTTAGATTAACTCGTGAGGCTACTGGTATTGATCTTATTAAGCTTGAAGTTATTGGTGATACTAAAAAAACTCTTTACCCAGATGTTTTAGAGACTATAAAAGCCTGTGAAGTTTTAGCAAAAGATGGTTTTACTATCATGGCTTATACTTCAGATGATCCTATTATGGCAAAACGCTTAGAAGATGCTGGAGCTCATGCTATTATGCCTTTAGCTGCTCCTATTGGTTCTGGTCTTGGTATTCAAAATCCGTATAATATAGTATTTATTCGTGAGGCTGTTAATTTACCAGTAATTGTTGATGCTGGTATTGGTTGTGCATCTGATGCTACATATGCAATGGAGTTAGGGGCTGATGGGGTACTTACAAATACTGCAATTGCTCAGGCTAAAAATCCAATGTTTATGGCTGAAGCTATGAAACATGCTATTAAGGCTGGTAGGATGTCTTATTTAGCTGGCAGGATACCTAAACGTCCATATGCAACTGCTTCAAGTCCAGTAGATGGAATGATACAGTTTTAATAAAAGGAAAAAGGAGTTATTTCCTTTTTTCCTTTTAGCTAAATTCTTATTTTATTACTACTTTGTTTCTTCCGCTGTGTTTAGCTTCGTACAAGGCCTCATCAACTCTTTTTGTGAAATCTTCTTTGCTTTCATTATTTTTAAGTTCTGTTACACCCAGTGATATTGTTATTTTACTAGCATCGATAAATTCATAAGATTCAACTTTTAATCTTAGTTTTTCAGCTAATTTGCTTGCAGAAATATAATCTGTTGACTGAAGTGCTATCATAAACTCCTCACCACCCCATCTAGAAATAAAGTCACCCTGACGTGTAGTTTTTGTTATGATATTTGCTAATTCTATTAAAACAATATCACCAACATCATGACCAAGGGTATCATTTATCACTTTAAAATAATCAATGTCTAAAAATATTAAAGATAATGGTGATTTAGTTTGAAATGATAGGTCCATCTCTTTTGTTAATACATCATCTAATTTTCTTCTATTAAATAGTTTTGTGAGCGGATCAGTTAAAGCCTGCTTTTCTAGTTTTTGTATAGTATGGTATTCATGTGTAATATTATCAAATGTGATTAAGTGTAATATACTTTCATCTATATTTATTTTTTNAGCATGAGGTTTAAAGTATATTTTTTCTTTACCTTTTTTAACAAGTACTTTTAGTTCTCTATTGTATTGTTCTTTTATTAAATATTCTATCCAAGGAATACCATTATTTATAGGTTTTAAAAAGTCTTCATTATCTACATACTCAAATTTATCTGATATATGTTTATGTTTTTTCTTAAAATCATCAAGTGAACTAAATCCAGCAAAATCTAATATAGTTTTATTAGCAAAAATAATCTCTTTATCATCTGATACAAGTACAAAACTTTTGTCAGCATCAAGAATAGTTTGCAATAACTTTTTGGTTGATACAAGTTCAGTTGTTTTTTCACGAACAACAGTTGATAATTTTTCATTGTATTTAAATTGTTTACGAATTAARACAACTATAACTGATAAAAAGAGAAGTATAAATATTTTTGCAATAATTAGTTTATTGGAAATATCATCTATTATACTAGTATATTGATTAGAATTGAGAGATATACTAATACCCCCAGTTACTTCACCGATTTTATAATTTTGTTTAGAATGGCACTCTAAACAAGACTTCTCCATTGGTAAAGCTCCCATATAATTAAGACTTCCACTATTATTTAGTTCATAATACTCTTTAATATTTTTGTTTTTAAACTTAGATATAGCCCTTCTTTCAAAGTCTGTTGGTACATTCTTGGGATTAATAGGATTTAATCCAGTTATCCTAAAGGTATAGTTTTGAGTAGATGAGAGCTCTGCTAGTTGGCGGGACATCCAGGCAGGATTTATTTTAATTAATGTAAGTTCGTCATTTACTTTTAAAGTAGGATATTTTAAATAAGGATTTGGTTTTTCTCCATTTAAAGGTTTTACATACACACCACCATACATAGAGTTCCATTTTCTAGTATTTTCTTGCTGTGCGTAAAGACTTCTTGCCTCTGCAATAAGTATCTCTTTTTGAGCATAAATGCTTTTTTCATACCAGTCATCTAAAACGGTAAAAAATGCATATGCAATAAAACTAAAAAAAGTATAAAGTAATATATATTTATAAATGGTATTCATTGGCATAAATTATAACAAATTTAGTTGTTACAAATCTTAAGTTTATATTTTTTTTGATAAATGTGTCATAAGTAATAGTTGTCCCATACTTTCGAAAAATTTTTTTACAGAAGTTTCTTTTGTATCTAGAGCTTTTYTTAAGGCAAGATAAAATACTTCCTTAGATTCATCTGAGGCTAACATAAATGTATCTATTATATATACAAATGAAAGTGTATGTATCTTTGAATTTWCATCAAAGTCTATCTCTGAATATATATCTATGTTATGTTCAGTCAATAACTGTTTACATTTTTGTTCAGTACTTATCACCTTATAGCCTCGTCGTCTAGTTCACCACTCTTTAGTTTAATCATGTAAACGTCAAGTTGTTTTTTTACATCACCGCCTAAGAAAAATAGTCCAAATATATTTGGTAAAGCCATAGCAAGCATCAGCATAAAACTAAAGTCAACCATAATTCCAGTACTAATTTGAGTAGCTATAACAGATAAGGATAAAAACATTATTTTATAAAGTATAGAATAACGTGAACCAAAAAGATATACCCATGCACGTTCACCATAATAAGCCCAAGAAATCATTGTTGAAAATGCAAATAAGGCTATACTTACTGATAATACAGTTGGGAACCATGATATTACAGTACCATATGCTACACTTGTTAAGGCTGCACCTTCTTTAGCAGCTATAAGTTCTGCATTAGCCCCATCTGGTACGTATACCCCAGTTATAATGATAACTAAGGCTGTCATCGTACATATAACTATAGTATCTATAAATGGCTCATAAAGGGCAACAAAACCCTGTCTAACTGGATATTTTGTTTTTACAGGTGCATGAGCTACCGGGGATGAACCTAGTCCAGCCTCACTT
Organism: Sulfurimonas sp.; assembly: GCA_002733155.1. Lineage (GTDB taxonomy): Bacteria > Campylobacterota > Campylobacteria > Campylobacterales > Sulfurimonadaceae > Sulfurimonas. The sequence continues at coordinate 53,994 of NVUO01000021.1, forward strand.
GAAAATACTGCACGTTGAAAGCCTTGAATTAATGCTCCAAGCATCCCGCCGTATACAGCACTTCCATTAAATGCTTCATGAAATATTAAAATAAAGGCATCAGTAATCTTGTCATAAAATGAGGCTAAAATCCATATAGATGCCCCAAGATATATAACTACCATGATAGGTACTAATTTTTCAGTTATACAAGCTATACGTGTAACTCCACCTATTATAACTATTCCAGTTAAAGATGCTAATATAATACCAAAAATTAGTGGATTTTCTGCAAAAAATGGAACCTCATGAGATATAGCACTGTAAGCTTGAGATACTTGGAAAGTATTACCACCACCAATAGCCCCACCTATCATTAAAAAGGCAAAAACTATTGCTAAAACTTTTCCAAGTTTTTCGTATCCTTTTTGGGCTAAACCTTTTGATAGGTACTCCATAGCTCCACCCATGATAGTTCCGTCTTTTAAAAATTCTCTATGCTGGATAGATAAGGTAACCTCAGTAANTTTTAAACTCATACCAAGAAAACCAGCTACAATCATCCATAATGTAGCACCAGGTCCACCAATAGCTATAGCTAAGGCTACACCAGCAATATTCCCTAGTCCTACAGTAGCACTTAGAGCTGTAGTTAGAGCTCCAAATGGAGAGATATGACCCTTGTCATCCTTAGTTCTATATCTACCCCTAACTATGTCTAAAGAGTGTTTAAATGCTCTTATATTTATAAATCTAGTTAAAAACGTTAGATATAAACCACCAGAGATAAGCCAAACTACTAAAAAAGGCATACTTATTCCATCAACTGTACCAAATAAAATATCAAAAAATAAAATTGTTTCTAAAAAAGAGTTTATACTAATAAAAAATTCACTCAAAAATTCACCTCAAAAAATTATATATATAAGTATTGTAACAAACTAATCTTAATCTCATTTTGTGCCACTAAAAAATATTTCTAAATACTTTTTTAAACTTAATTGATATTTAAGATTAAATTGACTATAATTTCGCCTCATTAATCAGGTATATGCTTGATTTTTGTAGTAGGTCGGGGTGTAGCTCAGTATGGTTAGAGTACCTGGTTTGGGACCAGGGGGCCGAAGGTTCGAGTCCTTTCACCCCGACCATTTTTATGTTTATAAATCTTATGGTGAGATTAGCTCAGTTGGTTAGAGCACTGGTTTGTGGTGCCGGGGGTCGCGGGTTCGAATCCCGTATCTCACCCCATTAATTTAGATATAAAAAAATTTAACATTTATAAAAATAATAAACTATTGTTGCGTTCGTGGCTCAACTGGATAGAGTTTCGGACTTCGGATCCGACGGTTATAGGTTCGAATCCTATCGGGCGCACCATTATTTTATAACATGTGCGTCCTTAGCTCAGCTGGATAGAGCAATGCCCTTCTAAGGCATCGGTCACACGTTCGAATCGTGTAGGGCGTACCACTTTTTAACACAAAACGAACAAGTCCGTTTTGTTACGCTTGGCCGCTATGGCACTAAAGCTTTTACTTCTTTGAAGTAAAGAAATTAAAATAATAGAAATTTTTGCTTACTTAAAGAATAGTTGGCTAGAATTACACTTCATTTTAACATTGTTAAATATCACATGCGGATGTGGTGAAATTGGTATACACGCCAGACTTAGGATCTGGTGCCGCAAGGCGTGGAGGTTCAAGTCCTCTCATCCGCACCACTTATTTTTTAAAGACTTCTAAGATTTAAAATTTACTTTGTTAAATCAATGAATTTTACTGATAGATGATTATCTACTACATACCGCGGAATAGAGCAGTTCGGTAGCTCGTCGGGCTCATAACCCGAAGGTCGCAAGTTCAAATCTTGCTTCCGCAACCAAGTACTTAACACCTATATATTTTTTAGAGCTTATGGAAGTTACCAATTTTAGCCCTTAATATAAAAAACCAAACAACCAGAGCGGTATTTTATTTCCAAAACCTATCTCTATATCATCTGAGACTATATATGAATTAGGAATATCTTTTATTTGTTTAAAGGATTTATTTTTACCACCAATTTCAAATGTATATTTGTCTTTAACTAAAAAATCACCAATTTTTGAACTAAATATAGTATCATCGTATAGTTTTGATTGAGAATAGTTACTATTTTTTATTTGATTTACAAAGAATGATTCCCTCGCACTACCCATATCTATTTTAGAAGTTAATGCATATGAAATATTTGTGTTTTGCATAAATAATTTTTCTGGTTTTGCCATTATTTTATAACCCTTAGCCTTGCTAACGATACTATTTATTATTTTTGCAGACTCTAAGTGTTGTAAATATTCATATACTTTTGGACGTGAGATATTTGTTGCATTTGATAAATCAGTAATATTTGGAATAAATGGAACATTTATCGCTAACATATAAAGAAGCTTTTTTAATTTAACGATTTGTGCAATATTTATTTTATTTATATAAGGTAAATCAGTTTCTAAAATAGTATTTATTATTTGTACAATTTTTTGATGATAACTATCTTTATCTTCAAGGATAAATGGATATGAACCATATTTTAAGTATTCTTTAAAATACATCAATGGTTTAATTTGTGAACTTATTTCACTAGCTATTTTTGTATGATTATCTAAAATATAATCTAAAGTATATGTTTTAAATTTTTTAATATCTGTTAATTCTAAATATTCTCTAAAAGATAAGTTCTCAAGATGATATATAATTGTTCTACGAGACAAGTCTGCATTTTGTTTAGATATTTGCAAGATAGATGACCCAGAAAATACAACTTTAATATCTAATGAATCATATATGTTTTTTATGTGTGTTGACCAATCATCATATTTATGTACTTCATCTATAAAAAGAATTTCACCACCATTTTGTTCAAATTCTCTTGCAAATTCAATTAGTAATATTGATTGCATATAGGGAGTATCTAAAGAAACATATAAAGATTTTTTTTGATAATTAAGATTTTCTTTTATATATTGAAGCATCATGGTTGTTTTACCAAGACCTCTTTGGCCTAAAATTCCTATTGATTTTAATTTCCAGTTTATTCCATGATATAAATATCTTTTTTTTTCAAGGGAAACTCTTTGTAGTAGTTTTTCCTGATTTTCAAACATCTGCTGTAAACTCAAAATATCATCCTTTCTTAAATATGTAAATTAAGATTAACATATTTTATTATATTTGTCAAGTCGTCTCAAACATATGACTTATTTTAAAGATAGAGCAGTTCGGTAACTCGTCGTGCTCATAACCCGAAGGTCGCAAGTTCAAAYCTTGCTTCCGCAACCAATTGCCAATAACACCTGCAACATATTAATTTGTTTTTAACTTCAATAATTTGTGTAAATCTAATTTTATGACTCTTCTTGTTTATTGTAAAGTCTATTTTAGAATAAATATATTATAATTACTATATTTATTTTATAATAAAGGTCTTTCTTATGGATTTACAGCTTTTACAAAAAATCTCAGCACAAGTGTTAAGTCGAGTAATCCCGATATATAAACGATGGCTTTTTAGTAAAATAGACTTTAACTCAAAGCTCATAGGGATAAAAGGTCCTAGAGGTTCTGGAAAAAGTACAATTTTGTTACAATACGCAAAAGAGTCAAATTTTCCTAGTTCTAAAGTACTTTATATCAGTTGTGATCATCCAGCTATAAGTGGTGGAAGCCTCTATGATATAGCTGATAGTTTTTACGCAAGGGGAGGGGAACTCTTTATTATAGATGAGATTCATAAAAATAGAAATTTTTCTCAAGAGCTAAAAGCTATTTACGATGTTTTTGATTTACAAGTAATTTTCTCTGGCTCTTCTGCCTTGAAAATTGAACATGCAAGTGCAGATCTCTCAAGGCGTGCAGTTATACATAATTTAGGAGTATTGTCACTCAGAGAATTTATAGAGATGCAAACAGGGGAAGTCTTTAAGACCTATACACTTGATGAGATAAGAAAGAGCCATTATGATATAGCTGCTTCTATCATGAAAAGGATTCGCCCCTTAGAGCAATTTGAGAACTATTTACAGTATGGTTGTTATCCGTTTTACAAAGAATCAATGACTGACTATCCTCAAAAAATTTTAGAAGTTATTAATCTTACAATTGATTCTGATTTAAGTGCTATCTACAACATAGAACCATCAAAAATTGATAAACTAAAAAAAATCCTCTATATGCTTTGTATTACTAAACCATTTGAGCTCAATATATCTAAGTTAAGCAGTGCAGTTGGTACATCATGGCCTACACTTGCAAAATATTTAGAGAGAATGGATGCTGGTAGTCTGATTCATATCGTTCGCGCTGGTATAGGTATGCGTGCAATAAATAGGCCAGATAAGTTACTCTTAGATAATCCAAATCTTTTTCAAATCCTTTGTGGAGATGCAAATAGTGGAGCCTTGAGAGAAAGCTTTTTTGTTTCACAAGTTGGTATGCAGCATCAAGTGCATTTTTATGATAAAGGTGATTTTATAGTTGATGATAAATTTGTATTTGAAGTTGGTGGTGCTTCAAAAAAAGATACACAGCTCCAAGGTAATAAAAATGGATATATAGTTTCAGATAATCTTGACATTGGGTATGAAAATAAAATACCCTTGTGGCTATTTGGATTTTTATATTAGGCTCCATAATGAGAAAAATTCCGCTGTTATAGTATCTATTGCATTATCTTATCTATTTTGGAATTGATTTATATAAATAGAGATGTAATCAGTTATAGAATCTTTAAAAAAAAACAAAAGTTAATAAAAATCCTATTCAAAAAAAATCAGTCAGGATAGTGTCACAAAAGAAGATATAACTAGCAATAAAAAAACTTTACTTAATAGTAAATAAGGGTGTTTTTAATGTACGAATAAATCCTGAACTACATAAAAGAATATATCAAGAAGCATTAAAAGATGGAGTATCACTTAATGCTTTTGTGCAAAATGTTTTAAAAAAAGATATAATGAAACATGGTATAAATTAAATACAATTCATAATAATTTATCACAGGTTTGTACTCAAGTTGTGGAGTCTCAAGCTACTTATGAAACTTATACCACTTACATCGTTTTTTATTTTTTATTGAATATATATTTGATGTAAATTTTCTTCCACATTCTTGACACTCATAGGTAGCACGATTTTTGTATTTGTTATAATGTACAAATAAGAAGTTGCCAACCTGATCACCTTTTTTATATACAACTTTTTCATTTTTTGCATAATTTTTCTCAGTTAGTAGGGCATCCTTTCTTTGTTTAACTAGCCATGTAGGTTCAATATCCTCTTCAAATTCATAATCCATTTAAATATACATCAAAAAGGCATCTTAGCCATAATTACTTCATTTTGATTTACATATTTTTCGCAGTTAAGGGCACCTAAGTTTAAACACGTATCCATCCATTGTTTAGAATGAGCATTTTTAATTGAGCGTAAATAAGCCTTTTTAAACATAAGGGCATGGGCATACTCATGGGCTATTACACTATCTATTATGTAATGCATACTCTCCCTCATAACTTTTTTATTTAAATATATTTTGATATTTCCATCTCTATATGATGTAAGTCCAAAAAGTTTACCTTGGAATTTATTTGTAACTATAATCGGGACTTTAAAAGTATATCCATAATGTTTTTGCATAAGTGCAAGTATTTGAGTTTCCTTATCTGATATTAATTGTTTATACTCATCTGATATATCATTTTTATTAAATGTATAACTATCATAATAGTTTTTGGCAAGCACAACTATAGCTACAAATATAATAGATAAAAATATAAGTTCTAGTTTCTTTTTAAACATCTGTGATAGATTTTTTTCTAAATCACAAAATCATTATAAAAAATTTCATTTTAACTTCCAATATCTCAATAATATAATGTTAAATCAATTTATATCTGCCGAGTAACTATGATACTCCCATATAAATAAATTATTAATTAAATTAATTTATTAGTTTTAGCTTATCTATAAATAATCTTATTAATAAAATACAAAATATTTAATAATTTATATTAATGACTAATAA
>NVUO01000022.1 GCA_002733155.1 Sulfurimonas sp.
CTTTCTAATTTTATATCTGCCTTTAATCGTAACAAAGAAGCGGTTGGCGCAATACGCGATGAATTATCAGTTCATGACCAAAAAGGTAACTTTGTAAGTCATTATCACTATGATCATATACTTGGGTTCTTAATGTTCAAACCATTATTTAAAGATAAATATAATATTAATATATACTTCAATATAAACCTTAATTACGAATTATTTTATTACTTATGATACAATAATCTTATTATACACAAAAGGTATCATAAAATGAAACATTTAAAAATTATTTTACTATTATTACTAGTATCGTTTATGCTAAATGGCTTTTGGTCTGGAAAAAGTGATAAAGAAATTATACAAGATACTAAAAAAGAAATACAAGAACGTTTACAAACAAATAATAAAACTCTTAGGGATTTATATAAATATTCCCCAGAGGCTAAAAAAATCCTCTTAAGGTCATATGGCTATGCAAGCTTTACAAACTTTGGTGTAAATCTAATTTTCATCTCAGCTGAGACTGGAAAAGGTTTAGCTCATAATAATAAAACTGGTTTAACTACATATATGAATATGGCATCAGGTGGAGTTGGTCTTGGTCTTGGAGCTAAGGACTTTAGAATTATATTTTTATTTAAAAATAAAAAAGTTTATGAAAATTTTATAAATAATGGCTGGGAGGCAAATGCATCAGCTAAGTATAAAGAAGAGGGTAAGGCATATAATGCAGCTATAACTATAGCGCCTGGTATTAGAATGTATAAGTTAACTAAAAATGGTTTATCTTTGCAGGCTACTATACATGGTACTAAATACTGGAAAGATGGGGATCTAAACTAAAAAATATTTATCTTAATTTAAAAAGGTAACCATTAGATATTTTTTTCATTTTATATCTATAATATCCATCTAGTTCTATTACTACCCTGTAATATCCATCATGATTAGCTACTCTAATTTTTGAGAATACATTATTTGCATTAGTTTTATTCATATATTTAAGACTAGCATCTTTTTCAAAGTCAACTACAATTCTATGTGGTTTAGTTAATAAAAAATTTCTAATAAGTTTATCATCTGTAAGTATTTTTAGACTTTTTTTATGCGAGTAAAAAGAAGCAAACTTCATAGAGCTAAGTTTTATGAACTCTTTTTTTTTAAGCTCTTTATCTTTTATATCTTTGACTTTAGTATAACTYTGAGATATAAATATAGGTAAATGCCAGTCAACTGTATTATCTAGTTCTATACTTTGACTCTCTATAGAACCATCAAGGTTTTTAAACTCTATAGTAACTTTTTGAATTAGTCTAGCTTGGGAAGGGATATTTATAGTTGCACGTTTTAATGGGCTTTTACTTCTATCTTCATTTGAAGTATATGGGGTATCTTCTTCGCCAGAGCTTGGGAAAAAAGGGTTTTGTCTAGCATCTAAAAAGATAAATAATAAAAACAATATCCATGAAATTCTAATCAAAACTACCCCTAAATTAATTTAAAAGTATTATAGCAAGTTATTGTGCAGAAATTTCTTTTAATTCAAAATACTCTTTTTGAAGCTCAGCATTCTCATTTTTAAGTCTGTAAATTTCAGTATTTAAATACTCTTCGTAATCCTGCAGACCAAAAAGAACTTCAACTGAATTTGTACCATACATAAGAATTCCAAGATAAACTCCAAATGCTAATACTATACATGATAATACTAAAAACTTTGTAAGGCTTAGTCCTAGATGCTTTTCGGTTAAACTTTGAGTATCGTCTATACCTTCATAAAGTTCTTCAGTATTCATAAATAAAACTTAGTTAAATATAGTAGAGCCTAAGTATTCACCATAAACAACTTCATTCTCAATCTCCATCAAACGGTTATATTTTGCTGTACGTTCACCACGGGCAGTTGAACCAGTTTTGATTTGACCACAGTTCAAGGCTACTGCAAAGTCAGCAATAAATGCATCTTCACTCTCACCTGAACGATGACTCATTACACATGTATAACCATTTCTTTGTGCAAGACGAACAGTAAGCATAGTCTCAGATACTGAACCAATTTGATTTGGTTTAATTAAAATAGAGTTTGCAACTCCTTTTTGAATACCTTCGTTTAGAATATTTACATTTGTAACAAATAAATCATCACCAACTATTTGAACTGTATCCCCAAGTTTCTCAGTCATAAGCTTAAACCCATCCCAGTCATCTTCACCTAAACCATCCTCTATCGAAACAATTGGATACTTAGAACATAAATCAGCATAATAATCTACTAATTCTGCTGAAGATACTGTGCGGTTCTCAGATTCTAATCTATATCCACCATCAACTACAAGTTCAGAAGCTGCTACATCTAAAGCTATAGCAATTTGTTCACCAGCTTTGTATCCAGCTTTTTTTATAGCCTCTAGTATGATTTGGATAGGCTCTTCATTTGAAGATAAGTCTGGTGCAAAACCACCCTCATCACCAAGTGCAGTATTATGTTTTTTAGATTTTAATATAGATTTTAAATTATGATAAACTTCAGCTGATGCACGAAGACCTTCAGTAAAATCTTCAAAACCTACTGGAACAATCATATATTCTTGAAAGTCAACTGAATTATCAGCATGACTTCCGCCATTGATAATATTTAACATTGGTGTAGGTATAGTCATAGCATTAGAACCACCAAGGTAACGGTAAAGCGGCATACCTAAACTTTTTGCAGCTGCACGAGCTACAGCCATAGATACACCAAGCACTGAATTAGCACCTAATTTTCCATAGTTTTGAGTACCATCTAATTCTTTCATAGTAGCGTCTATTACAGCTTGGTTAAAAGGTGATAGACCAATTAAGGCATCAGAAATTTCATTATTTACATGGCCAACTGCTTTTAAAACACCCTTACCCATATAACGCTCACCACCATCACGAAGCTCTAAAGCTTCACGCTTACCAGTGCTTGCACCAGATGGTACTATTGCACTCTCAATTGTCCCATCACTTAATTCTACTGTAGCTTTTACAGTTGGATTACCACGTGAATCCATTACTTCTATTGCACTAACGCTATCTATAAACATTTATATACCTCTGTTTTTTACATAATAATAGAGAGGATTATATCAAATTGTTACTAAATAATAAATTATGTATTACTTCCTGAGTCTCTTCATCATATTTATAATAAATTATCTCTTCATTTTCCAGCATTAAAATAGCTTGTTTTATGACTTTAATCGGAGCGATAAACCACTCTCTAGGAGTGTGATACTCTCCATCATTTCCAACTATTTTTATATTTAAACAGCTATTTCCAAAGAACTGATGGAGAAGTTTCTCTAGCTTTTTAGCATTTTTTATTCTCTCTTCTACTGATATACTTGAATAACCTATTTTGTATAGATTTTCTATATTTCTGATTATCTCATCATCACTTTTTGATTTTAAGATATAAATATATCCACTAAGTATGTCATCTTTACTTATCTGATTTAATCCATCTTCTATCTCTTCATTTAACTGACTCACTATCTTTCCATCTTTATAGAGCTCAGCAGATAAAGAGCGTAGTAACATATCTGATTCAATACCATTTTCAAATATACAGTGAAGTCTGGCATTACTTTTATTTTTCTCTCTTTTCATTTTACCAATAGATGCTACATATCCAACTACACCTTTTAGGACAAAAAACAAACCCTCTTTTATAAAACGCTCACCCCTATAATCTTGTAAAGTTCTTTTTTTCTTTAGTAGGTCGTTATGACAAGATTTAAATAGTTGTTCATAGTTGCCAAAATCTTTACATACTTTTCTTTTAGCGACATAATCAGGTGTATCTTTTTCTTTGCTTACATGTTTTAAAGTAAAAATATCATCATCCCCACTTAAAAGCCCAAATGGGTCATCGTTAAAGTCTGTTATGTTATCTATATTTATTTCACTATTTTGAAGTAAATTGAATCTATCAAACTCTCTAAGTATTGCTATTTGATTTGTATCTTCTCTTATGCCTTGTAATCTTAGGGCTAAAGTTCTCTCTGGTCGCTGAGCATTTTTGTCTGGTTCTCTCTCATTTTTTTCATAAAACTCTAAAATATTTTGAAAATTCTCTATTATCATTTTCACTTCATCTCTATGGGTTGATTGTTTAGGTCTCGCGTTTAAAAGTCCAAAAGGGTCATTTTCTAGCTCTTTGTAAAGTTCGGCTTTTAAGTTCATGAATTCTTCTTTTTGTTGTTGAAGTAGATTGCCCTTGTTAAAACCTCAGCTAGTTTTCTCTCACTTTCATCTGACGAGTTTTTATCTGGTTTTCTGTTATGTTTTTTATAAAACTCATTTACATCTCTCCAGTAAAAAGTCACTTCTGCTTCACTAAGAGTGCTTTTAGAAGCATCTATACTCTCACTTATCAACTTCAAAACTTTCTTATCTAAAGACTTAGAGATAATCTCATAAGCTCTCTGAAAAGGATTAATCTTATCTATGAGGTCTATACTTAAATCATCTATGTTTATAAACTTGTTAGTGCCATTTATGAAAACTCTGTTAGTCGCTTCTTCAACTCTCGCATTTGCTAAAACACTATCCACTACGACATGTTGTCGCACCTCCTCTAACTCCTCCTCACTCAAGTCAGGGTAAGCCTCTTCTATGATTTTAGGGATTAACAACTTGTTTACAACTTCTGGAGTTATCTCAGTTCCTAAGGTTTTCTCTACCGCTGAATTTGAAAGTATCTTAGCTTTTAGGTCGATTAAATCTTGTTCAACTATATCTTTTACTCTCGCAGTTGATGGTGTTTTAAGTCCATTTATCTTAAACTCTCCAGCTTTGTGTGGCGTTTCATCCTCTGGAAGTTTTGTTTTAAACTTAAAGCTTGGTGCTAAAACTTGCTCCATCAAAAGAGATGCTGTTATAGCTTTTAGCATATCGTTAGTGGCGTTTGCTACACTTGATTCACTTGCATCGGGTTGTGATATGAGGTTTATAAACTGTGCATGAGATTTGTTTTTACTATCTCTTGTTGTTCGCCCTATTATCTGTATGACTTCCGTGAGTGATGCACGATACCCAACAGTCAATGCCACTTCACAAAAAGGCCAGTCAAAGCCCTCTTTTGCCATCCCTAACGCTATGATGATGTCCATATCATCAGCACTTTGTATCTCTCTTAGATATTTTTGGATTTTTGGTCTATCAAATGGGTCATCATTTACCAAGTCGGCAACTTTTAAAATTCGCCCATCTTTAGTTTTTACTTTTATCACTCCTGTTTCTTTATCTTCATCTACAAACTCACCAAGAACATCTAATATAAACCCGACTTCTCCATGTTTATCTTTTGTTGATTCTCTTGAGTTTACATGTGGAATGTGAATGATGGTTTTTTTACTACTATCGAGAACTTCATCTATAGCCTCTGTATATCTACCCTGATAGAAGTGATACCCTATGCCTAAAGATTTTAAGTACTCATAACCATTTAACTGTTCATAGTAGTTATAGGTCACTTTTGTAAAAAGCTCTTCAACCTCAGGAAGTAAGATAGGATGGCTATCTCCTCTAAAATACGACCCAGTCATAGCCATAATGTGAGCAGATGATTTTGCCATGATGGATTTTAGAACACTACCCAAAACACTTGCATCACTAGCACTTAAGTGATGAAACTCATCTATAGCTAAAAGAGTGTTGTCAAATCTACTCTCACTAAGTGTTTCAAACGCTGTTCTTAGCGTTGAGTGTGTACAGATAAGAACCTCTTCATCACCAAGCAAAAACTCTTTAAACGCCTCACTTTTGCTTTGGTTTGACTCAATCGTGCAAAGATTAAACTCAGGATTAACAACCCAATCAGCCTCAAAACCAAAAGATGTCAAATCAGCATCACCAAACGACCCACCAATGCTTTTTTCAGGAACAGCAACTATAACTTTTTTGATATTTTGATGCAAAAGTTTATCTAACGATACAAACATCAAAGCGCGAGATTTTCCAGATGCAGGTGGTGCTTTGAGCAAGATATACTGTTCATCTCTTACAGCATAAACTCTCTGTTGCATCTCTCTCATACCTAAATTGTTTAGGTTTTTGCTCTTACCTGTTTGTTGGTAGTTCATGTTTATTAGGTTTTGCATTTTGTTCCTTTTTTTGCTATAATCTTCTCTGTTGTAAGTACTTATTAGTGTTCTATGGAGCGATAATAAATTTTAAGGTTAGGGGATTAATTACCTCCTAACCTTTTTTTTTGTCCTCCAAGAATACTAATAAGGGAGATTTTATGAATAAGATGCTTACAACACTGTTTCTTATGTGCATTTTCGCACCTATGCTAAATTAGCATAGTCAAGGGATTTGTTTCCCTTGTCTCCCTATTTTCTTAATAGTTCAAAATCACCAAAACTTTAAAAATCCTAATATTTTCGGAAATAAATTGTCTTTTTTAACTGTTTTTATACTAATATTATTTCCAGCAATACTTACATCCCCATTTGCTCCATTTATATAAGCTGTAATTTGAGTTGGTTTTGAAAATTTTTCCATAGTCCTTCTATTATGTTCTTGTATATCCCTATTCATTTGTTCATGTTTCATTATCGACTCCATATCTATAGTTGCCTCTTTTGGTTTTATATCATCTGTAATATATGCTTTTTCATCTTCTATCTTTTTCATTTCTGAATGATAATTATCAGACATCTTTTGAATATCTGTTCTCTCTTCTTTAGGATAAGTCTTTTTATAAAATTTCTCTATTTTTTTAAACTTTTTTGCTATTTTCTTCTTTTCATCTTTCATAACTTTTTCTCCTCCTTAACCATCTTCTCATACAACCGAAAAAGATACTCTAGTCTCTCTTCGTCGTTTTGAAATGGCTTCTCTCTGTAGCATTTTTCTATGTAAAGGTCTAAGTTGTGGTGGGCTTGTTTTAGTCCTTTTGGCATTTTGTTTGGGTCGTAAAGTTCTGCCATGGTTTTTGGGAAGTTTTTATCTCTTTCGTCTAAGATTAGGTGTACTAACTCTTCTATCTTAACTTTTTGTATTTGTGTTATTTTTGGGAATGGGAAGGTGTTGTAACATAGCACAGAAGAGTAGCGATAGTCAGATTTTAGTTTTCCTCCAACAGTTTTAACCCAAATATTATGAATATATGATGTTATAAAACCAAATATCCATACATCTGCATCGTATATTACCTGTGCCGAATTTGGAATTATTACATCTTTTTCTAAAAATCCAATAGGGATATATTTTCTTCTTTCTGAAGATACAATTGGAACAATTATTGATGATACTTTTGCTTCATTCAAATCACGAAATTGATGTGCTCTCAATGCAAGTTTCTGCAAACTTTCATCTTTACTTTTTAATCTATTTTCTTTTACCTTATTAATTCTATCACTAATATTTTGTATTTGAGATGCTTCTTCTAAATCTTCATTACTTATCCATAAGCAATACCGTTCTTTTCCTTGAATAAATTCTGCTGAACCACTTAGTTTTCTTATAAATTTACTTGCATCTTCATTTTCTGCTAATATATTTTCTTTTTCAAGAGGTGTCAGTAACAGTTCATTACATCCACCTGTATAATTTCCATAAGACATTTTTGGAATATTTAAAATGGGGCTACTTCTTCTTTCTATATAAATATTTGGAGCATCTAATAAATATCCATTTATAATATTAGTTTCAAATACTATTCCATTTTTATATAACTTTTTTTTGAATTTATTTTTATTAGCAATACCAACTATTACAACAATAACACCTGCATTATTTTTGGCATTATTTGACCATTTAAAAGATTGATATGCAAAATTTATTTCTACATCTTCGTTAAACACATTTGACCACAATGTAGCAACTTGATCACCTTGTGTTATAGAATTTGTACTCACAAAAGCATATCTTGAATTAATACCTTTTATATATTTTGCTCCTAAATAAAACCAACAAGCTATATAATCTAGAGTTTTATAATTTTTGACACCTTTAAAAAGATACTCCATATCTTCTTTATGTTCTTTTACTTGATTACGAGTGCCAATATAAGGAGGATTTCCCAAAACGTATATCTCATCCCCATCCTCTTTAGGACAAACCTCGTTCCACTCTAGTCTTGTGGCATTTCCTTGAATTATGTTTCCTCCATCTTTAAGTGGCAGAGTTGGGGTACAGTCTCCGAACTCTTTTTTAAACTCCATATTCATCTGATGTTCTGTTAGCCATAGTGAGAGTATGGCTACTTCATGGGCGAAGTCGTCTAGTTCTATGCCGTAAAATTGGCTTAGTTTTATGCTTGGCATATTTAACATTCCCGCACTTTTAAAGATTTTCATCTCTAGTCGGCGTAACTCTTTGTAGGCGATGATGAGAAAGTTTCCACTTCCACAGGCTGGGTCGAAGATTTTTATGTTTGTTATGCGTTTGTGAAGTTCGTTTAACTTTTTTGGATTTGTTTTAGCTTTTTCAAATTCTGCTTGTAGCTCTTCTAAAAAGAGAGGGTTTATAACTTTCATGATGTTTGGAACAGATGTGTAGTGCATCCCATTGCCACCACGATGCTCATCACTTATGACGGCTTGTATCATACTACCAAAAATATCAGGATTTATCTGCGACCAGTTGAGCTCTCCTCCACACTCTATGAGAAGTTTTCTTGACTTGTATGTGAGCTTGGGTATGTTTAGTTTCTGAGCAAAAAGTCCACCATTTACATAAGGGAAATTTTTTAGATGGTGCGATATGTCTCTATTTTTGGAGTTTAAAACCTCAAAAAGTTTGGCTATGTGAATATCTACATCACTTCCATCTGCGTTTGTAGTAGAACTTATGTAAGTTGTAAATGTGTTCTCACCCTCAAAGATTTGGGTGTCTTCCGCGTAGTAACAAAAGAGTAGTCTTGTAAGAAAAACATTCAAAGCATGAATATCTTCTTGTGTCTCAATGGTGTTTGTCTTTTTTATCTCATCAAAAAGTTTTGCCATCTTTAGAGATGCTTTTACATCTGCTTCTTTTTCATCATAAACAGTTGCTTTTTCCACACCAGCTATACCCCAAAAAAAGTCTGAGTTTTTCGAAAGTTCTTCTAGTGGAATCTTGAGAGTTATTAAAAGCTTACTATCAAACGCCATAAGCGTTTTAAAGTCTGTCACCAAGACAAAACGCATAGTTTTTTTACTCGTAACTAACTCTTCATATATGGCGTTTAGATTTTGGCTCTCTACACTCTTAAAAAATAGCTTCTTATTTTTCACAGTGAGTTCACCATTTAACTCTAAGGTATTGACATCACTATTTTTTCTAAGCCTACTAATATTTGACTTTGGCATCTCATAAGCAGATAAAAAATCAAAGATAAAATCATCTTTTACTAAATTATCTGTTAAGTTTTGTAATTTTTGTTCTAATTGTAAGATGTTCATAAAAAATAACCTATACTGTAATGGTATTAATTTGAAATTATTTATTTTAAAAAATACGAATACTGTATTATTTATCCATTATTTAATAAATATATTCATTAATTACGAGTATAGTATATTATTCTTTATTTTATATCGATTATTTTCTTACTATCGTACTTATATAATCTTATTTGAAAAAATAAGGACGATATTCGTATGTTATCAATAAAAGAAATAGCTGAAAAGTTTGATATTCCGAAAACAACACTTTACGGATGGAAAAATGATAGACCAAAGGTTTATGATTATTTAGTAAATTCTGATGAGCAGTATGAAGAATACAGGGATATAAACATTTTCCTAGAAACATACATAAAAACAGATAAAAATATCACTGTATTTGAGTACAAAGAGATAGAGTATGTTTTTGCTCTTGAATTAGAACTCCAAGATTTAAAAACCATAGAAAATCTTCATCTTACATATATAAATGCAAGTATGAAAAAAGAGAAAGAGAGTGGTGAGTTTACGCTAGACATTTATAAAAAGTTGGAATCTTTAAAAAAAGAAGAAAAAGAGGAACTTTTAAGACATTATTTTAAAGAGTTTTTATTGAACTCCGTGAAAAGCACGGAGTGACAAGCTTTCTGATTTAAAATCACTTAAGCATCTGAGTCGTTTATTTCTGAAGTCTCCATAACCATAACATCACTTATGCCCATAGCTACTTTGATTTTTTCTTCTATCTCTAGGGCTAATTCAGGCTCATCTTTAAACTTTGCCTTAACATTTTCACGCCCTTGACCAAGTTTTTTATCTTCATAAGAGAACCATGCTCCAGATTTATCTATGATATCTAGTTTAACACCATAGTCAACAAGTTCGCCCTCTTTAGAGATTCCTTCTCCAAACATTATATCAAATTCAGCTTGACGAAATGGTGGAGCTACCTTATTTTTAATAACCTTAGCTTTAACACGGTTACCAATTTGACTTTCACCCTGTTTTAAAGATGCTATACGTCTAACATCTATACGAACTGATGCATAAAACTTCAAAGCATTCCCACCAGTAGTTGTTTCAGGTGAACCATAACCCATCATACCAATTTTCATTCTAAGTTGATTAATAAATATTACTGCACAGTTCATCTTGGATAATACACCAGTTAGTTTACGAAGCGCCTTAGACATTAATCTAGCTTGAACACCAACTTGCTGGTCAGTCATTTCACCCTCAAGTTCTACCTTTGGGGTTAGTGCTGCTACTGAATCAATTACAATTAAGTCAACTGCACCAGATCTTGCAAGAGTTTCAACTATATCAAGGGCTTGTTCTCCATAATCAGGTTGAGAAACAAGTAGATTATCAACATCTACGCCAAGATTTTTTGCATATACTACATCCAAAGCATGTTCAGCATCCATAAATGCACATACACCACCAGTTTTTTGACATTCTGCTGTAATTTGAAGTGCTAATGTTGTTTTACCAGAACTCTCAGGTCCATAAATTTCGACTACACGACCTTGAGGGATTCCACCAATACCAAGTGCTAAATCAAGCCCAATAGAACCTGTACTGATAGATTTAATAGGTTCAATATCTTTATCACCAAGACGCATTAATGCACCTTTTCCAAAAGCTTTATCGATTTGCTTCATTGCTAAGTCTAATGATTTTTGTTTATTTGCATCCATCTTGGGCTCACTTATATTAAATTTATACTAATTGTATGTAAATTTAGTATTTTTGTTTCAAAATATTTCAATTTGACATACTTTTTAATAAATTTTTTTTATGCAAATATCTATACATAAATTAGTCGAATTTTATCCTTATTTGATTTATATATCAAGTAAAACTACTTAACTTTCTTTATTTTGCAACAACCTTTTTGTAATCTCTTGCATAATATGTAGACTAATTTTTGGGTTATCATGGATTAAGTTTTTAAATGCCTTTTTAGATAAAACTAAAACACCAATATCTGAGATAGCTTTAACTGTAGCTGTTCTTATAGAATTAGTAATTACAGATATCTCTCCAAAAAATGCTCCATCATTTAAAGTAGTGATGAATTCATTATTTTTATACATATTCACCTCCCCTGATGTCAATATATATAAAGAATCCGCTCTTTCATTTTCTTTTATAATTATTTCACCTTCTTTATATTTCCTTGAATCAGTCTGTTCAGCTAGGGATAAATATTCTGAAAATGTTAATGAATTAAATAATGGCACATGATGAAAATAAGCCATTCTATCATAAGAAGTTTGTACATATGTATCTGTTATCAAATTGGTTGTAAGTTGTTGCAACTCTCTATCTGGTGATTCTAAGTATGGAGTAAAATCAATACATTTATATTGATATTTATAAAAGTTTCTCAAAGCAATTAAAATTGCAATATTTATATTATAGTTATCATATTCAATAAGCTCTAAAATGATATCTAGGTTTTCATTACTCTCAAACCTTTCTCCAGACATCAGGCTCTCGTTAATCATCAACATTTTTAAGCCTATCTCTCTATCCATAAAACCTAACATATCCAGGTTACACTTAACTGTTACATTAATATCATTATATTTGAAAATCTTTTTTAAGACTTTTAGTTCAGCTCGTTTGTCTGCATATAAGGCTTTAAAAAGTGTAAATAAGTCTTTTGAACATTTATTAAATTCATTTTTAATAGTAAATTTTAAAAATTCTATGCCAAGGGTATAATCATTGCCCATTTTATTATTCAAATCAAGTAAAAACTGCATATCAAAAAGTAAGTCTTTAGCCTTGGTATGTAATTTTGAATCTGAATTTATAATATTATCCATAATCATATCGTGATCATCTTGGCTAATATTAAACTGCTTCCTCATTGATTCTAATAATACATTATCTAATTCAAGGTTTTCGTTTAATGAGTTTAGTAACATATCCTTGTAACTTTTATATTGATGCCTTTTTTCAACTGATTTTTCAATATTTTCATCAAATAGGTATGCGCTGTCTATACTTATTTTTCTAATAGCATTTATATGTTCTTTCTCACTTATACCCATCTGCTCACGTAACTTTTCTAATATAAGCATATTATCTTGAGTTAAGATACCATCTTTTAATAAATCACTTACTGTCTCCTTATAGTTACGTAATTTTATTTTTCTATTTTTATTTTGATAGGTATAATAAATCTCTTTTAGATTTTTTGAAATATCTTCAACTGAGTTATTATCTTTTAACATTTTCAAAGCAAACCTCTCTTGAATAAAATAACTTTGTTCACGAAATATTTCCCTATGAAGCATAATTGCAGATGATAAAATCACTATAAAATGAAAAAATGCATAAAACATAGGGTAGTTACTATATGCTGGTGCGCCTGCAAATATATAAAATATATTAAATGCTACAAATGCAGATATAACTTTTACCTTATGAATAACTCCTTTATAATCTAAATCATCAAATATTTTATATTTAAAAAAACTAATCTCTAAATATTTAAAAAAAAGATAACTAAAAAAGGAAAATATCAATAGGGTAATTGGGGCAGCTAAAATCAATGGTATAGATGGTSCAAAATAAAAGCCATTAGAAAATAATGAACTATATTCTAAAGACCAGTCACCAGAAAAATAATAATCCATACTACCAGTTTGAAGATAAAAATATAAATAAAAACCTAAAACCAAACCAGAAAATGAATAAAAAGCCATGTTTTTTTGACTATCACTTCCTTCACTCCAATATGAACTCTCTAAATCAATATCTGGGCAGTTTTTAGTACAGGCTGTACAACTTACACATTTTGAATTATTATAATTATGTGAATTTGATACACTGTATATCTTTTCAACTATTCCAACTGGGCATACATAATTACACCAAACCTTACCCTTATAGATATAATTGATAATAATTGCTGCCAATACTACTAAAATAAAAAAAATAGCTAAAAACACCCCATTATAATTTAAAAAAACTAATCTTGCACAAAATGAAAAAAATAAAAGTCCAAATTGAAAAAGGTATACATTTTCGCTAAGCCAACTTGGGATGGTTCTTTTCTCTATTGATTGTGAAAAGTTTAGTTTTTCATATAACTTAGATATAAATGCAAGCGGACAAATATTTCTCCAAAACGAGTAACCAAAGATAATAATTATCAGTGGAATYAAAGGTATAAGAATAGTCCATACTACATATGTAGTATTCTCAATAAGAAATAATGTTGGTAACAAGGATAAAAATATTACTAAACTTACAATAAGCATTGTATTTGTATAAATCTTTTTCATTTGTTTTTAAAGTCTTCCCATTTGTAACGGACTAAGGGGGTATTTTTAAGGTTAGCCCACTCCCGCATAGATGCATCGTAAATCTTAGCATTTTTAAATCCAAGATATTGATACAAGACATACCAATTCATGGAAGTTTCAAGTCCACCTGTACAATACAAAAGAACCTCATCTTTTTTATTAAGCTCATAACCATCTAAAAATATAGCCTCTATATCTTCTTTACTTTTTATACTTATACCCATAAATTTATCACCCCAAAAACTACTCATTGCCATTGGTATATGTCCAGCCCTATCTATACCTGGAGATAAATGTGTGCCATAATAATATTTTGTAGGTCTAGCATCTAACATTACTACCTTACCAATATTATTTTTAACATAATTGATATCTACTAATACATTATCTTTATGTTTTATACTAAAGTTTCCCTTTTTTATATCTGGTATTTTATTTGTAGTTAACTCTTCAAATTTATATACCCAATCTGGATATCCACCGTTTAAAATAGATACATCTTTAATACCGTTTATTATACAGGCTAAGGCTAGATAACTTGATTTTAATATCTCTTTTTTCTTTCCATGACTATATATTACTATCTCAGATTCGTTATTTATTCCAAGTTGACGAAAAAGTTTTTGAATCTCTGAATTAGATACCATAACCCTAGCTCTATCTTTTGTTTTTCTAATTTTTGACATATCAACTCTTATAGCCCCAATGATATGTTCTTTTTCATATTCTTTTTTATCAGTTACGTCTAAAATAACTAAATTTGAGTTAGATAATTTATCAGACAAATCCTCAGCTTTTATAAATGCATCAGATGACAGAAGTGATATGTATGTAGATACTAATAATAATAATAACTTCATTTTTTAGCCCCTTTTTTAATAATTGGAACTTTATAACTAAAAMATTAYNAAAAARATWACWKWWCWRNTWAWWKKAWTATTACTTATAATTTTATTATGTTTAGTTACTAAATGGGCTTTATTATAATATTTAAGTTGCATTTGCATCTTATAGCTATAACTTATAGAATTTTTAAACAAATTTAGTTAGAATCATATTTATGAATAAAACATTAATAGCACATTCACCAGATGCAGACGATATATTTATGTACTATGCCATTAAGTTTGGCTGGGTAGATATGAAAGACACTAAATTTGATAATATTGCTGAAGACATTCAAACTCTTAATGAAAAAGCCCTAAAAGGTGAATACAGTATAGTGGCAATTAGTTTTGCACTGTATCCGCATATAAGAGAGGCTTATGCACCGCTTCGCACAGCTGTTAGTTTTGGAGAGGGTTATGGACCAAAACTTATCAAACAAAAAAATGTTAAACTAAAAACAAACTTCAAAGTAGCATTAAGTGGTGAACATACTACAAATGCTATGTTGTTTCGTATAGCATATMCAAATGCACGTATAACTTATATGAATTTTTTAGAAATAGAACAGGCTGTATTAGATGGTGATGTTGATGCTGGTGTACTTATTCATGAATCTATATTAACATATGATGATAAACTAGAAGTTGAAAAAGAAATTTGGGACATATGGCAAGAATTAGCTGGGCATGACTTACCCCTACCCCTTGGAGGTATGGCAATTAGCCGCTCTATCCCTTTAAACAAAGCAATTGATTATGAGGCTACACTTACTAAGGCAGTTAAAGTAGCCCGTGACAACAAAAAAAAACTATCAGAGATGTTAATAGAGCGAGATTTAGTACGCATAGATGCCCCAACTTTAGATAAGTATCTAGAACTATATGCTAATGATAAATCTATAAGCCTAAGTGAGATTCAATACAAGGCTATAAATAAACTTTTTGAACTTGGATATAAACATGGTTTTTACGATACACTTATAAAAGCTGAAGACTTTATGGTTCCAACTGAATATGCAGATTTAAGAAACTCATAAATGGAAGCAAAACTAATAGCATTAGGTGTTGAAACTTTTAAAATAGCCTTACTTCTTGCCTTACCTGGACTTTTAACTGGTATGTTTATTGGTCTTGCTGTAAGTATATTTCAAGCTACTACGCAAATCAATGAAATGACTTTATCATTTATACCTAAAATTCTTGGTGTAGTTATTATAATTATATTAACTATGCCTTGGATGCTAAATGCTATGACAGACTTTGCAACAAATGTATTTAATATGATGCCAACATTTGTAGAGTAATGAAAAAAAGAATAAACTTTTCTAAGTTTTCCTCCTTTAAAATAGGGGGAAATATAGAGGTTGATATTTTAGAAAAAAAATCTGATTATAATGAAAAATTTTATATTATAGGCTCATGCAATAATATACTTATTGGTACTCAAGTTCCCCCACTAATGATTCTCTCAAAAAAATATAATTATATAAAAATAGAAAAAAATATTTTAAAAATTGGAGCAGCTACCCCATCTGGAAAAATCAGCTCATTTTGTAAAAAAAACAATATAGCTAATTTTGAATTTATCTCACAGCTACCAGGTACGCTTGGTGGATTAGTGTATATGAATGCAGGTTTAAAAGAGTATGAAATATTTAATAATCTTTTAGATATCACTACAACTAATGGCACAATAAAAAAAGAAAATATATCTTACGGATACAGATTTACAAATATATCTAAACCAATTTTAGAAGCTAGTTTCAAACTAGAGCTAGCTTATGAAAAAGACAAACTAGATATATTTAAAAAGATGCGCTCTAATCAACCATCAACTCCATCAGCTGGCAGTTGTTTTAAGAACCCAAAGAATGATTATGCTGGCAGACTTATACAAGAAGTTGGTCTAAAAGGAATAATGAAAGGTGATATGTGTTTTAGCCACGTTCATGCAAACTTTTTAATTAATAATGGAGATGGAAAATTTGAAGATGCCGTTTATCTAATTCAGGAGGCACAAAAAAGAGTATATGAAAAATTTGATATTTGGTTAGAATGTGAAATTGAAGTTTTAGATAAGAGGTATATGGGGGCAAACTCACAACTACTTAAAAATAATGAAAACAAGTAAATCTTTAGGATAATCCTAGTAAAATATTTTATAAGATTCTTATAAGATTTTATATACTAAAGGACAAACAATTATTAATTTAAAAGATTTAAAAGAGTTTTCAAGTAAACTCAATGTTTTATATGTAGAAGATGAAGAGATACTAAGAGAAGGTCTTAAAAGCACTTTATCTAAGTTATTTAAAAACACCTTTATTGCGCAAAATGGCAAAGAGGCACTAGATTTATATATAAATTATGATATAGATATAATCATGACAGATATAAATATGCCTATAATGGATGGTACAAAACTTATACAAAATATCCAAAAGCTCTCAGATGAAGAACCTTTAATTATAGTACTCTCGGCACATCATGAATCTAAATTATTAACTATGTTAATCAATATGGGTGTAAATTATTTTTTAAATAAACCTCTTGATAAACAGTTACTCATTAACTCTTTATATAAAACTTGTAAAATAATTTCTGAAAAAAAACTAATTATTGAATATGAGATAAAACTACATGACGAACTAGAACGTATGGATAGAACAAATAAAATACTTACACAAAAACTAAATCAACTAGCGAATCAGACAAATAAAAATATTCCAATATCATCAATAAATAAAAATTTAAATAAAGAAAACTTAGATAAAGACTACTACTTAACATTGTTGCGAGATCATAAAGATGAAATAGAGGAGTTGTCTGATGAGATAGATGAATATATAGATGCAATGTTCAAAGCAGATAATATTGATACAAACTATTTATCAAAACTTGCAAATGCTTATTCTAAATATGCTTCTCTTTTAATTTCTTATCCAGAGTTTAATGATTTAAGTTCAGAACTATTGTCTTTTAGTAAAACAATATTAACACTTGAAGAAAAGTTTATGAAAGATATATATCAAACTGCTATTTACTTTGAATCACTACAATTAACACTAAAAACATATAAACAAAATATTTGGAATAAACACGCTAATAATCCAAAATTTTACAATGCATCATTAATTAATGATATAAAACTTGTTATAGACTTTTTAGAAGATAAAGAAGCCGAAGAAAACTATATAGAATTTTTTTAAGGCTTATATATGAATCTGCCTAATATAAAAATAAGTATACCCTACGCTGTAGCTATATTATTAATTATTAATGCTGTTTTTTTTACTACTCAAAGTAATTCAATAATTATACAGTTAGTCATATCTATGGTTATTTTTCTTTATCAACTTGAGAATGATAAAATTAAAAAAAAATTATATAACTCTCAAAAACAACTCACAGAAGATGCAAAAATATTTGATAAAAATATTATTGTTTCAGAAACTGGCTTAGATGGTAAAATTACATACGTAAATCAAAAGTTTTGTGATGCCACGGGCTATAGCAGAGAAGAATTAATCGGATACACACATAAAATTATTAGAGATCCAGATACCCCTACCTTATTTTATCAAAAGCTGTGGGAGACTATAACAAATGGAGACATCTTCCAAGAAACTTTTAAAAATATAAAAAAAGATGGTACAGCTTTTTGGATGCATTCCACTATATCGCCAATATTTACTAATGGTAATATAAGCAGCTATAAAGCTATTAGATTTGATATATCTGAACGTATAACTGCTCAAAAAAGTATACTTTTAAAAGATGCAAAACTAAAAGAACAAAGTACTCGTTTTGAATTTGCTATTAATTCTTCAAGAGATGGATTTTGGGACTATAACATAACTAGTAAGGAGTTTTATCTAAGCAGCGCTTGGAAAAAAAGATTAGGATTTGAAAAGGACGAGAATCTAACATATCTTAAATATTTATCCCTAATGCCTGAGCAGTATAGATTTGAGCACCACATAGCTATGCACGATATGCTAGATGAATGCAAAAGTGGCTCAAAATTTGTTCACTTTAAAATACGATATCCACTTATTACAAAAAGTGGTGAAAAGCTGATTATAGAGGATGTTGGCAATACTTTTTTTGATTCTTGTAAGTCCCCAACAAGGATTACCGGTTTTCATAGAGATATTACAGACCAAGAAAGGCAGTCCAAGATTATAGAATCTCAAAATAGAGTAGCAGCTATGGGTGAGATGATAGGTAACATTGCTCATCAATGGAGGCAACCAATAGGTGCAATTAACAATATACTAAATGACCTTGAGATTGATATAGAACTTGACAATTTGGCACAGGTTGATACACAAAAGATTTTAAATACTTCAAATAAGATTAAAGAATATACCTGCCATTTAAGTCAAACTATAGACGATTTCAAAGAACTCTACAGTAATGAAAAAAGAAAAACATCTTTTATCCTTACACAGCTTATAAAAGAAGCTTTAAGTATAGTTGAACCAGAATACAAAAGAAATAATATTAAAATTCAACTTACTAAATCACATGATACCTGTAATGAGTATACTGGTTATGAAAGGGAGCTATTACAAGTTATATTAAATATTTTAAACAATGCTAAAGATATTTTAATTGAAAWATCTATTGAAAATCCAAAAGTTTTAATAACATTAACTCAAGAAAATAATAATTCCATAATCATTATTCAAGATAATGCTGGAGGAATTCCAGAAGCAATAATTAATAAGATATTTAATCCATATTTTACAACTAAACACGAAAGTTTAGGTATAGGCATTGGTCTTTATATGAGTAAAAAAATTGTCATGCAATATCTACAAGGCTCATTAGAAGCAGTAAATGAAAGCTCTGGAGCCAAATTTATAATCAAAATTCCAAAAGAGGTTTAAAAACCTCTTGGAACTAAATTGGTAATACTCTAATTTTAGTAGATAATTTCTCTTTAAGAGTAGATTCTATCGCATAAAGTGTACCAGTTGATGATGATGCACAGCCATTACATGCGCCTAGGTATCTGATATATACATCTATATATTCATCACTTAACTTTATATCAATAACTTCCATATCTCCACCATCCATAACTAAAAACTGACGAATACTTTCATCAATCTCAGCATCAATAGCTTTAATTTGTTGAACAAGTGTCATATCTTCAAAAGAAGCACTTCCTCCAGCATCAGCTGCCGCTTTCATTTTTTCTTCATCCATCTCTTTGCGAGTATCAGCAAGAATATCTACTAAATACCACTCACGTGCCTCATGTCCACCTGGTTTAATACAGCTCTTACAAAAACCGCCAGCTTTTGTATAATCAGTAATTTGCTCAATAGTAGTTAAATCGTTAAGACGAATAACCTCTTGAAGTGTAGTTAAAGATACCCTTGCACATTCACAAACAATAATCTCTTCTTCAAAACTCTCAGCATCAACGCCCATATATAATCCAGCTGCTTTTTTAATAACATCATAAGCCATTACAGAACAATGCATTTTTTGAGGTGGAACTGCTGGAGTCTCAGGATCATCACGAAGAGCCATTTCAACATCAATATTTGTAATTTTTACAGCCTCAGCTACTGTCTTACCTATACAAAGATCAGTCATTACATCTGAAGATGCTATAGCAGTACCACAGCCAAAAGATTTAAATTTTGAGTTTACAATTCTGTCATCTTTAGGATCAATTTCCCAGTAAAGGCGTACAGCATCACCACAAGATTCAGCACCAAAATCAGCAACAATTAGTTTGTTACCATTAGCCTCTGCATCAGCTTCAAAAATTTCTCCCTGATGATTTGGATTGTTCATTAATGTAGTTACTTTATTTGAATACGCGTCCCAAWGAGACTCACTTAACATATCTGATTTAGCCATAATATATTTTCCTTAATGTCATCCTGAACTTGATTCAGGATATAATTTTTAATTTTTATAGAGATTCTGAATCAAGTTCAGAATGACGAACTATTTTTAATGATGGTTTAACTAAGCGTCAAGCTCAAGCACCTTAGTGTTTTTAGATAGTCTTTACCTAATTTTATTTTCTCTGCTTCTTAAGAAGCTAGCTTTAGTGCCTTAGCGGCTAGCGTAGATACTTGGACTTGTTCAAGTATCGTTCTATTTAAATGTGCAGGCACCATTATTAACTTGTTAATTATGGTGTAATTCACACTGTTGAACTTCTCCACCCTTAGTAGGTTCTTGTTTTGCAAACGAGCTAGAAATAGCTCTTAGTCTTGCAACCGCATTTTTAAAATGGTTAATTGTATAATCAACTTCTTCTTCAGTTGTAAAACGAGAAAGACTTAGTCTAATACCAGTATGAGCTAACTCATTATCAGCACCAATAGCTAACATTACCGTATTTGCTTCAAGATTTTCAGATGCACAAGCTGAACCAGTTGATGCACCAATTTGACCATTATTTAAATCCCACAACATACCCTCACCTTCAACTCCACGAATTGAAATCAAAATAGTATTTGGTGTACGGTTTTCTCTATCACCAACTACAAATGTCTCAGAAAGTTCTAAGATAGCATCCTCTAAACGATCTCTTTTAACTCTGATTAAAGCTGCTGTCTCTTCCATGTTTGATGTAGCAAGCTCAATAGCCTTACCCATACCAACAATAAGAGGCACATTTAATGTACCTGAACGACGACCACCCATATGCTCACCACCATGCATTAATGGAGAAAGCTTTTGAGAGTTTTTAATATATAAGGCACCAATACCCTTTGGTCCATGAAATTTATGAGCTGACATTGATACAAAATCAACATTTACAGACTGTAAATCTACTGGAATTTTACCAACAGCTTGAACTGCATCTGAGTGAAAAAGCACACCTTTTTCTTTACAAATATCACCAATCTCTGAAATAGGAAATATCATTCCTGTTTCATTTGAGGCCCACATCACAGAGACTAAGGCTGTCTTATCTGTAATAAAAGCTCTTACAGTTTCAGCTTCAACTATACCTTGTTCATTTACTGGAAGATATGTAACTTTTACACCTTGGTCTTCTAAAAATTTACAAGTAGAGAGTATTGAAGGATGTTCAACCTCAGTTGTAACGATATGGTTTTTTTCACCATTTACTATATGATCTGTAAATACTGATTGTAATACCCAATTATTTGATTCAGTTGCACAAGAAGTAAATACGATATCATCGTTATCACTCGCATTTAATGCTGTATACATTTGATCTATTGCCTTAGCTATAGCTGGGTGAGTAGATGTACCGAACGTATGTAATGAATTTGGATTTCCATAAAATTCACTAAAATATGGTTGCATAGCTTCAACAACTAAAGGATCTACCATTGTAGTAGCATTATTATCTAAATAAACTTGCATATCAAAACCTCCTAAATAAAGTTATTTTTTAATTAAGACAAAAATTGTCTTCTTTTATTACTGCAATGATAATAGGTTTGTCATAAGGTTAAGCTTAAGAAAAACTGTACTTATGTATATTTTAAGCTATAATTATACTTATAGAAAAAATATTAGGATAAATTATGTGTAATTTTAACACTTTAAACAACAAGAGTAAAGAAAACTTAAAACTTTTTATAACAAATGCGGCAGATTCAATTGGTGGTATGAACTTTCTTTTAGCTTTGATAGAATCTATGAAAGAAAATAAACCAAATGCATTAATGCATAAAAAATGTCTTATAGAATCAAATGAGCTTATAATAAAATGGAATAAAATAGTCTTTAAAGACAAATTAGATGTTTTAGAAGATCTTATACGTTTTTCTAAAGACAAAGATATTGATAATTTTAATATTTTAGATGTAGAATCTGATAAAAATAAGAAAAAGATTCTTAACATGGTAAAAGCTTTAGCACCAATAGAATTTGAAGTATTTGCAAAGAATCCTGAAAATGGAAATGGATTTAAATTTAAAATTTTTGAATATATAAAAGAAAATAATGTAAAAATCAATCCTAACTTTGCGGCAATGTTTTTTTGCTCAATTGAATTTATGAAAAAAGCTTTAAAATATACTATTTAATCACTATGCAGGAAAAACTTTAACACAATTTCTTCCTGCTTCTTTTGCCATATATAAAGCTTTATCTGATTCTTGTATAACTTTATTTATATCATCATCTTTAGAACCAAAACTCAAACCTGCTGATATACAAATACTTTGTTGCTCACAATCAAAAATATTATCACTAATACTAATTCTAACTTGTTCAGCCTTTTCTAATGCATCTTCTTTAGAAATATTATTAAAAATAATGAGAAACTCTTCTCCACCATAACGACAAAGAATATCATTTGGTCTTATTAAAGATTTAAATTTTAATGCAAGAATTTTTAAAATACAGTCCCCTGTCGCATGACCCAGGCTATCATTTACTTTTTTAAATTTATCTATATCAATAAACATAACACAAAAGCTGACATCATCCTTGCGTAATAGGGCAAATTTTTCTAAAAAGTTATTAAGATAATGACGATTATATAAACCAGTTAAGCTATCAGTGAAGGCATACTTTTCAGCCTTAGTRTTTAATTTTTTAATATCTTCTTTTAGCATAAGATATAATAAATTGAGTACAATAATAGTAGCTATAATGGACAATAACATCTCTTTAAAAAATGCATATATAAAATTAGACCACGTCATATTATATTCAAAAAATAAAACTCGTGTTACAGAAAATACAATTAACACAATTATTAGCACCATAAAAATTTTAAAAATTAAATTCCTTCGCTCTAAAGTATTTATCATTCAATTAACCTTTTTCATTTGATATATTCGTATTTTATTACTTGCAACCTCGTTAAGAATTACACTTGGACTAACACCTAGAATTTTTTTAAATACAGCATTCATATAAGAATGATCACTATATAGATACTTCAGTTCATTAAATGTACATTCTTCCTCTATATATACCAATACAGTCTTACAAAATTTTGATAAAAAAATAAATTTTTTTGGAGTTAGACCAATATTTTTTTTAAACTGTCTTTCCATAGTACTTCTACTATAACCAAACTCTTTAATTAGACTATTAACGGTGACTTCAAAATAGTAAAAATTTTCTATTTTATCAAGCACATCTTGTATTGGTATATATACACTATTATGTGAATTATATAATTCATTTAAAGAATAATCTAAATATTGGAGCTCTTTTTCGACACTACTGTGAGTATATAAATCATTAAAATACTTTTTTACTATAAGGTCTTCTAATTCTAAATAACTTTTACTTAATATGGATGCATCTTTATTAAACAACTTAAAAAAACCTATCGGTGTCAATTCTACTAAAATTATTGGAAAAGATATTTTTTTTAAATCTTGCTTTTCATTTAAAACAATTTTTTTTACCTTATTAAACTTAATACTTACCGAGTAATTATTAGGGATAAGAATTTTCCTATCCTCTTTGTATGCCTTAGCATAACCCTCAATCCCTCTATTAAAAATAATAAAGTTACATCCATCTGGTAAAAATAGTAAATTATCTATTCCCTCTAAAGAGTTAATAACTACATATTGTTTAACTATACCTTGCAATTCTTTTGATGAAGAAAAAATATCATAAACCATTAAATAACCATTATCTTTAATTTTTATCATTGTACAAAGTTATTTTCGTTTTAAGTAGTGTTAAATCGTCATTAAAATTAGTTTTACTGTAATTTCAAATCTTAAATGGTATAATCGTGAAATTATAATATATGAAGGTTCATAATGGCTCAAACTATAACAGAAAAAATATTTTCAGAGCATGTTGGTAAAGAAGTTTACGCGGGAGAGATAATTCGCTCAAATATTGATATGGTAATTGGTAATGATATAACTACGCCTATATCTATATCTGCTTTTAACCTAAGTGGTGCCAAAAAACTTGCTAATCCTGATGGGTTTTCTATAGTACTTGACCACTTTATCCCTGCAAAAGATATTGCCTCAGCTAATCAAGCTAAAATTTCTCGTGAATTTGCAAAAAAACATAAACTAAAAAACTTTTTTGATGAAAAAGACATGGGAATTGAACATGCTTTGTTACCTGAAAAAGGTCTAATAGTACCAGGTGACGTAATTATCGGAGCTGATAGCCATACATGTACACACGGTGCACTTGGTGCATTTTCAACTGGTATGGGTTCAACTGACTTAGCATTTGCAATGATATCTGGTGGTAACTGGTTTAAAGTCCCAGAATCTATAAAAGTTACTTTAAATGGTGAACCAGGACTTTTTACTACTGGTAAAGATATTATCTTAGAAATTATCCGTATTATCGGAGTTGACGGTGCATTATACAAAACTTTAGAATTTACAGGTACTACTATTAGACACTTAAATATGGACGATAGATTTTCTATGTGTAACATGGCTATTGAAGCTGGAGCAAAAAGTGGAATAGTTGCATATGATGATATAACTAAAGAGTTTTTAGCAGACAAAAACTTAGCACGTGAGCCTCGTATACATTATTCAGATAAGGATGCAAAATATTCTCAAGAAATTTTTATAAATGTAGCTGAGCTAGATCCAGTTATAGCTTATCCATTTTTACCATCAAATGGTCACTCAATTAACCAAGCTGTAAAAGATCATATTAAAATTGATCAGGCCTTTATTGGTAGCTGTACTAACGGAAGACTAGGTGATTTAAAAATTGCTGCTGAAATTTTAAAAGATAAAAGAGTTCACGAGGATGTACGCTTAATTGTAACACCAGCTACTCAAAGAATTTTAAAAGAGGCTTATAGACTTGGGTATATGGACATAATCATTGATGCTGGAGGTGTAGTTTCAAACCCAACTTGTGGAGCATGCCTTGGTGGGTATATGGGTGTACTTGGTGATGGGGAGGTAGCTATCTCAACTACTAACCGTAACTTTGTAGGACGTATGGGTTCACGTTCATCTGAGGTTTATTTAGCTAACTCTGCGGTTGCAGCTATATCTGCAATCACAGGTTATATTACAGATCCTAGATAATTATGCTAGATATCCCCTGCGTCATCTTTGCAGGTGGTAGGAGTACTAGAATGGGTAAAGACAAGGCTCTTCTTCCTTTTGGAGACTTCCCTACCCTTACTCAATTTCAAATAAATAGATTAGAAAAAATATTCTCTACTGTGTATATCTCATGTAAAAATAAAAATAAATTTGATTTTTTACAAGACTATGAAGAAACAAAGTTTATAGAGGATGTATCTAGCCAATCAACATATGCGCCAACAGCTGGATTTATTGCCGTTTATAACAAGCTTCAAGAAAAAAGCTTTTTTGTAATAAGTGTAGATTCACCATTTATATCAAAAACAGAAATATTAAAGATAATAAAAGAAGATAAAAAAGACTTAGACGCAACTATAGCTAAGACAAAATTTGGTATGCAGCCTATGTGTGGTATTTATCATTATTCACTTTTTGAGAAATTTACAGATATGTTAAAACAAAATAAGCACAAACTAGCTTTATTACTAAAATCATCAAAAACTAAATTTGTAAACTTTGAAGATGATTCAGCATTTTTAAACCTTAATTTCCCATCCGAATATAAAAAAGCTTTAAAACTCTTAAAATGAATATTCTTTTTTATTATATACTATAATTTAATCTAAAATACCTATTTTATAAACTTCGCTATAATAATAAACATAGAATTATCAAATAGTTATCAACAAAGAGGATATATGAACTTAACTCACCTAGATGAGAAGCAAAGACCAAAAATGGTTGACGTAAGTGAAAAAGATTTAACAACTAGAGTGGCAGTAGCAAGTGGAATTATACAAATGAGTCAGGATGCGTATGATGCTATAGTTAGCGAAAAAACAAAAAAAGGTCCAGTACTTCAAACTGCGGTTATAGCAGCTATAATGGGTGTTAAAAAAACTAGTGAGATTATCCCAATGTGTCATCCACTAAACCTTAGTGCTATTAACTGTGATGTAGAAGAGTTACCTGAATTACCAGGTTTCAAACTAATAGTTACAGCAAAACTAAAAGGTCAAACTGGAGTAGAAATGGAAGCCTTAACTGGAACAAGTATTGGTTTATTAACAATTTATGATATGGTTAAAGCAATTGATAAGGCTATGATTATCCGTAATGTACAATTAGAGAAAAAGTCAGGGGGTAAAAGTGGAGATTTTGAACGATAGTGATAAAAAAGTAGAAATTCAATATCCATGTAAGTGGTCATATAAGCTAATTGCCTTAACTCAAGACTTAATAGAGCTAGCTGTAAAAGAGCTTATAGAGGGACGTACAAATACACTAACACATTCAAAAACATCTAAGGCTGGTAAGTATGTAAGTATGAATCTTGATATACTTGTACACAACGAAGATGATAGAAACTTTATATACGAGACTTTAAAAAAACATCAAAATATTAAAATGGTATTATAAAAGGACTTTATTATGCAACTCCAAGAACTACAAAACAATATAAAAGAATTATACAACTTAAAATTTAGAAGCTTAGACAAAAGAGTAACATCGGTTATGCAAAGTATTCAAGATGACAAAGATATATATATTGAAAAACTAAACCTTGAGCAGGTTAAAGCACTAAGCACAACAATTTTGGATTTGGAGACTCAAAATCTTCATGATGAGTTAGAATCTCTAATGGTTAAAAAAGAACAGATTCAAAGAAGTTTGGAAAAAAAGACTTTAGAGCTTCAAAAAGCAAAATATAATGTTTTTAACTCTATAGAATCTTGTGTTCACGAAGATGACAATACTACACTCTCTAAACTTCATCAAATCAAACTTCAAACTATTGACCTTTTTGATTTACTTAGTGAGACTGTTGAATCTGCAATTATTACAGCCCTTGAAAAATCAAAAGATCAAGAAGCAAATGAAACTATACAAGAGGTTATTAAAGAGTTAACCTACGAGACTATCAAGGAGGGTACTCTAAACACTATACGTGTACGTAAAATACTCTCAACTATACTACAATCAGCTATAGAAATAGCCGAAGCTACACCAAATACATCTTCTGAACTTTTAGAGGCTACGCTTAGGGGTATGAGAACTGGTTTACTTCACTCTATAGATAGGTTTAAACAAAGACTTGTTTTTATGCCACTTGAAGCTAAACACATACTTATAGAGGACTATGATACAATTATAGAAGATTTAAATCAAACAGATACCTTATTTTTACAAGTAGTCCAAACTCAGGCAAATGAAAGTACACCATTAATAAGAAGGGAACTAATTGAAATAAACCAGAAGATGCATTATGATTTAGAAGAGCTCGTTCATATATCCAAAGAGACTGCTCAGGTTATGAAAGATAGATTTTCTTCCTTTGCAAAACAAACAATGAAAAAAGCTGATACTGCCATGAAATCTCAAACTGCAAAAGAGGCTAAAAGAATGGGCATACAGGCATGGAAAGTTGCTGCATCAGCAGTTGGGGTAGCTTTAAAATCAGCCAAAGAGGTTATGGATACTAAAGAGAAATAATCTAAACTACTGAGAAGCCTTTAAATCAGCATATAACACGGAACAAGCATCTACCTGTGCTCTATCTGGTTTTCTTCTAACCGATAAATAAGTTATCCTACCACCATCATGAATCATTCTTAATACGGTAGCATTAACCCAGTAGAATCCACCATCTTTTCTACGGTTTTTTACAATACCTGTCCAAAAACCTTTAGATTTTATATCATCCCAAAGACCTTTAAAGGCTATACGTGGCATATCAGGGTGTCTAACCATATTATGAGGTTCACCAATTAATTCTTCTAATGTATATCCAGCTACTTCACAGAAGATATTATTAGCATAAATGATAATACCCTTCTCATCAGTCTCACTTAATATATATGCGTTTGAAGAAAAATACCATTCATCAGTTAAAGAATCTTTTATTATGTCCATAATAACAACCTTCAATTTAGTAATTATAAATTAACTATTAAATTATAAAACTAATTATACTAATTATTATAATATTTAGCAAACCCTTCCATATGTGAACCCATATTTAAGAGTAACATATCAGCTATAACTAAGGCTGCCATTGCCTCGCAAACTACAGTGCCCCTAATTGCTACACATGGGTCATGTCTACCTTTGAGTGAAAAATCCACCTCTTCATTTGTAGTAGTTACAGTATGCTGCTTTATAAAAATTGATGGAGTTGGCTTAAAATATACATTTATAACGATATCTTCACCATTAGCTATCCCACCTAAAATCCCGCCTGAATGATTTGTTTTAAAACCATCTGAACGAATTTCATCATTATTCTCTGATCCTAAGCTAGATGAACTTAAAACTCCATCACCAATCTCAACTGCTTTAACAGCGTTAATACCCATCATCGCGTCAGCTAAAATAGCGTCAAGTTTATAATAAAGTGGTTGACCAAGACCAACTGGAGCACCTTTGATTATAACTCTTGATACACCACCAACTGAATCATGTTTATGTTTAGCATCTAAAATTGCTTTTTTTTGAGCTTCTTCTACCTTAGCATCTAAAGAATAAATAATACTTTTTTTTGCATACTCATAATCATAAATATCTGATTTTATGCCATCAATCGCAGAAATTCCGCTTTTTACCTCTATAGACAATTTTTCTAAGATTAGTTTAGCTATAGCTCCAGCTGCAACCCTAGCTGCAGTCTCTCTAGCAGAGCTTCTCCCTCCACCACGATAATCTCTAAGTCCATATTTATGAAAGTAGGTAAAATCAGCATGGCCTGGACGAAAGACATCTTTAATATTTGTATAATCCCGTGATTTTTGATTTGTATTATAAATAATCATAGCTATAGGCGTACCTGTACTTAAGCCTTCAAATATACCTGAAAGTATCTCTACCTTATCAGCTTCTTTTCTTGCTGTTTCAAACTCACTCTTACCTGGTTTTCTTCTATCTAATTCAGCTTGGATAAACTTTTCATTTATTTCTAAACCAGCTGGTACACCATCAAGCAAACAGCCTATAGCTGTACCATGAGATTCTCCAAATGTACTAAATTTTAACTTTTGTCCAAAAGTATTCACTACTTTAATTCCTTTAATATCTCAACAGCTATCTCTGCTGCTTCTTGTTGAGCTATTTTTTTACTCTTACCAAGGGCTCTAGCATACTCTTTATCTTCTATATATACAGCTACTTCAAACTCTTTTTTATGATCAGGTCCACGAGATGCTACAACCTTATACTCAGGTGTTATGCCGTATTTTGCCTGAGTTAACTCCTGCAATGTTGTTTTATAATCTTTAAATAAAGAATCCAGAGATATATCTTTATAATTTTTCTCTATTAAAGTTATAGCTACTTTCTTTGCAACCTCTAAGCCAGATTCTATATAAATAGCGCCAATGATAGCTTCAAAAGCATTAGATAATAATGAAGATTTTTCCCTTCCACCATTATTTTGTTCAGCATTAGATAGGTAAATATAATTACCAATATTAATAGCACGTGCTAATTTATCAAAGGAAGACTCATTCACCAGAGATGCTCTTATTTTTGATAATTTTCCCTCATCAGAACTAGGAAATTTAAAAAAAAGATACTCCCCAACAATTAAGTCCAATACAGCATCACCTAAAAATTCTAATCGCTCATTATCGTAGGGCTGTTTATAGCTTTTATGCGTCAGCGCTTCGATAATGAGCTTCTCATCTTTAAATTTATAAGCTAAAGTTTCTTCCAAAGCTCTTATATTTTTATTCACTATTTCTCCTGTTATTTATAAGTATTTACATAAAAGAATTATTTTCTTCACTATAATTCTTATGATAGTCCTTAACTAAACTTAACTCAACTATTGATTTGTCTATAGAGTGACAACTTGTACAACGAGTAAATGCAAATGGATATACTCCTTTACAAGAATCACATATATACTCAAAACTAAGAGTAGCGTTAACTTTTTGTTGAAGTTTTATTAATACATCAAGCTCAAAGACTGAACTACTAGCTACCTCTTTAATATCCCCACGAGCTGTATATAATTCTCTTAGATAACCATTTTGTGAAATTATATCAAAATTCAAATCTTTTTTATCAATTTTCCATAATATATCAACTATATTTTCAGCTTTAGAGTTATCAAAATTTTTCCATGCTAGTTTAGGATTAACACGAAAAAGATACTCAAATATCATATATGTTAACTGATAATTTTCCTTATATAAATCTAAAAGTTTAATAGATTTTTCATCTATAGATAAAACCATATCATTTAAAAGGATTAAAGATTTAAGGTATGTACTTTCACTTAAAATATCTTTATTTAATTCTTCTAATGGTTCTAAAACATCCAAAGCCGAAGTATAGTCACGCATCTGTTCATACACAAGAACTAGATAATTTAAAGCCTGTGGTGTACGTGGATTGCTTTTCAAAATATTTAAAAAGATTTGTTTAGAACGTTCTAAAAAGCCTGCTTTAAAATATGTCTTTCCAAGCAAAAATAAAGTATCTCTATAATTTACCTGATCTACAACTTTTAATAGTTCATTATATATCTCTATACTTTTTTCATAATCACCATTTTTTGCATATGAGTGAGCTAATAACAACCATGATTTTTCACTTAAATCACCCCTCGTTATTAAAACCTTTAGTTCATTTTGAGAGGGCAAGGTAGTAAATTGTTTTAAAAATTTATCTAGATGTTTATAATCCTCTTGTTTTCTATACTTATTAAACCAATAAGATACAGTTGCAATTACAAAAATAAGAACAAAAAAGACTATAATAGAAAAAAGTGGGTCACGAAACTCAATAAAAAACGTATTCATACCGATTAGTATACCACAATAGCATAATCATTTTTTAAATTATAAAAGGTGCATTCAGATGTCAACTCTAAGTCTTTCATTTTTCCAAGTTGGATTATAGAATTTTTATTTACCCTTATTCCAAACTCTGTAAAAAACTTCCTAATATTTACAAATTTTACATCTTCTACAAATTTATACTCAAACTCTTTATGCAGTTTCATCTTATCGTATGAAAAGATATGCTCATTTACATGAAGTTGGTCTGAGGCATATTTAATTGGTAAAAAACCAGATAAATCAGTAAGCATATCTTCTATATATGCATGTTTATTTGGAAGTGTTTTTTTTTGTATAAAAACATATTTATTATTTAGTTTTATATTAGGTGTATTTTTCCAGYATTTATATGCTGGATTTGAGATACCAAGTTTTAAGTTAACCTCTCTCCAAAGCCAAAAAGAGTTAAGTGTATTTGGTAAATAAGACATCTTTTTTACTCCTTTGATTTGGAAACCCATATTTGTATTATATTATTATTTTTCATAGAGTTTTATTAAATATGGTATAATTAATATTATGGATATTACAATAGCAGAAGRTGAAGTTTATAATTTTTGTTTGGAGTATTTTGAAGAAGAAGCGCTAATTGCAGAATTGTGTTTAGCTTTTATGGATAATTATGAATTGTTTGTGCCTAAAGAGAATTATACAGTTATGCCTAAGTTTTTAGATACGATTATAAAAAAATTTCGTGTACTTGACTCAAACTTCATTAGTCCTACCTTAGAGAAGATGAATAAAGATATGCAAATTTTAGATAATACATTAAATAATTTAAAAAATAAAACAGTTAGCATTAGAGAAGTATTTAATAAAGATTTTTTAGAATACTCAGCTGTATTAAGTAGCTCCACAGAATTTACAAACTATAAAGAACTTAAAAAAGTTTATTTTTGTATTTTTAGTGCTATTTTTTATAAAGATAAAAAGTATTACCTTAGTATTATAAAAGAGATACTAAACTCTAGAGCTTTTTATTGTGACAGACTTTTGTGGAGAGAGGCTAAGGCTTCAAACTTTATAAAAAAACATTTTCAGGTAAATAAAATATCAGAAGTTTTAAATAGTAAAAACTATTTACTTCATGCTACCTCATTGATGAGACCCTATACGGCAGAATATGATTATTACCAGTCATGTATAAGGATATATAAATGAGTAAATTTTCAGAATATGACGAAAAAGAAATAGAAATATTTTTAGATGTTTACGATCAAGCTCAGTTGGATGATCAAACTCAAAGTTTAAAAAAACTAATAACTGTACAAGATAGAATATCTATATTTAAAGGGATAGACCCAGAAGAGCTGCACGCAGTTATATATGACCTTAAGTTTATAAAATTTAATTTTAAAGATTACATTATTGAACAAAATGCTCAAAATACTGAAATATTTTATATTATAGATGGTGAATGCCAAGTATTTCACGATAAACATAAGGTAGGTGTACTACAAGCTGGTGAAATATTTGGAGAGGCTGCAGCTATATTTGGGACTAACAGGAATGCTTCAGTTGTATGTTCAAGTAAGACTGCTACGAGTTTTGTGCGCCAGCCTTGGCTATACTCTATAAAAATTTAGCATTTGAGATAAATGCTAAACTTGAAGGCTTAAATGTGGAATATTCTAAAAAATAATTGTAATCCATTTAGTAATAACAAAGCCACCTATAACTAACCAAACAAATAATAATCCAGCTGTATATACTGGTGCTAAACCAAGTCCCTTAAACTTCGCAAATCTGGTTCCCATCCCTAAGGCAGTCATAGCCATTGTAAGCAAAAATGTATCTATTTCATTAATAAGATTTACAATGTCAGTTGGTACTAAAGATAAAGAGTTAAATCCAGCCATAGCAATGAAATAAACTGCAAACCAAGGAATAACTAATTTAACTGCTGATGCCTCAGCACCCGTTTTTTTAGCTGAGTATGAAAGATATATACCTAAGATTATAAGCATAGGTGCTATCATAATAACCCTAGTCATTTTAACTATAACTGCGGAATTAGCCATATCAGTAGGGGAGCCAGGTATAGATGCTGGAACTGCTACAACTTGAGCTACCTCGTGAATAGTACCACCTACATATATACCAAACTCTTTAGGGGACATATGTAAAAAACCAGTAGCTGGTTCAATAATAGCTGTATAAAGGACTGGATACATAAACATAGAGATTGTTCCAAATAAAACAACCATTGATACAGCTATAGCAGTTTTATGTTCCTCAGCCTTAAGTACAGGTTCAGTAGCTAGAACTGCAGCAGCTCCACAAACAGATGCCCCAGATGCTATTAGCATTGATGTGTCTTTTTCCATTCCAAATAATTTAGATCCAGCCCATGTACCTAATAAGAATGTACTAGATAATACTAGTAAAGATACCAGAAAACCCTCTATACCAACCTCAGAAATTTGCTGAAATGTTATACGAAAACCATAAAACACAATTGCAAAACGAAGAATTTTTTTACCCGAAAAGGTAATTCCACTAGCCCAAGCTTCAGGAGTTTTATTATGAAGAGTGTTAGCATAAAAAATACCCATAACTATACCAATAACTAGTGGCGATATACCTAAAATTTTAACTGCACCTATATCTGAAACCATTGTAGCAGCTGCAGCAAAAATTGCTACAAAAATGATACCAGATATAGTACCCTTACGTTTTTGCGGAGAAAATGGCATATAATTATCCTAATATTAAATTATGAAATTATATCTAAAAACTTATTGTATTTCTGTTTGTAATAAATTTATTTATTCTTACTTATAATGTCAGCTCTTGGATATGTAAAAGTTGCCTTTCTAAATACAACTATTTTATCTTCAAAACCAATTGCATAAGCTTTAATAGTTATAGGGATTATGACATCATCTCTTTCATTATGAGCTAACTCATCGTAAGTTCTAAGAAGTACAATTTTTTTCTTTTTTATGCCTGGCACTACACTAAAGTGCATCTTTGGTTTTATAATCTCTATCTTACCCTTTAGCCCCTTAGGTATTATCACATCAAAGAAAAAATCCATTTTTTCTTTTTTTGTATTTTGTAGTAAAAACTCATAAGCATTATCAACTCTAACTCTTCCATCTGGCATTTTTTTGATAGAGTAAAGACGATTTTCTTTGTTTATATTTAAAAGCATATTCTCTTTTTTACTACTAATTACAAGCATACCTATACTTAAGGCTAGTAGTAATACTATATATAAAATAATTTTTGGACGGAAATATTTAGTCTTACCTTTTTGATCAGTTATCTCATAATCACTAGACCAAGTAACTAATGATGGTTTACCTAATTTACCCATAACTGTTGTACATGCATCTACGCACTCAAGGCAGTTGATACACTCTAGTTGAAGACCCTTACGTATATCAATATGAGTTGGGCATACAGTTACACAGCTCTCACATGTTGTACACTCAGCATGGGGTTCATCTACTTGTATATCTTTTTGTTTAGTAAATTGTTTCTCTTTATTTTTATCATAAATAGTACCACCCCTATTTGTATTATAAAGAGCCATTACAGTATTGTCATCATATAAAACTGACTGAATTCTAGAATATGGACAAACATATATACAGTAGTCCTCTTTTAAAAATACTATGTCATATATCAAAAACAAGGCTGAAAATAATACTGTACCAAAAAGAATCGTATGATCCATAGGATTTTGAAGATAAGTGAAAAAGTCTTCTGGTGGGACAAAGTACCAGAGTAGGTCTGCACTTGCTAAAAAAGATAAAAATGTCCATATAAGAATAGCTATGGTTTTTTTAAGCTTATTTTCAAACTTAGACATATCAGGTTCTTTTTGCTTATTTTTGATACGTTTTCTAAGTTTAAGAATTTTTGTCTCTATAAGGTCCCTGTATACTACGCGAAAGATAGTTTGGGGGCATACCCATCCACAAAATACGCGTCCACCCATTACAGTCATTCCAAAGATTCCAAGAAAAAGAATCATTAGTAAAAATGGGAGTAAATATAACTCTTGCATATCATACTCTACGAATGCTAAATGAAGTTTCAGGTTGTCAAAACTAAGTAAGAAAAGGTAACTATCATTGATTTGAATCCATGGTATAGCTAAAAGTAATACTGAGATTAATCCAAAGAAATAATATCTATATACCCTCCATGAGGTTGTTTTCTTTAAACTCGCCATTATTTTCCCCTGACATTTTAATGACAAATTATAACTAAGTAATATTAAGTAAGCATTATAATAGTTATTAATGTTTCTTAATATTGTTTCGTAATATAAGAATTTTTAAAATCAAAGCTCTTAATTATACAAAAGCATATTTTATGCTCAAGTTCGCTAAAATCCTTTAACTATTTTTTTACAAAGATTTATAATGAATATACGTGATTATATTTTAAATACTATCAAAAAACGTCCACTTATAATTGATGGTGCCCTTGGTACTCAACTTCAACAACGTGATGATGATATACCAAAGTCTGCATGGGAAGATAATGAGGGTTGTAATGAACTCCTAAATGTTACCTGTCCTGAAGTTTTATCTGAAATAGCTGAAGATTATTTAACAGCTGGAGCAGATTTTATTACCACAAATACCTTTGGCTCTTTTTCTTGGGTATTAGATGAGTATGATATATCTGAACGTGCATATGAGTTAACTTTAGCTGGAACTAAACTAGTTAAAGAGGCTTGCGATAAGTTTAGCACAGCTGAACATCCTCGTTTTGTATTAGGTTCAGTTGGACCTGGTACTAAACTTCCTTCACTTGGACATATTACTTATGATGAGATGTTTGAAGGTTATACTGAATTTTGTTTAGCACTTATTGATGGTGGAGTAGATCTGTTTTTATTA
This sequence comes from Sulfurimonas sp., assembly GCA_002733155.1. GTDB lineage: Bacteria > Campylobacterota > Campylobacteria > Campylobacterales > Sulfurimonadaceae > Sulfurimonas. The sequence continues at coordinate 36,316 of NVUO01000022.1, forward strand.
GAGACTTGCCAAGATCCACTTCAAATAAAAGCTGCACTTCACGCCTGTCAAGAGGCTAATAAACAAAGAGATAAAGATATACCTATAATGATATCTGTAACTATYGAGCTTAGCGGTACTATGCTTATCGGTACTGACGCAGCAACTATAGCTACTATTTTAGAGCCATTTGATATCTTAAGTCTTGGGTTTAACTGTGGAACTGGGCCTGGACAAGTTTTAAAACATGTAAAAACTCTAAGTGAACTTTGGCATAAACCTATCTCTGTACATGCAAATGCAGGATTACCTCAAAACCGTGGTGGATATACATACTATCCAATGGGACCAGATGAGTTTGTAATACAACAAGAGAAGTTTTTAGCCTTTGATGGTGTAAGTTTCTTAGGCGGATGTTGTGGGACTACACCTCAACATATCCGTGCCTTAGTTGATAAGGTAAGTTCTGTAAAACCAAAAATTGCAACTGGCTCACATGAAAATTCTATAGCCTCATTATTTAATACTACTACTCTAAAACAAGAGCCATCACCTTTACTTATGGGTGAGCGCTCAAATGCAACTGGAAGTAAAGCTTTTCGTGAGTTACTTTTAGACGAAAATTACGAAGGTACCCTAAGTGTAGCTCAGCAACAAGTTCGTGCAGGTGCTCACATCATAGATGTAAATGTTGGTTTCGCTGGTCGCGATGAAACAAAAGATATGACTGCAGTTATGGGCATGTATAACCAAAAGATAGCCCTACCGCTTATGCCAGATTCAACTCAAACTACTGGTCTAGAAACAGCTTTAAAACATATTGGTGGTAAAGCTATTTTAAACTCTGTAAACCTTGAAGATGGGGAGTTAAAGTTTGATGATGTGTGTCGCTTAGCAAAAAAATACGGAGCTTCCTTAGTATGTCTAACTATAGATGAAGTTGGTATGGCTAAGACAGTTGAAAATAAACTAGCTGTTGCAGATAGAATCATAGACCTAGCTACCTCTAGGCATGGCATAAAAAAAGAAGATTTAATTTTTGATGTTTTAACATTTACACTAGGAAGCGGTGATGAAGAGTATTATGATGCTGGGATAAATACTATTGAAGCTATTAGAGCCTTACGTATAAAACACCCTGAGGTTTCAGCTACCCTAGGTCTATCAAACATATCATTTGGTTTAGACAAGGATGCAAGGCCATACCTAAACTCTATGTTTTTACATCATTGTTTAAAGGCTGGGTTAACTTCTGTAATTATCAATGTAAAACATATTATCCCTATAAATAAAATAAGTAAAGAAGATCAAGAAATTTGTGATGATTTAATCTTTAACCGTAAGCCAAATGGTCAGGCATTGTTTGACTTTATTGAGCATTTTTCTACTAAAGAGGCAATTGATTCAGGTGTAGAAGATGAAGCTTATCTAAAAATGAGTGATGAAGAAAWAATCTCTAAATTACTTATGGATGGAGATAAAGAACGAATGCTTCCTCTTGTTGAAAAGGCTCGTCATACAATTGCCCCAGAGAAAATAGTCAATGAGATACTCATTGACGCTATGAAAGTAGTTGGAGAACTATTTGGAAGCGGTCAAATGCAACTTCCATTTGTACTCCAATCAGCTGAGACTATGAAAAAAACAGTAGATTCACTAAACCCATACCTACCAAAAGTTGAAAAAGAAGTAGATACTACACTTGTACTTGGTACTGTAAAAGGTGATGTTCACGATGTTGGTAAAAATCTTGTAGATATTATACTTTCTAACAACGGCTTTAAAGTTATAAACCTTGGTATTAAAGTAGATTTAGATAAGTTTTTAGAGGTAGTAAAAAACCAACATGTATCAGCTATTGGGATGAGTGGACTTTTAGTTAAATCAACTCAAGTTATGCAAGAAAACTTAAAAATCATGCAAGAAAGTGGGATAAAGATACCAATACTTTTAGGTGGAGCTGCACTTACCCGTTCATTTATAGATGATTTTTGTAGACCTTTTTATGATGGGCCTATTTTTTACTGCAAGGATGCTTTTGATGGGGTAACTGCCATGAGTAGAATCGAAGTTGGGAATTTAGATACTGATTTACATGGAAAAGATACAGAAAAAAAAGTTAAAAAAGTTAAAAAAGAGATAATTATACCTCCATTTAAAGAGCTTAAAATGCCGAATCGTGATGTGAAAGTTCCAACTCCACCTTTTTGGGGTAGACGTGAGATAAAACTTACAGATACTCAAATAGAGATGGCATTTGATTGGTTAAACCATAAGATTCTTTTTAAATCTCGCTGGGGATATAGCTCAAAAGGTATRACTAAAGAGTCTTACCAAAAACAACTTGATGATTTAGTTTGGCCAGCATATGAAAAACTAAAAGCTCAGTTTATAGATGAGAAGCTCTTTGAGCCAACTATCATCTATGGTTACTGGCCATGTAGAAGTGATGACAATACCCTACTTATTTTTGATGAGAGTGAGGGTTATAACTCTGAAGATGAAATAAATCGTGAACCATTAGATATAGTAATGGGAAGAGCTAAGGAACAGTTCACTTTTCCTAGACAAAGAAAACAACCTCATCGTGCCTTAAGTGACTTCTTTCACTCAGATAGACATGATGTAATAGCACTATCATGTGTATCAGCTGGAGAAAAACTTAGTGAGGTAGAACGTGAGATTTATGCTCAAGATAAATATACTGAATATTATCAGTTTCACGGACTTGGAGTTGAGTTAGCTGAAGCTCTTGCTGAAATAGCTCACAAACAAATCCGCCTAGACTTAAATATCTCCGAGAATGAAGGAAGTAAACTATCTGATGTTCAAATGAACAAATACCAAGGWAGTAGATATAGTTTTGGTTATGCAGCTTGTCCAGATTTAGAGTTAAACCGTCCATTATTTAACCTACTTAAGCCAGAAGAGTTTGGTATAAAGTTATCTGAAACTTTTCAGATTCATCCAGAACAATCTACATCAGCATTAATTGTTTATCATCCTAATGCTACTTATTATAACGTCTAAGATACAAATAAGTAGCTAAATTTTATTACTACCTTTTTCTATAACTAAGTGCCTCTAATACATGCCGTTTCTCTATTAACTCACTAGATTCTATATCTGCTATTGTACGAGAAACTTTTAAAACTTTTTTTATACTACGAAAACTAAGTGTAAAGTTTGTGGTAGCTAATTCTAAAACTAACTTTGCTTCATCGCTAGTTATACAAAATTTATCTATATCAGAATCTGATAGTTTAGCTGTAAATTTTTTTTGTCCACGTTTTTTAATGATATGATGTACATCTATAACTTTTTGGTGCATCTGCTTTGAGCTAAGACTTGCTTTGTCAGTTGGACTTACATTTGACATTACTACATTTAAGTCGATTCTTTCTAGAAAAGGGTCAGAAAGTTTATTTTTATAACGCTGTATATCCAACTCGTTACATCTACATTCTAAATTTTCATTTAGTAAGTTACCACATGGACATGGATTCATGGCACCTACAAATAAAAAATCAGCTGGGTACTCTATCTTTGAGTTTACGCGTGAGATTCTTATCTTTGCATCTTGTAGTGGTTCACGCAAAGCCTCTAATATAGATTTAGAAAAGTGTGGCAGTTCATCAAAAAATAAGATTCCACCATTAGCCAGACCAACCTCCCCTATTTTTGCCTTAAAACTTCCACCTCCAAAAATCGATGCAGATGTAGATGTATGATGTGGCGAAGTAAAATTACGTAGTGGCTTAAACTCTGGATTTTTGCCCTCTAATGAATCTAACTTAGCTATATCTAGAATCTCCTCTTTATTTAAAGGCGGGAGTATATAACGCAGTCTCTGTGCTATCATACTTTTACCACATCCAGGGCTACCCTCTAGTAGTATGTTATGAAAACCACAGGCTGATATGAGTGCAGCTCTTTTTGCTAACTCTTGCCCTTTTACATCTAAAAAATCTTCATTATAATGAGTATTTACATAATATTTTTTATCTAATGTGTAAGATGGACAGTCAAAATCACTCTGAGGTATATTTGGCGAAGCTGTATCTTGAGACTTGAGTAGGTCTATAGCTTCGTTTAAAGTTTTTACAGCATAAAACTCTATGTTTGGGATTTTTGACAACTTTTCTAAACTATCATAAGGTACTATAGCCTTGTTTAGAACACCTTGATTTGCCAAGGACAATAACAAAGGATAAAGATGGTTATTCTCCCTTATAGCTCCATCAAGACCAAGCTCACCAAAAGCAAACCACTCACTAAAATCATCTTCCTGTTGGTTTAGAGCTATCATCAAAGCTATGCTAAGGTCAAAATGTGAACCATCTTTTTTTATATCAGAGGGAACCAATGAAAGAGTAATTCTCTTAGGTGGAAATGAAAACTCGTTTGATAAAAGAGCTGACTTTACACGCTCCTTGGATTCCGTGATAGATGTAGATGCCATACCAACTACTGTAAAAGATGGCAAACCTTTAGTTAGAGTAGATTCAACATAAACTACCTTAGCATCTAAACCTTCATATGTTGCACAAGATATTTTTTTCATAATTTTTCCTAAAAATCTAAAGGACTAATAAGTTTAGCCTTGTTCATCTCTGAAACTACATGTGTATATATCATGGTAGTTTCAACACTTTTATGACCTAAAAGTTCCTGAATACTTCTCAAATCAATCCCAGCTTGAAGTAAATGTGTAGCATATGAATGTCTAAATATATGTGAAGTTACTCTCTTATTTAAGTTTGCTTTTTGTGATGCTATTTTTATATTTCTACCTAAAGTTTGAGCTATAACATGATGTCTCCTTTTTTCTTTTGTTCTTGGATCAGTTGAGATGCTTTTCATCGGAAATAAAAATTGCCACTTTGTTTCAAGTTTTGAACGAGGGTATTTTTTATCTAAAGCATAGGGTATATAAACACTTCCATATCCATCTTTTAAATCTTGTTTATGAAGATTATCAACCAATGCAACTTGCTCTAACAACTTAGACTTTAATTTTTGAGGTAGTGGGATTGTTCTATCTTTTAGTGACTTAGAATCCCAAATGTAAATTTTGTCAAACCCAAAATCAATATCTTTAAGTCTTAAATTTAAAGCCTCACTCATCCTAAGTCCGCATCCATACATAAGGTTTACAATAAGGCTGTATTGGGATGAAACATTTTGCAAAATAATTTTCACCTCATCCTTAGTTAAAACAACTGGAATATGTTTACGTTCCTGTGCTCTGAGTGCTTGTATGTTCCACTCTCTAATATCTAAACCCAATACTTCTTTATAGAGAAATAAAATAGCACTAAAGGCTTGGTTTTGAGTTGTTGGTGAGACATTATCAACTGTAGCTAACTTAGTTAGATATGCTTCAATATCTGCCTTGCCCATATCGATAGGATGTTTCTTATGATGAAATAAAATATAATGCTTTATCCAATGAACATATGTTCTCTCTGTTGAATAACTATAATGTTTGAACCTAACCTTGTCCCGAACTAAATCTAATAGCTTTTTTTTAACTTCCATTTTCAACCCTTCGCTTAAGTATCATTATGAGTGTTATGTAAGGTATGAGCAAAATAACACTCATTTAAGGCTGTTATTTATCTATATAGCATTTAACAATCATCTTTTATTTAAGAATAATAAGTGATTTTTACAAAAAAAGTGAATAATATTGCAATTTGTCATATTATTTAATAATTTTATGTTTTTAACAATCATTTTAAATGATTGTTAATTTTATTATTTAAGCTAAGTTATATATAATGATGTTGAATAAATAGTTATCCGCTCACTGCGTGACCGGATAACGGGGGCGCGGGTTGAACACCCACTGGTCATCTGTCGCTCAGCGCCAGATAACAAGCGGGAGGAGCAAACAACCATTTGAAAACCTAAAGGTTTAAAATGGTTGTTACTCACCCGCGCCCCCGTTATATGAAAAAGGAACATAAATGAAAAAAATATTACTTTTACTAGCAAATGGTTATGAAACATTTGAAGCTGCTGTCTTTATTGATGTAATTGGATGGAACTTAATAAATGGTGATAAATCTACAAAATTATTTACATGTGGATTAACCAAAAAGGTTAACAGTAGTTTTGATCAAAAATGTATTGTTGATTACTTAATAGATGATATAAATATCAATGATTATGATGCCTTGGCAATTCCAGGAGGTTTTGAAGAATTTGAATTTTATAAAGATGCCTATGATGAAAAATTCTTAAATTTAATTATTGGTTTTAAAAAACAAAATAAATTAATTGCATCAATTTGTGTTGCAGCATTACCCCTTGGGAAAAGTGGAATTCTACAAGGTAAATATGCAACAACATATAATAAAAATAAAATACGACTCGATATGTTAAAAGAATATGGAGCAAATGTGAAAAATGAACCAATAGTAATTGACAGTAATATAATAACTTGTTGGAATCCTTCCGTATCAATTGATGTTGCTTTTTTATTACTTGAACAACTTACTACAAAAAAGAATACAGATTTTATAAGAAATATAATGGGGTTTTAACATATAACAAACCTTTGTAGATAAATAAATGCCCTCGGAGATTTTTAAAGAGTTGTGAGATATACTTGTAAAAGAAATTTTCAAGACTTGAAAAACTGCTAAAAAGGCATTTATTTCTAAAGTCAGTCGTTATCCGCTCCTCCCGCGCCCCCGTTAGGTATACATCAGTAATATTATGATAAAATCAAGTGAATATTATAAAGGATAACTTTAATGATTGAAGAAAGAAAAATTGCTTTTGATAATATAAGTCGTACTCTCGCAATTACACGTTATGACATTGAGCAACACCAATTAGTTAATGACCAATCATTAAATATTCATGGGGAAAACTGGTTTAGAGATATTTTTAATTTTGTTTATAGTACTAATTTTTTTGTTAATGCAAATCTTGAAACTAAAACAGGAAATAGTTCGGCAGTTGACTTAATAGATAATAGCAAAGAAGTAGCTTATCAAATAACAACTACAAGAACGAAAGAAAAAGTGGAGGACACTTTAAAAAAAATCTTAACTACTAAATATAAAGATTATAAATTAAARATRWYYTKTTWATKARAWWWMKMAARWTTTWMMAMWAWAACAANWSWAWWKKTYMWMKWYRAWKRKAATATTGATATTCAAAATTATCTTATTGATTATACTGACTTACTAAAAGATATAGAGGCATTAGAAACAAATAAACTAATAGAACTTAATAAAAAACTTTTTATAAAAACATCTGAAAAATATACGGWTAATATTGTATTAGATTTAATATTCAAACACTTACTTAAAGAAAAGAAAAATATTATTGTCGATTATACAGATGATGATTTTGGAACAGTTGATACAAATTCAAAATTAAATATAAATGAAATAAATGAAAAAATTAGTGCTAAAATAAAAGAATTTTTAGATTATAGAGTTATTTTAGATGATTTTTGTAATATTGACAACTTAATTATAGACTTAAAAAGTTGCATAATAGATGATATTTATAAAAATATTTTATTAGAGAAATTAAAATTAAAAATTTCAGAAAAAGAATTATTAAATAAAAAGACATCTGAATTACAAGATATTGCTACCCTCCATAAAATTAATTTTAATATACTAATTTCTAAACTACATACTGAAATCGAAAATGAAAATGAAATAAATGATTTTAATTCAATGAATATTGCATGGATTATCATTGCCTATTTCTTTGAATTATGTGATGTTGGAGTAGATGAAACATGTTAATGCCCACAAAACTAATTAAACCTGTTGATTCAATATTCAGTATATCTGCATATGTAATTAAAGCCTTAGAAATAAATTCTATGAATATGGATAAACTACTTGAAGAAGTAAATACATTATATTATAAAAACATTTCTTTAGATAAATTAATGTTAAGTTTAAATTTCTTATATTTAATAAATAAAATCGAGTTAAAAAATGAAACTATTACAATTAACATCTGATAATTTAAAGTTTAGAACTTTAAATTTCAATCCAAATCTAAATATAGTTGCAGGATTGCAATTAAGTAAAAAAGAAAAAGACACCATTAATGGCATAGGAAAAAGTTCAACATTAACTTTAGTGCATTTAATGTTTGGGTCAAAATTGGATCCAAAAAAACCAAAAGAACAAAAATTAAAAAAGTTTTTACAGACTTATGGTGTCTTCTATTTGACGTTCACACAGAATGATAAGCAATATGAAATTAAAAAAGATTTTTCCAAGACAGATTACTATATAAACGATGAAAAAATTACACAAACAGATTATCCTAGTAAGTTATCAGAAATTTTTCTTGGAAAAAATCATGATTTAAAGTTTAAGCAAATATTCAATTGTTTTGCAAGAAGATTTGGAGGTGACTATTATAGTGATCCTTTAAGACAGCAAGGACAACCTTTAAATGATTATTATCAAAGATTTGTAAATTTAAAATTATTGAATATTGAAATGGATTTAGTAAAAGAAAAATTTTTAGTTGAAGATAAAATAGCTAAACTTGATAAAGCAAAAACTATAATAGAAGAGTATCAAGAAGCACTTGATAAAACAAACTTAAAAGATTTAATAGATGAACATATATCTTTGATTGAAGATAAAAGTAATTTTATTATTGCTAAGAATTATGACCATTTAAAAATTGAATCTGACAACTTAACAAAAGAGCTAAATCAGCTTAGAGATAAAATTCAAAAAATAAAAAATTTATTACAAAAAAAAGAACAAAACTTATTAGTGTCAGAAAACATTGATATTGATGCTCATGAAATTGAAAAACTATACAATGAAGCATCTTTTTTCTTTCAAGATAAAATAATAAAAAGAATTGAAGATGCACAAGTATTTCACAATACACTTATATCTAACAGAAAAAATAGAATTGAAATAGAAATAAAAGAATTAACATTACAACTAAATGATTTGAAAATAATACTAGAAGAAGTTTCTAGTAAAAGAGATAGTTCCTTAGAAATATTAAATAATAGTGGTGCATTAGAAGAATACAATACTATAGAAGAAAGAATTAAATTTTTAAATACAGAAATTAATAAATTAACAAAATATGAAGAAACCTTAAATGATTTTAAAAAAGACAAAAGTAAATTAAATGTTGAGAGTGCAAAGATTAAAGAAAAAAGTATTTTATATTTGGCAAAAGAAAAAGAATCACTAGGTAAAATTGAAGATAAATTTAGAGAAATTGTTAAACAGTTTTATAATAATCATGGTGGTTCTTTAGAATTAAAAGAAACAAAAAAAGCAAAATACTTATATGATATAGCAGTCGAAATTCCTAGAGGTTCATCTCAAGCAATTGGAGAAGTTGAAATATTTTGTTATGATGTTTTATTATATAAATTAAATAAAGATATTTTAAACTTTATGGCTCATGATGGATATATATTTTCAGAAATGGATCCAAGACAAAAAACTATGATTTTTAAAATTATTTTAGAATTAATTAAAGATAATGACCTTCAATATTTTATTAATATCGGAGAAAACTCATTAAAAGAAATATTAAATCAAGATATATTAACTGATGAAGAAAAAGAAAAAATCAATAAAAATATTATTTTAGAACTTTATGATAAAAACCCTAAGAATTGGTTGTTTGGGCAAGAATTCAATTAAATACCTAACAAAACCTTGCAACGAACGGCAGAGCCGTCGCTGAAGTTAACCGTTGTGTGACACATAGACAAGATTAAAACCTACATTTAGATAAAATACTATATTACCTTACTAAAGAGGACAAAAAGTGCCAATAATGCTATCACCAAAAGATGTTATTAAGAAATTATATTTAAAGAAAAAGCTTACAGATAATGAATTTGAAGACTTTAAAAAACATTTTGAAAATTTCCAAAAAGAAACAAATGAAGATGAATCTGAAGAATATAATAAAAACCTAATTACTAATTTTTTAAATAATATTGGCTACGCCAATAGTTACAAAATCAATACATCTGGCAGAGTAGATTTAGTCATTTATAAAAATAATATTCCTGAAGTCCTTATAGAAGCCAAAAGTTTAAAAAACAAATCAGAAATGATAAAACATGATAACCTAAATAGAAAATCTCTTCAAGAAGCTGTTTTATATTATATGCGAGAAAAAATTAAACATAAAAATTTTAGTATTAGACATATTATTATTACCAATAATATAGAATGGTTTATATTTGATGCAACTGAAATAAATAAAATCGCAACAACTAAAAGAGTAGAAAGACTTTATAATGACTTCGAAATTGAGAAAACTCTTTTTTCTCAAAAAACAGATGAATTTTATAAGCATTTAGGAATTATATTAGAAGATGATGATGTATTAAAAAACATTAAATTTGCAAGGTTTTATTTAAAAGACCAACAAACAAATACACAACTTAAATATATTTATAAACTCTTATCGCCTACACACCTTTTAAAGCTGTATAGCGAAGACGATTCAAACACACTAAACAAAAACTTTTATTATGAGCTACTTCATATCATGGGTTTGGAAGAGACAAAAGAAGGCAGTAAAAAAGTTATAGGTAGAAAGATTGAATCATCTCGAAACGATGGCTCTTTGCTAGAAAGTACTATTTTAAAGCTGAAAATTGAACATGAAATGAGTGATGAAAAAAAGCTTTTTGAAACAGCACTAGAACTAAACATTACTTGGTTAAATAGAATCTTATTTTTAAAGTTGCTAGAAGCTAGACTTTTAACTATTCATAATGGAGAATATCCAAAGTTTTTATCATATGAAGTGGTAGACGATTTTAACAAGCTAAATACACTCTTTTTTGAAATCCTTGCTCGAAGAATAAATGAAAGAGAAGCTATACAAATTGAAGAGTTTAAAAACATACCCTATCTTAATTCCTCACTTTTTGAGATAACACCCTTAGAGCGACAATACCTCAAAATAAGTGAACTTAAAAATAACACTGTATTACAAAAATCTTCTAAAACAATATTGAAGTCTGAAAATAATGAACTTAGCAGTATAGAATACTTACTAAAATTTCTTAATGCCTATGATTTCGGTAGTAATGAAAAAGATGAGTTTAAAGATGAACACAATACACTTATAAATTCATCTGTTCTTGGTTTGATTTTTGAAAAACTAAATGGTTACAAGGATGGAAGCTTTTTTACTCCATCCTTTGTAACAATGTATATGACTAAAGAGAGCATTAGAAAAACAGTACTTGAAAAATTTAATAAAGCATTTGAAATCGAAGCTGAAACTTTTCATGAAGTAAAAAGCTATTGTGACAGATATTTTATTAAAGATGAGTTTTTAACAAAAGCAAATGATATTATTAATAATATAACGATTGTTGACCCTGCGGTTGGAAGTGGACATTTTTTAGTATCTGCACTCAATGAACTTCTAAATATTAAGTCTGAACTCAAAATCTTAAAAGGTCTTAACCATATTCAAATAACCAATGAAAATGATGAACTCTACATTGAAACGCAGGATGGTTTTTTTGAGTATGTTCAAACCAAAGAAAATGATTTTTTAAAAGAGACACAAAATATACAAGAACTTATATTTAAAGAAAAGCTTCACATCATAGAAAACCAACTCTTTGGTGTAGATATAAACATAAACTCTGTGAAAATCACTCAACTTAGACTGTGGATAGAACTTCTTAAAGACAGTTATTATGATGAAAACAGTGAGTTTGTTACACTTCCAAACATTGACATTAACATTAAGACAGGAAACTCACTTGTAAGTAAATACCCTTTAAAAGACAGTGAAACTAAAAACCAACTCTTAAAAGAGAAGTTAAATGATTATAAAAAGTATGTTAAGTGGTACAAAGAGACAAACGATAAGGCTATTAAAAAAGAGGTAGTTGCAAAAATTGAAGATATTAAAAAAAGCTTCTCACAAAAGTTAAAAGATGGTTCTCCTGAACTTACTGAATTTAAAAAACTCATTCAAGGTTTTCAGCCTAAAGACAAAAAAAAATATACTAAAGGCTATATAGAGCAGTTCGGATTTAAAGGTTTAAGTGAAGAGATTATAATTAGTTTTGCAAAACAAGAACACTGCATTTTATATGCTCGTTTTGGTAAAGAATTTAATCCTAACGATACATCTCTGTTTGGTGACGAGATAAAACTTACCCCAAAAGAGAAAAAATCTCAAAAGACACAAGCAACGACACTACTTAAAAAGATAAATAAAAAATATGAAGTCATAAAAGAGTTTGAAGATGCTGAAATCTTCGAGAACTCTTTTGAGTGGCGTTTTGAATTTCCAGAAGTTTTAGATGAAGATGGAGAGTTTGTTGGTTTTGATATTGTTATTGGTAATCCGCCGTATATCAAACTAGAGAAAAGCTATCAAAAGTTTTTTAATTTATTGGGTGGTAATTTAAATTCTTATATTGCATTCATAGAGTTAGGTTTTAGTTTATTAAAACCTAACTCAAACTTGTCCTATATTGTACCAACTACTTTTTTATCTGCAGATAGCTATTTGAATTTTAGAGATTCGCTATTGGAGCAAAGAAGCATTAATAAAATTATAAAATTACCATATGATATTTTTGATGCCTATATTGATACTGCAATTATATTTTTTAATAATAAAAGCATTAAGGACAATAAACTTAAGCTTGTTGATTTTAAAATTCATGATAAAGTTATAGACTTTACCAAAAATGAAGAAAGTGTTTTACAATCAGAGTTTTTAAAATTTTATAAGCATAGAATAGTTTTTGGAAAAATAAGAAATTTACTAGATAAGTATTATAAGTATACTATACATTTAGAAGATATTGCAACTATCAATAGAGGTTCTTTACCGCCTAAAAAATCTTCTATAGTTACATACGGTAGTAAAGATTCTATGGAATGGTTCAAGGGACAGGTTTATTCTTWTAATATAGAAGATAATTCAGATATTTTAACTTATGTAATACCAGAGATACTTGGAGAATTTAGGAATAGAGAACTATTTGAAAGACCTAAAATTTTTATTAGGCAACTGATTAGTCGCAAATTTAGATTACAAGCAATGTTATGTGATAAAACGATGGCTTTTAAGAAGAATCTATATGCCATCTATAATTYAAATGAGAATTATTCTAAAGAATATATTTTAGCTTTGATAAATAGTAAATTTTATTCTTTCGTTGCTACAAAAGGCAATCCTGCAATTCAAAGAGATGACTTTCCAGCTTTATCATTATCTGATGTAAGAACTTTTATTATTCCAAATATTGAAAAAACTATACAAATTGAATTTGTAAAAATCGTAGATAAGATTATAGAGCGCAAAAAACAAAATAGAAACACATTAAAACTAGAGTGCCTTATAGATAAAAAAGTATATGCTTTGTATGCGCTTGATAAAGAAGAGATAAACCTTATAGAGAGTGCTTATAATGGCTAAAAAACTACAAATACGAAATTCAACCGCAGAGTTTTTAATCTTCACCACTGCTAACCAGCAAGATACCATAGAAGTAAAAGTAGAAAATGAAAGTGTATGGCTAACGCAAAAGCTAATAGCTAAACTTTTTGATGTAAATGTAGCCACAATAAATGAACATCTAAAAAACATATTTAAAACAAATGAACTAGAAGAAAACTCAACTATTAGGAAATTCCTAATAGTTCAAAAAGAAGGCAGAAGAGAGGTTAGTAGAAATATTGACCATTATAATCTTGAAGTAATTATTTCATTAGGATATAGAATAAATTCAAACAAAGCCACAGAATTTAGAAGATGGGCAACACAGGTTTTAAAAACTTTTACTACTCGTGGCTATGTACTTGATAATGAAAGACTAAAAAATGGCAGCTATTTAAATCCTCAATATTACAAAGATTTAATATTAGAAATAAGAGATATTAGAGAGAGCGAAAGAAACTTTTATCAACAAATCACAGATATTTATACAACTGCTTTAGACTATGATTTAAAAGCTCCAACAACAAAAGATTTTTTTGCTACAGTACAAAATAAATTACACTGGGCTATTCATGGGMATACAGCTTCTGAACTGCTAATTGAAAGAGCAAATCATCAAAAAGAATATATGGGACTAACAAATTGGAAAAAARCACCAAATGGAAAAATATTAAAATCTGATGTAGTTATAGCTAAAAATTATCTAGCACAAGATGAAATAAAATCATTAAATAGAATTGTAACTATGTATCTTGATTATGCAGAAGACCAAGCTGARAGAAATATWCCAATGACTATGAAAGATTGGAGTCAAAAGTTAAATGCTTTTTTACAATTTAATGAACGWGATATTTTACAAAATGYWGGAAAAGTYACAGCMSWRATYGCAAAAGAGTTTGCTATAAGTGAATTTGAGAAATATAAAGTAATTCAAGATAAATCATATAAAAGTGATTTTGATATGTTAATTCAAGAGTTAGACAAAGATGGAAAATGACATAAAACACACAACAAATACGAGGAACGAATAATTTACCTAAAGGAAAATTATCGCTCACGACAAACGTTAGCTCTAATCTATTCTAACTTGACTAAGCGTACGATATTAGGTACTACTAGAAAAGGATTGATTATGACAAAAGTAATGACAGTGAGCCAAGCTAGAATAAATATATATAAAATTATGGATGAAACAGCCCAAACACATCAACCAATAATGATTACAGGAAAAAGAAATAATGTTGTAATGCTTTGTGAAGAAGACTGGAATGCAATTGAAGAGACATTATTCTTGAATTCAATTCCAGGTATGGCTACTTCAATAAAAGAAGCAATGAATGCTCCTAACAGTGAATTTAGTGAAAATATTGAATGGTAATTTATAAAGTTACTTATTCCAAGCAAGCACTAAAAGATGCCAAAAAACTCTCGGTGGCTTCACTAGATAAAAAAGCAATAGATTTAATCGAAATTATAAAAAACAACCCTTTTCAAAAACCACCTCCATATGAAAAATTGGTTGGAAATCTAGCTGGTTCGTTTTCTCGAAGAATAAATATTAAACATAGAATTGTTTATGAAGTTCTAGAAGAAGAAAAATTAGTGCGTGTATCAAGGATGTGGACATATTACGGAGAATAAGATAACAAAAATGTGAGACTGTGAAATAATCAAACCCCTCAACTCATAATTTTCTAATTCTTACTCAATTTTAGGCAATTATCTTGCCTAAATTATACCATAAAAATATTTGA
>NVUO01000042.1 GCA_002733155.1 Sulfurimonas sp.
CGCTCAGCGCCAGATAACAAGCGGGAGGAGCGGACAACCAAATTGGAAAATTACATTTTCAAATTCGGTCGCCACTCACCCGCGCCCCCGTTGTATCTATAGTTTGTAGAAATTTCAACAACTATTACAAGGTTTAAAATGAAAAAATTATTGGGTATTGCAGTAGCAATTGTAATTTTTGTGGTAATGGCTACAGTACATACTGTGTATGGTGTTATGATTGATTCAATGAGAGAATCAATGGAAAATATAAGTAAGTTTCAATTTGTTGCCATGGGATTATCAAAAATGATACCACTTTTGTTAGCTATATGGTTTGTTAAACTAAGTTGGAAAAAAATAACAATTGAGAAGGAGCAGAAAAATAAAATTTCATAGTATATTGAAATTTATTGTATTAATATTGATTTCGAGTGGATTAAATGCACAAGACTTTTATTCGTATAAATTATTTGATAATAAATTTCAAGCTGTATTTCCTGGAGAACCAAGTATTCAACATATTCCAAAGGAATTATTAGACCCAAGGGCAATAGAAAAATCACTTCCTTATGAATATAAAAAGCAATTGACACAAAAACAAATAAAAAAAATTGTTTCAGACACCATAATACAAATGACAAATAGTCGACCATATGTGTACCTTGATAAAACCAATCAATTGTCATTTAACTCACAATCTATGCCATCGCAATTAGAACATAAAAATTATATATGGTCTGGTATTAAAAATCTATTAGATGACCTTGTTAAAAAAGGATTAAAGGCTGATAATCGAAAACTTATTACCTTTTCATCAACATTAGATAAAAAGAAAGATACTTATATAGCTATTTATACATCTAGTTATTTTATGGAAGGTCAAAAAGTATATTCAAGTACTAAACATATTTATTATAAAGATAAAATTTATAAATGGACATTAGGGTATGTTGATAAGGCTAATAAAGATATATTTGATAGTTATAAAGATCATTGTAAAGTTATAAAATAAAAGGAAATAATAAAAATGGCAACAATCACTTTTACTGGAAAATCAGGAAAAAAATATGAGTTTGAAATTTATGATGTAAATGCAGAATGGAATGATGATGTTTCTGCAATTTATATAGTTACAAAAAGGCAAAAAAAAGATGATGGAGGCTATTCTCATAATAAGATTTATATTGGAAGAACAAAGGACTTAAAAGAAAGGCACAGCAATCACCATAAACAAAATTGTTTTGACAATAATAATGCAAATCGAATTTGTATTTATCAGGAAGAAAATGAACAAAAACTTATTGATATAGAAACTGATTTAATACAAGGGAATACTACTAAATGTAATGAGACATAAGTTTATTTATGGGCGAAACTTAAGTGTAGTAAACTTAAGTTTTGCTATAATGACAATTAATAAATCATAGGAGTTCATTATGCAAACCTTAGCCGTACTAGTTCAAGATAATTATATTCAAGATTTCATGAGTTATATTAATAATCATAGTGAAAATATCACTATTAAAAAAGATAAGAACTTAGAACTTGACCCATACTTTTATGAACGACAAAAAGAATTACATCAAATCAAAAACAACATTGATAGCGGTAAAGTAGAAATGATAGAAAATAATGAATTTTGGGATGACATAGATAGATTTGTTGAAACATTACAAAAATGAGAATAATCAATAATTCAGATTTTTCGCAAGAGTTAAAAGATATACTTAAATATATAGCAAATGACAAACCTTCTGCAAGTAAAAAATTCAGCACAGAACTAAAAAATAATATAAAATTAATTTTAGACAATCCATATATGTATCCACCTTCATTTTATTTCAACGATAAAGATGTTAGAGATATGACATACAAAAAATATACTATTGTTTACCAAGTAAGTTTAGAAAGAAATACAATTGAAATGATGAAAATATTTAAGAAAAACAAACCTCAATAATCGTTCAGATACAACAAAATATAGGAACGCAATAAATTACCTAGCGGCAATTTATGGTTCTATTCAGCCGTTATCCGCTCACTGCGTGACCGGATAACGGGGGCGCGGGTTGAACACCCACTGGTCATCTGTCGCTCAGCGCCAGATAACAAGAGGGAGGAGCAAACAACCATTTGAAAACCTAAATGTTTGAAAATGGTTGTTACTCACCCGCGCCCCCGTTGTACTCACATGGAGAAAAAATGAAATTTACACAAATAGGCATATTAGCATCAGTAGCATTATTATTTAGTGCTTGTGGTGGGCAACCATCAATACCAAAAGTCAATGAACAAGAAGTTGGAAAGTATGAAAGTACTTACATACAAGAATATGAAACAATTAAAGAACAAAATGAAAACTACAAACCATCTTTTAAATGGATTCAACCAAAAAATAAAAAAGAAGAATGTAAAATATGGGTAGGTTATAACCCTCAAAAAGACAGAACACTTGAAGATGATTATGCTTTTTATTGGGATGGTGATTGTAAAAATGGCTATGTTAATGGGCTGGGTAGTGCTTTTGAAAGAACAATGTTTTCAGATAGACAGCAAATAGCTGTTTATAAAAATGGTAATCCAAATACATATTGCATTAATTTAGACCCCTTAAATGGTATTACAAAAGAAGGAGAATGCTTATATTATACGGACAAACCAAGCCACTATGTAAAAACAATGATTAAAGAAACTAATGGAGATTTGCAACTTTCATATGAAATGGGGGTAGGTATGTCAAAAAACTCTCCAATGTTAATTATGAAGACCTATCCTTTCTATGATATTGTAGAGTATTACAAAGTTTTTCCAAACTATTCATACTTGATTGCTGATTTAAGCACAAATGAGTTTGACAATAGAAAATATGAGTTTAATATTAGAAATAAACTAGGTAAATCCAATGGATATGGTTTTGCTACCATGAAAAATGGAAGAACTAATTCAGGCGAAATGCTTAATGGAACATTGCTTAAAAGAGTACAATTACCACAGAGCTATTTTAACAATGCAAATAAAATATTTGATGAAATCAAAAGAGCAGCTAATATAGCTCTAAAGGCACAAAGAAAAGCACTCATCATTAAAGAAAAATATAAAAAGAAAATTTGTAAAGATAGTATTACAGTTGACTTTATGGATAATAATGAATACAAAGAAATCTGTAGAGAAAACAAAAAAGTTTCCAAGTTTAAAATTAAAGTTGATGCTAAATTAGCAACTATTGAAAAACAAAAACAACAAAAGAGAGCTTCTTTAAATCAACAAAGGTTAATACAAGCGAGAGAAGCTGAAGCAGTAGCTTCCCAAAGAAGAGCTGCCGCGGCTGAACAAGCGAATACTCAAAAATCTTGGGATAGTTTAAATCAATCATTACAAAATATGAATAACAATATGCAAATGCAACAATTGAATAACAACTTAATGATGTATAATTATATGCCAAAAAGACATGATGTATACATTCACTAAAATTACTGTATATATTTGTCATATTTGACTAAACGTACAACAAGTGCAAGGAAAGAGAAAATTGAAAAACAATATTATTAACGTGAAACCTTATATTGAGAATTATTATATATGAATGATTCAAAAAAAGAATATATTGAGTTGTATAGTGACAATCATCAAGATACAGCTTTATTTAAAAGGGAGCTGAAAGATTACATAATAAATTTAAAAAATAGTTTTTTGACTGATTTCAAAAACATAAATTTTCCAGAATGTAGTTCAAGCTTTTATTATGATATATTTGATTCAATAAAAGAAAAAGATAATATTTGTTTTGAGAACTGCCATTTCTTTTTTAATGATATAACCCATAAGGGCAATAGTATTTTTAAAGATAGTAAAGTTACTTTTAAAAATTGTATATTTAAATCCTCTTGGAATATTTCACCTGATGTAAATTATCCCAGCATACAGTTAAAATATGAAAGTTGTATATTTAAAGATACTCTAAGAATAGGATATATAGATAGTTATATCCGATTTAAGGATTGTTCATTTACAAATATTGAACTAGAAAATTGCGATATATCAAATGATATTTTTACAAATAAAAAAGATATTAAATATAACATAAATAAAATTTTTATTAATAACTGTACATTTAAAGAAAAATTTAAATTAAATAATTATTCTTTTCAAGAGTTTAATTGTACCAATAGTCATTTTGAAAATAAATTTGAATTTAAAAATAATAATATAATTAAATTTAATATATACAATAGTAACTTTGGTAAAATTGCTGATATGTTTAGTTCAACATTTATTCAATTTAAAATAAGTAAAAGCATATTTAATGATTTTACTGGTTTTGAAAATTGTATATTTGGAACTTCCAATAATTTAATTGAAGAACTTGCTGAATTTGAATATGTGACATTTAAAGATATATTAACATTAAGAAATACAAAGTTTTTAAGTGGATTAAATCTTGAAAATATAAATTTATTGAATGATGCTAATTTTTTAAAAATAATAGTAGCGTTTAAAAATACCCCTAGAGAGACCTTTAGACTAATCAAGCACTCTTTTGATAAAATAAGCAATAGCATAGAAGCTAATAAATTTTTTATAAAAGAAATGACAAAGTATAAAGAAGAACTTAAAAAAGAACCATTAATTGGAAATATTCAAGAAAAACTTGTATTTAATTTAAATAACATTTTTTCATCATTTGGTCAAAGTTATTTTCAACCTTTATTTTATATATGTTGTTTTGCTTTTGTGTATCAATTCATTTTATATGGATATGAAAAAAATTGGTTATATGAGATATATACACCTGCCAATCAATATGTACAAATCATTCTTGATTTTTTCAATAATATGGTGAAAAATATTCTACCTATTGCAAAGTTTCTTAAGAAAGATTTAGAATTTATATCATTAATTTTTTATATAATATTTTCGGTATTAACATGGCAGACAATCGTTTCTATTAAAAGACATACAAAAAGGTAATATCATGCAAAAACTAAATAACTTATCACTAAAACAAAGAGAAGAACTTTTTAGACAACTTCGTATTTCAATCACACATCACTCAAACGCGATGGAAGGAACAACTCTTTCTTTCGGTGAAACAAAAGAATTACTTGAACATGGAAATACAGCAGGAGACAAACCATTACATGAACAACTTGTTATATTAGGGTTTGCAAAAGCTTATGATGTAATAGTTCGTGAGGCTACAAATAAAGAAAATATTATAGATAGTAGTTTTATAAAAGATATTCATGCGATTATGTTTGAAGATGCTCTACATGTAGCACCCCAATTTGTATCTAAACCTATTGGAGCATATAGACTAGATGAGAGATACATCAAAGGTGTAGATATAAAACTATCAGCACCTAATAAAATTTCAAATGATTTAGAAAATCTACTTTATAGATTTAATAGCAATAATATGAGTTTAGAAGATATTGCAGAGTTTCATATATTATTTGAAAGAGTACATCCATTTGCCGATGGCAATGGAAGAGTTGGAAGATTAATAATGGCTTTTCAAGCTATTCAAAATAATATCGTTCCACCACTTATTGAAAATGAACATAGAAGTGAATACTTAAAAGCTATTAATGATAAAAATGAACTTTTTAGATTTATAGATGCGAGTATTCAAAACAGTATGGACTTACTAGACTAAAAAGTACAACAAATACGAGGAACGAATAATTTACCTAAAGGAAAATTATCGCTCACGACAACCGTTATCCGCTCACTGCGTGACCGGATAACGGGGGCGCGGGTTGAACACCCACTGGTCATCTGTCGCTCAGCGCCAGATGACAAGCGGGAGGAGCAAACAACCATTTGAAAACCTAAAGGTTTAAAATGGTTGTTACTCACCCGCGCCCCCGTTGTACAGCAGAAGGAAGTTTAGTTGACAAATGATGAAATAATAAAAAATTTAGTTGCTCCCTCATCAAAAGAATGTTTAAACTTTACAAGAGCAGATAAAAAAGAACCTAGTAATCATTATAAACTGAATGAGAATATAAGTCCATATAATTTATTTTTATATTTATTTACAAGGTTTGGAAAACCTAATGGAATATTATCTCTACTAAGAAAAGAAGATAGTGATCAATTATTTCATTGGCATTACAGCTTATATATTGATAAATACAATATTGAGATTATGTGTGCAACTTATAAAATTGAGGTTTTCGCATCAACTGAATTAATATTTGATAAAGATGAATGTTTAAGTTTTTTACAAGACTGCATTAAAGATATTAAAAATTATGCAACACAAGCAAAAGAGAAAAAAAAGAGTATTGAAAACTGGGAAATGATTATAAACCCATTTGCAAGAATACAAAAACAAATTAATTTATTACTAAATGAAATTGAACACTTAAATGAAGAATTACCAGATTTTAATCATTCTCATATTGATGAAGATTTTGATAGTGAAACATTTAATAAATGGTCAAATTTAATTGAAGAAATATCAGCAAAAGTTTTTGCTGTAAAATGTTTAACACCTGTTTATATTGAGACATTCATAAATTTTATTATAAAAATATTGTGCAAAGAAGAATTTAAAAATAGCCAAGAAAAATATAATACAATGATTAGAGAAAATATTAATATAAAAATCAAATCTTTACATAAAAACTGTATAGGGTTTAGAAATAAAATTGATAAAGAAGATATTGTGTTCAAAAAAATATATACTATTTTTAATCATAGAAATGATTTATTACATGGAAATTTCAATATAAAACAATTAAAATATGGTGAAGTTGGTTTTATTAAAAAAATGCCATTATTTAAGAAAATTTCTTCTTTTCAAGAAGAAATGCTAACAACGGCAATGTCAAGTGGAAATCTAAATGAAATACTACAAAACATAGATGATGTACAAATGTTTTTTAGATATATATTATTAGACTTGGATGACAATATAAGGAAACAAGTAGTGATGCTACTAGAATCATACTCTTTGGGCTGGAATCCAAATGAAAATAAATTTAGTATTTTATTTACTAATCATTATGTAGACTTTAAAGTTAGCTAGAGTGTACAACAAAACAGAGAGACTGTGAAATAATCAAACCCCTCAACTCATAATTTTCTAATTCTTACTCAATTTTAGGCAATTATCTTGCCTAAATTATACCATAAAAATATTTG
>NVUO01000023.1 GCA_002733155.1 Sulfurimonas sp.
TTTCTCCAAATCAGTTTGAAAAACAGTATAATGAAAAGTCTTTAAATAATTAGGTTTTTACTGGATTAGTTATTGTCTAGTTTATAGGGGACATTCCAAAGAGATAATTAAATTATTAGACTTTATTAAACATGATGAAGATTGCTATATATTTGTACTACTTAGTTTAAGTACTGGTGGAAGACTAGCAACTATTATGAATGTATCAAAAAAAGATATAGATTTTGAAAATAATTCTATTCAGTTAAAAGATTTTAAGAATGAGGGTACATACTACGGATTTTTTAATGATGAAATAAAAAAGCTACTTCTAAAAATCAAAAAAAAACTAAAAGTGAATGATAAAATTATACAAAGCAATATGGATAAAGTGCGATACTATATTGGAAAACAAGCTATGAACAAACTTTTTAATTCAGGGCTAAAAACTACAGATAAAAAAAACCGTGTTGTAGTTCACTCACTTAGACATACTTTTGCAAGTCATTTAGCATTAAAAGGTGCCTCTATTATAACGATCAAAAATCTTATGCACCATAAAAATATAGAAATGACTTTTAGATACTCTCACTTAATGCCTGATGCAGGTAAAGATTTAGTTCTTGGTTTATATAAGTAACTGAAAATATTATTACTCACTGCGAAAGTCGCCACGTTTAAACTTAGTTTATGAAAGATACCAATAGTAACAATTATTCCATATTAGAAGCTTTTTGAATATTGAAATTTTCATCATATTTTTTATTATTTTTGTAAAGAGAATGAGCTGTAAGTATTATTTTTCGCATAACAGCAATTTGAACAGCTGTTGTATGCTTTCCCTTGGATTTTAATCTTTCATAAAATATTTTAAAGTTTTTATCATATCGTACGGCAGTAAAAACTGACATAAAGAGTACACTTTTGTAAATACTTGCACTAGATTTTGCGATTTTATATCTTGATTGAATAGAAGTACCAGACTGTCTATAAATTGGATTAAGACCTGTTAATGAAGTTATTTGCCTTTGATTTGCTTCTGGATATTTTAAAAATAGATGTAAAAGTACAATAGCACCAATTTGACCAACACCTTTAATAGAAATTATATTTTCATAAGCATTTCGATATTCATCTGTAGAATCAATTAAAGTTTGTACTTGTTCAATAATTTTAAGCTCTTTTATTTGAGATTCTTTAATAAATTTTTCAAGTTCTTTGATAGAAAATTTATTACCATTTTTACTACGTAATGATTCCAGATGATTTTTTTGTTGAGTAGTTTGTTTTTTAGTAAATTTGTAAAAGCTCATTAGCTCTTTAATAAGCTCCACATCTTCGTCATATACGGGAACCTTAATCTGATTGTCTTTAGCTAAATGAAGTGCTTTTGATAATACTCTAGCGTCTTCAATATCATTTTTAACCTCTACTCCTACTTTGCATAATTACTAAACTGCTTAGGATTTATGATAAAACACTTGATACTTTGTATAGAACAATATTTTCTCAGTGCTTCAGAATAACTGCCTGTTGGTTCAAAAATAAAAACAATATCTTCTATCTCTTTTTTGTATATTTTTTTTAATTTTAAAAAAAGAGATTTGAAATTTTTGAAATTATTATCAAATACTAAGTCTTGATTATTTTTAGATATATGAACATCTATACTTGCTTTTGATACATCAATTCCGATACAATTTAACACCGTGAACCTCCTATTTATTTAAGAGAGTTCGTTAGCATAGAAGTATAACTTCTATGTGACTTTTAAGCAATAATATTACACATAACCTTGCCTCGTGATTCAATCCAATCTAGCTTTAACTTTTTTTTGCAAAAAAAAGATATAAAAAACTGATTTACTCGCCACCCAAATTTAAAGTGTAATTATCAGACTTTCGCACAAGCTAGACAATGCTGCTTTAGMWYAYKRYCGATAYATTACTTCTAACGAAAACTCAGAATTAAGTATAGACTAAAAATTTCAAAAAAAACAACATACGAGCTTACGAAATACAATGTAGTAAGTCGTGGATGAGTCAGCAAACGGAGTGCGGTAGATTATTTTAATTAAATCTAAGCTATAATGATAAAAATTTATAAGGATTTATTTATAAACATTGAAAGTGCAAAAAAAAATATTATCGAGATATATCAAGATAATAGTGATAAAAAAGAATAGAGATGAAGAAGAACTGCAATTAATGGTAGAATTGTTGGAGCTTCAACTGAGGGTTATTCTAATAAATCAGGAAGATACGAGTGGTGCAAAAACCAAAATTGAAACTAAAACAAAATGGGGTAAATTCGCCGACAAAATGGATGGAATATTTACACCAGAAATTGTTAAACATATAAGTACTAGTCGTAAAGAAGCTAGAGATAATTTTATAGCTAATATTTAATATATGAAAACAATTTACCTACTAGACACTAATATAATTTCATATCTAGCAGACCCAAATTCTCCATATAGAGATAAAATTAAAAAGAAACTTTTATCATTATCGGAAGATGATATTGTAAGTGTTTCTATAATTACTTTATATGAACTATCGTATGGATTAAATACATTTGATGGTGCTAGTGAAAATAAATATATTTTTGAGGATGGTCTAATGTTTATTAGAGAGTACCTTGACATATATTCTTTAGATATTGCAGAAGTAGATATTTTTGGTATTTTAAAATCTGAATATAAAGAATCTACAGGAATAGCTAAAACAGCAATTAAAAAAAAAGACTTAGATTTTTTGATACTTGCAACTGCAATAAATCATAATGCTGTATTAGTTAGTAATGATACAATTTTTAGCAAGATAGCCCAAACCTCACCAAATTTAAAATATGAAAATTGGACAAAATAAAATTTTATCAAATAGTTTTTCTATTACACTCTATTTAAAAGCCTCGTTTGTATTCTCAAAATAAACTGACTAATTCTAAAAATAAAATAATAAATATAAGGTAGTACAAGTCTCCACCTTGTTTTTTTGATTGTAATTTTTTTAACGATTAGCACTTTATTTTTTAAATTGTTGATTATGAATAAAAATGTATTAACTGATGTTACTATGAATATATTAGGTGCTTGATATTTAGATTTGAAATTCTTAGTTGATTTAGTAGAAGAACATAAAATTGATTTATACGATGTTATGGATTCTATTGAATTTAACTTTTGAAAAGATTATAAGTTAGATATTAATATTATTATCTATGAAGTTTTATCTACTATAGCCTGTAAATTTATCTCTGAAAATTCAGAACTGTTTGAAGATGAGGCTTAATGAAAAATTCTGGGGTCTAAATAATTATTTTTTCTTATAACTTACTAAATAATCATCGACCATCTTTAGCTTTAAACTTTCACTAAATCCATTGTGTACTTTGAGTAGCTTTTTACCCTCAAGGGGCACCTAGTCATAGGAGAAAAGACACCACCATCTATTGCA
The DNA here is from genome assembly GCA_002733155.1 of Sulfurimonas sp. Lineage (GTDB taxonomy): Bacteria > Campylobacterota > Campylobacteria > Campylobacterales > Sulfurimonadaceae > Sulfurimonas. Next base: position 3,438 of record NVUO01000023.1, read on the forward strand.
TTTGTAGTGTTGTTGATTTTAATTTTTTTATGCTTTTTATAAGTAAAAAGGTAAGGTAAATTTGTTTTTAAACTTCGATAAGCTGACACAAGTTTTTGATGAGTAAATGATTCTTTTAATGTGTCAGGATTTATAGTCCTTTCTGCTAAAAAATATTTATGCTTTTCATGCCAATCATTTAGCTTATTTGTAAAAATAGTTTGAGTTGTTGATGTCAGGTTGTACATAATCTTTTGAAGATCTTTACCAGCCTCTAATCTAGGATGCATTGTCATATATCTCTGTATTACTTTCTTTTGATGAAAGTGGCACATTTGTACTGGATAATCTCTAAGAGCCTTGTATAAGCCTCTTTTCCCATCAATTATGATGGCTTTCACTTCATATCCTAAATCTAGTATTCTTTGGAGAAGTTGCTTGTAGTCTTTAGCAAGTTCACTCTGAACATGTTTCCAAATAAGAACTTCACCTAATAAAATATCCTTGAAAATCAGTGTACCAAGTTTATCTTTTTTCTTTCCGTAGAATGTAGCATCGCATACTATAACTACTGCTCTTGGAGTATGAGTTTTTTCTACTGGTTCATACTCAAATATTTGCTTCCTAATCCATGGAATACTACGATTATAATCTTCATCTAGATGCATTAAAATTTGTCTTCTATAAACATACTTTTTAAAAATGATTTCTTGTAAGTTTTTAGGTCTTCTTTTTGATTGAAACTTCTTGTTGCAATCATTACATCTATATCTTTGAATACATCGTCTTATGCCTATCTTTTTCGTGTTATTTTTTAGACAACTTGGGCATATTTTTGCAGTTTTTTACATCCATTTATAAATAAACCTTTGTTTACTATCAATATACCATACTTTCAAGCACTTTTTAGACCCCAGAATTTTTCATTAAACCACATTAAATACAAGAATAAAATATCCAACTAACATATCACTAAGGATTCTATGTCATAATTAGTTTTGCAGAATAAAGTAAATGATATGGGCATATTATAATATTTGCTTGTTAATACATTATATAAAGGAAGTATTTGAAGCTTATTATAAACTCATTATCATTATTTATAATTTTGGGGCACTTCATACTATCTGCAGCCGATATAAGTATTGATTTACAAATACAAAACATTAAAAATGCTCCAGCGGAAAAAAGAGTTATTTTGATGAATAAGCTTAAACTACAAATGGTACAAATGAATCAAAAAGACCGTGCGAGTGCTATAAGTAAATTACAAGAAAAAATGCAATCTCATCAAAATAACAACCCAACATCAAAAAACCAATGGATACATCAAGATATAGATAAATATAACCATTCTAATGATGTAAATTTTAATCAAACAAATCAACAGATACAAAATAAGTAAATTGAGGAAAAAATTGAAATATATAATAAGTTTAATATTAATACTTAACATAAACGTTTTTGCTTACAGCGATAAAGATATGGATGGTGTAGAGAATTTTTTAGATAGATGTCCGGGGACAGCTATTACAGATTTAGTAGATTTTAATGGTTGTAGTATAAAGAGTTTAATTTCTAATCATCATTTTGACATAATATTAGGTATAGCCTATTCTAAATCAGACTATTTGGTATCTGATCCTATACAAACTATAACTAAATCACTTCAGATAGATTATTTTTATAAAGACTTTACCTTACAAATATATAGTTCAACTTATGACTTAAGTAATGATTTTATTAATGACAATGGTTTAAATGACACTATTGTATCGGGATACTACAGATTTAAAATTTATGATAATTTACTTCTTAATTTGGGTATTGGTGTTATTTTACCTACGTACGATACTTATTCTAAAAATATACATAATAAAATAGATTATATTAGTTCAATTAATTTAAATTATGCAATAAATAATACCAATATATTTACAAGTTATAAATATACAATTGTTAATGATTATGATTCAAATGCTATAATTGACTTTAAAAATACAAATTCTTATAATTTTGGTCTTGGACACTACCTTACCCAAAAAGTTTATATATCATCTTCTTATAATAATTCTCAAAGTATTTATTCAAAGATACCAGATATACAAAACGCATCAGTTTATTTGTATTACAGTATTGATCAACACTGGTTTAGTAGTTTTTCTTATGCTTATGGTTTAAGTGAGAGTGCGAGTAAACATTACGCATCTATGCGTATAGGATATTATTTTTAGGATACATTATGAAAAAAAAAATATTACTTCTTGAGGATGATAGAGACTTAGGTTTAACTATAAAAGAGCTACTTGAATTTGATGGTTATGATGTAAGCTTAGTAATAGATGGTGAACAAGCAGCAGAAATTTCTTATGAGAAAAAATTTGATTTATATGTCTTTGATATTAATGTACCTGAAATTAATGGTTTTGACCTTTTAGATGGACTTAGAAAGGTGGATGATAATACCCCAGCTATTTTTATCTCAGCCTTGGTTGATTTGGAATCTATATCACGTGGTTTTAAAGTTGGTGCAGATGACTATATAAAAAAACCATTTTTTCCTGAAGAGTTACTAATTAGAGTTAATGCCAAATTTGTAAATAAACATCAAGAGTTAGTTTATAAAAACCTTAGTTATGATATACAAAAAAAAATTATTCGCAAAGATGGTGAAATTTTAGCATTGGGTGATGTACAGGAGAGACTTTTTGATATCTTTATAAGTAATATTGGTCAAATTCTTGATAAAAGTGTTTTGATGGACTGTTTAGAGAACCCATCTCCTACTGCCCTTAGAGTAGCTTTAAGTAAACTTAAAAAAACTACAGGTTTTGATATTAAAAATATTCGTGGTACTGGATATATACTTGAATAAGATTGAATTAGAATCATATTACAAAAGTTTTTTTCTTTTTTTCTTTTCTATGGGTAGTTTGATTAGCACTATCTTTTACATAAATTTTGCAAAAGGGGAACGAGATTTAAATGAGAATATTTTTGCCCAAATGCGTATCTGTAATTTTGATTTAAAATGTGAAAAGTTCAAAATAGATTTTGTAATAGCAGGAAAAGATGCATATTATGTATTACATAAAAATGAAGATGGTTTATATGCGAACTTCCCAATTTCAGGAGCTAAGAAGAATATCTTAAAGGTACAATTTGTAAAAGAAAATTATGAAAAAGAACTTTGGTTAATAAAAAAAGAATTATTAATCGAGTATATATTTATGATAATTATAGTTTTAATTTTATCATTTATCTTTTCTTACCTTTCTCTTTCACCACTGCGGAAATCTCTGGAGTTAACTCAAGAGTTTGTAAAAGATATCTTGCATGACTTTAATACACCCTTATCAACGCTTCGTCTTAATGCTTCAATGTTAAAAAGAGAGATAGCACAAAATGATAAATTAGATAGAATTGAAAAAAGTGTAAGTTCTGTTTTAGAATTACAATCTCATCTTAGATCTTATTTAAATAATACTCAAGGTGAAAAAGAAAATTTTAATTTATTGGATATACTTAAAGAGAACATATTACTTCTTGAAAATAACCATCCTGAACTATCTTTTCATACGGAGTTAAGTAGCTGTGAGTTATATACATTTAAAGATTCTTTTGTAAGAATTGTTGATAATCTTCTTTCTAATGCTGTAAAATATAATAAACATAATGGAAGTATTAGTATTATTTACGATAAAAGTAAAAAAATATTACATATAATTGATACAGGTAGGGGTATAAAGTATCCAAATAAGGTATTTGAGCGTTTTTACAAAGAACAAGAACGAGGCATAGGTATAGGTTTAAATATCGTAAAAAAGCTTTGTGAAGAGCTTGGCATAAATATATCTGTAAAAAGTACATTTGCTAAGGGAAGCACTTTTTCTCTCCATATAAAATCATTATTAGTCTAATTGAACTCTCTGAACAATTAGCTATTAGATTCTAAATCAAGTTTAGAATGACTGACTCATCGTCATTCCAGGCTTGACCTGGAATCTATTTATTGGATTAATCAGAGAGTTCAATTAACATCTTACACTTCGCTAACACTCTTGTATTATAATTCTCTCAACAAAATACAAGAGGACTTAGCTTATGGCATTTTCACAAGAAGATATTACATCAATATACGTAGCAACATTTAATCGCGCACCAGATTCAGCTGGTTTAAATTACTGGATGAATGATTCTGGTTTTGATAACATAGAGGATATAGCTAGTAGCTTTTTTGATTCAGCTGAGGCACAAGAAATGTACGCTGATTCAACTACTTCAAGTGAACTGGTTCAAACAGCTTATCAAAATCTATTTTCTAGAGAAGCTGATGCTGAGGGTTTACAATATTGGACAAATGCATTAGATGATGGTTCTATTTCACAAAGTTTTATGCTTCAAGCAATGATTAATGGTGCTCAAAATGAAGATGCACTAATAATTCAAAACAAAACAACAGTTGGTATGGATTATGCGAGTAGAGATGTAGACGATATACAAACTGCTACAGATATTATGCAAAATATTACTTATGATTCTACAAGTATTGAAGATGCTTATTCATTAATGAATTCTAGAGGTTATAACTATGCAGAGACTAATAATGAGTTTAAAGATGAAGATATGAATGGCTTTAATGACTTCAATAATGATAACCTAGGTGGTTTTAGCGGAAGTATGTTTGGTGGAAATATGCTTGGCGGAGCAAATGCAGCATATATATATACAGATACATATAGTTATACAGATGCAAATGAAAATACCAGTATTGATTTAATTGAAAATACTATTATTACTGGTGTGATAAATACAGATTCAGTTGATAACTTAATATCTTAGCTATACATAAATATTTAATAAAATCAAGTACCTTTAAATAATACTTTGTGGGTACTGCACTTCATTAGGGTGGGCAATAGCATGCGACTATCATAATGAAGTGCAGTGTCCATGAATGTATTAAAACTAGGATTTCCCTCTTATCTAACCGCATATTTAATTTTTACTAATATGTACTTATTATGCTATTATTATCAAAAAATAACACAAGTTGGTAAAAACATAATGAAAGCTATATACTTAACAGACTATAAGGCACCAGAGTTTACAATAAGTAACTGTGATTTAGTATTTGAATTATTTGAAGATTATACATTAGTTACAAATATGATGAAAATAACAAAACAAGATTTAGATTCAAAAGACTTAATCTTAAATACTATGGATTTAGAATTAATAGAACTGTATTTAGGTGAAGCAAAACTTTCAGATAATGACTACCTTATAACAGAAGATGAACTTAAAATTTTAAATGTACCTAAGAGTTTTACAATTATCATTATAAATAAAATATACCCTCAAAATAATACTGAACTGGAAGGACTATATAAGTCTGGTGATATTTTTTGTACTCAAAATGAGCCAGAGGGTTTTCGTTCTATAACCCCGTATTTAGATCGTCCAGATGTAATGGCTATATTTAAAACTACAGTTTTAGCAGACAAAAAAAAATATCCAGTACTACTTAGTAATGGTAACCTCTCCACTAACTTTAGACTTCAAGATGGTAGACATGGAGTTACTTGGGATGATCCTTTTCCTAAACCTTCGTACCTTTTTGCTTTAGTAGCTGGTGACTTAGCTGTACTTAAAGATAAGTTTATAACGACAAGTGGCAAGTCTGTACGTTTAAATATATATACAGATAAGGGTAATAAAGATAAATGTTTCCACGCTATGAAATCATTAAAAGAATCTATGATTTGGGATCAAAAAAAATATGCTAGGGAGTATGACTTAGAACTTTATAATATTGTAGCAGTTGATAGTTTCAATATGGGTGCTATGGAGAATAAAGGTCTAAATATTTTTAATTCTCATTATGTATTAGCTAACGAGGATACTGCAACTGATGATGATTTTATGGGTATACAAAGTGTAATTGCACATGAGTATTTTCATAACTGGACTGGGAATCGTATAACTTGTAGGGATTGGTTTCAATTAACTCTTAAAGAGGGTCTTACAGTTTTTCGTGATCAGAGTTTTTCAGCTGACTTAAACTCTAAAGAGGTTCAACGTATAGAGGATGTAAAAGCTCTTAGAGATAGACAATTTATTGAAGATGCCTCACCAACTGCTCATCCAATTCAACCAAGTGCATATATTTCTATAAACAATTTTTACACAGCTACTGTATATGAGAAGGGTGCTGAAGTTATTCGTATGATACATACATTAATTGGCGAAGAAAATTATCGTAAGGCTACGGATCTTTATTTTGATACATTTGATGGCCAAGCAGTTCGTACAGATGATTTTTTATGGGCAATGAGTAAGGCTAGTAATTATGACTTATCAGCCTTTGAACTTTGGTACCACCAATCAGGTACACCAAGCTTAAATGTAGTTGAAAGTTTTGAAGATTCTACTTATATACTCACTTTGACTCAAAAGATTCCAGATACAGTAGATGGTTCTAAACAAAGACCATATTATTATCCACTAAAAATAGCTCTTTTGGATAAAGAAGGTAATGAGCTTTTAGAAAATACATTGATAATCTCTAAGGGGGAAGAAAAATTTAAATTTGATAACTTACATTCAAAGCCTATTCTTTCTATTAACCGTGATTTTTCAGCTCCAGTGATTATAAATTTACAAGAAAATAATTATGCTTTTCTAATGAAGCATGATACAAATAGTTTTATTAAATATGAATCAGCTCAATCTTTTGCTGTTGAGACTATTGAAACTATAATGAAAACAGATAAGATAGATGAAAATTTTTTAGAATCATTTGCTTATTTATTAGAAGCTGATATTGATTTGTCATATAAGGCATTATTATTGGAACTACCTAGTGTATCAACATTGATGCAAAGGCAAGATACAGTTGATTTTGATTTGATATATAAGGCAAAAGAAAAATTATTGTCTAAAATTGCAAATATATATAAAGAAAAATTGATAAGTATTTATCAACTTAATCATAAGCCAAAAAATACTGAACTAGATTCAACTAGCATGTCTCAACGTGCAATTAAAAATCGATGCTTAAAAATATTAGCTGCTTTAGAAACACAAGAAATTATAAAAATGACAAGACTTCAGTATGAAAATTCTTTAACTATGACTGATAGAATTGTCGCTTTAGATATATTAGAAAATATATCAGTACAAGATGCAGAATTAGCACTTTCACACTTTTATACTAAATATAAAGATGATAGTTTAGTAATGAATAAGTACTTCTCTATTATTTCAGCTTCTCACAGAGATGGTACACTAGACCGTGTTATGGCTTTACAAAATGATGAGTTATACGATGAAAAAGTACCAAATTTAGTTCGTTCACTTATAGGTGTATTTGCTAGAAACTATAAACATTTTCATGCAAAAGATGGACATGCATATAATTTTATAGCAAATAAAATTATTGATATAGACAAAATTAATCCACAAATTGCATCTGGACTATGTGGAGCCTTTAAAATATATGAAAAACTAAATAAAATAAATAAGAATATTATGCAAAAAGAACTAGAACGTATCGTTTCTACACAATCTATATCAAAAAATGTATATGAAATTGTTAGTAAAATATTAAAAATATAGCATTTATTTGTAAAATTGTCTTCAAATGAGCCTGAAATAGGACTTCTTAACTTTTAGATAATTTTTTTTTATAAAGTTTTTTTAAAGTTGTTGCATATATATAGTATTATTTAGGTATCATTGTTTGCAAAGTTTTTTTGACTTAAAAAATGAGGAAGTATATAATGGCAAGATTAGTTGTTCTTGGTGGTGGAGTTGCAGGTCATACGACTGCTACATTCGCTGCAAAATGGTTAGGGTCAGCTCATGAAGTTGTAGTTGTAACTCCAAACTCAAAATGGAACTGGATTCCATCTAATATTTGGGTTGGTGTTGGTCAAATGTCTAAAGAGGATGTTACTTTTGATTTAGCTCCTGTTTATGAAAAAGCAGGTATTAATTATAAACAAGCTAAAGCTGTTTCAATTAATCCAGAAGGAAATGAAGGTTCTAGTAAAGCTTTCGTTACAATCGAGTATACCGAAGCTGGTAAGGCTGGTCAAACAGAAACTATAGAGTATGATTACTTAGTAAATGCTACTGGTCCAAAATTGAACTTCGGCGCAACTCCAGGTCTTGGAGATGCTAATGGTTTAGGTGAATTTACTGTTTCTGTATGTACAGCTGATCATGCAGTTCACGCAGCTGAAGAGTTACAAAAATCAATCGATAAAATGAAAAATGGCGAACGTCAAAAATTTTTAGTTGGTACTGGTCACGGTATGTGTACATGTCAAGGTGCAGCCTTTGAGTATATTTTCAATATTGAGCATGAACTAAATAAAGCTGGTGTTCGTGATATGGCTGATATACAATGGATATCAAATGAGTCTTTCTTAGGTGATTTTGGTATGGGTGGTCTTCATATTAAAAGTATGGATTATACAGTTAGTTCAAAAATCTTTGCTGAATCATTATTTGTTGAAAGAGATGTTAAGTGGATAATTGGTGCTCACGTTTCTAAAGTTGAAGCTGGTTCTATTGATTATGAACTTATAGATGGTTCTACTGGTAAAGAGTCATTTGATTTTGCAATGCTTATCCCACCATTTGCTGGTGTTGGAATAAAAGCTTATGCTAAAGATGGTTCAGATATTACTGATACTGTTTTTGCTCCAAATGGATTTATGAAAGTTGATGCTAACTACGGAGCTGGTTCATATGAGAACTGGAAAGCGTCTGATTGGCCTTCAACTTACCAAAATCCAACTTATAGTAACTTATTTGCTGCTGGTATTGCTTTTGCACCACCACATCCAATTTCTAAACCAATGGCGTCACCTTCTGGAACTCCAATTACTCCAACACCTCCAAGAACTGGTATGCCTTCAGGTATTATAGGTAAAGCGGTAGCTCATTCTGTTTGTGATTTAATTACAAAAGGTGAAAATGCTGAACTTCATAWAGCTTCAATKGCTGATATGGGTGCAGCTTGTGTGGCTTCTACTGGTAAAGGTGTATTTGATGGTACTGCAGCAGCTATGACTGTATACCCAGTTGTTCCAAACTTTGAAAAGTACCCAGGTACTGGACGTGATACTGATCATACTTTTGGTGAAATCGGTCTTGCTGGTCATTGGATTAAAAGAATCCTTCATTCACTATTTATTTGGAAAGCTAAACTTAAATTTGGCTGGACATTAATCCCAGAATAGAAATTAAAAAGGAAATATAATGTTAAAAGACGAAAAAAMCATTCACGCATATGGTCAAAGCTATAATGCAATGACTCCAGGTTCTTTCGCTAAAAAGATGAGAACTAATGTTCTTTGGCAATTTATTAGATTTATAGCTATAAATATCAAAATGATTGTTGTTGTTGGTAAAAGTCACTAATTAGATATAAATTTTAAAGATCTCAGTTTACCTGAGATCTTTTCTCTCAAACTTTCATCCTATTTTTTAACAAGGTTAACACATGATAAAAGACATCATTCAATATCCAACACCCCCAAGTGTACAATTTTCAGCTCCAGTTCGATCATACAATGATGATGTATCAGGTATAATTCAAGATTTGAAAGATACTATAAATGCAAATTCCATAGAAGCTTTAGCTGCTTTTCAAATAGGAAGTTCGTATAATATTGTGGTAGTTAAACAAGATGATGACAGTTTTNNAGAACTATTAAATCCTATAGTTGTTATGACTTCTGGAGAACAAAGAACATTAGAAAAAACAGCATATTTTCCAGGTTTAAGTGCAAATGTAAATAGAGCTGATAAAATATCTATAGTATATGAAGATAAAGACTTAAGCTCACATACTTTAAAGGCTGAAGGTGCATATAGTATTCTTTTACAAAGAAAAATTGATTATACATTTGGATCTAGTTTTATAAATAAGCTTGACCCTGATGAAAAAATACTTTTTAAAGCAAAACTAGAGTTTGGTAGTGATGCAGCGCAGATTGAGACTTGTCCTACTGTATTTAGAAGGGACTATATAGTTAAAGCTATAAATTTTGTAATAATGGCTATGATTTTACTTCTAGGTGCTTCGTTTTTTACATCTGTAGAAATGGCTACTGATATGTGGACTTATCAAACTTATATAGCTGGATCTGCCATAGGTTTAAATATTATTTATTTCTTTTATGCTATTTATGAAGGAAGTAAATACAGCTCATGTTCAAGTTGTCAAATTGGTAATATTATAGGTACTGTAGTTATATCCTTAGCTAAAATATCGGCAATAACAGTACTTTCATATTTTTTAATATAAAAATAAAACATGTCTTTAAATATACCAAGTCTTACACAGGCTCAAGATGTCTTTATAGAATCAAAAGACATCATTTTACTTCAATGGGTGTCTTACGATAGTCCGCAAAAAATACTAAAACTACATAATATAAATAATGAAAAATTTTTAAATGATTATGCGGGTGGTGTATTTGACTATTTTATGGACGTAATCTCTGATAAACAAGAGATTGGTGATTGCCCAATTATACAAAATTTATTGGCCTATTTAAAAGACAGGGATATACGTGCAGATGAGCTTTTTGAAATCTGTAGTCATTTTAGACGTTCAATGATTGACTTTACTTATGATGTAAACCTAAATTCAAAAGAAATTTTTTATGAGATATCATACATATTTGATAAAAATTTTAAAGGTGTCTTAAGCCATTATACAGATACGATTTTTCAAAAAGAGCAGGAGATTAACAGGCATGTTAAACTTTTAAATGAGTATCAAAAAGCTCTTGATGAGAGTGCTATTATTTCTAAAACTGATATAGATGGAAAGATAAATTATGTTAACGATAAGTATATACAATTAAGTGGATATTCAGAATATGAACTTATTGGTAAAACATATAGTATAGTTAAACACGAGGATATGCCTAAAGAATATTTTGATGATTTATGGTTTCAACTCGAAAATGCAAGAATATTTAGAGGTACGATTAAGAACCTTAAAAAGAATGGTCAATATTTTTATATAGATGTAACTATAGTGAAAATAACTAATCCCTATGATAATTCAATAGAATACATGTCAATAGCCAACGATGTAACTACACTTATAGATGCAAGACTAGRGGCGCAAAATGCATCTAAGGCAAAAGAGTATTTTCTCTCAAATATGTCCCATGAAATTCGTACACCACTTAACGCTATTTTGGGTTTTGTAAATCTTTTAATTGAACAAGATGTATCTAAGCAGCATAGAAAATATTTAAGTATTATACAAAATAGTGGAGAAAACTTATTAAGTATTATAAATGATATTTTAGATTTTTCAAAACTTCGTAGTGGTGAATTTAATATTGAGGCACGTACATTTTCTATACATGAAGAAATTACCCACACCTTAGAATTATTTGTAGCATCAGCTAATGATAAAGATATAACTATAACTTCATTTATTGACCCTATGATTCCTAAAGAATTATATGCAGATTCACTTCGTGTAAAACAAATAGTATCTAATTTACTTAGTAATGCAATTAAATTTAGCAATAATGGTGGTCATATTAGTGTAGAAGCCAGTTGTATAAACGAGATACTTAGAGTTAGTGTTAGTGATAATGGAGTTGGAATTGCACATGAGGATATATCTAATATATTTTCTGCCTTTACGCAGGTTGAGCATAATGAAAAAAATACTTTAGATGGTACTGGTCTTGGTTTATCTATCTGTTATCAATTAGCTAGACATATGGGTGGTAGTGTAAATGTTAAGTCTAAGCTAGGTTATGGAAGTGAATTTTGGGTAGATTTACCAGTTGAAATACACAATACTGAGTGTCAGGTCTTTAACGATTTTTATGAATTAAAATCTTTAAAGACTATATTTTATTCAAGTGATAAAAAAAGTTCTTATAAGTCAGATTCATTTTTAAAATACTCCAATATTTTTGGCATGGACATAGATTTAGTGGATACTTTAGACTTAGATTATGATGTAGCTGTATTTTTAGAGGAGGATATAGATGAAGATTTTAAACAAAAGATTTTAAAATCAGACAAAAAGTATATAGCATTAATCTCTAAACCAAATGATATATATGAAAAGTATGCACATATCTCATGTGTATGTTTCCCACTTTATTGTTCAAAAATAAAGTCTACATTTAAGGAGTTGTTAAATCCAAAATCTAGCTTACCTCATAAGCAAAAAAATAGTTTAAAATTCATAGGTCATGTTTTAGTAGCTGAAGATAATGAGGCTAACCAAGAACTAATAAAAATATTACTAAATAAATATGGACTTAGTTTTGATTTAGCTTATAATGGTTTAGAGGCCTTTGAGTTATATAAGTTGAACCATTATGACTTGATTCTAATGGATGAACAGATGCCAATTATGGATGGTAATGAGGCTGTTTTAAATATTATAGATTATGAAAAGAAAAAAGAGTTAAGACATACCCCTATTTCAGCACTTACAGCAAATGTAATTAAGGGTGCAAAAGAGAGAGGTTTATTAAGTGGTTATGATACTTTTTTAGGAAAACCAATAATTATAAAAGAGTTAGAAAAATTATTCTCAAACTATTTAAAAATTCAAAAAAATATCAAAAATATCAAAAATAGCTCTAATAATTTAAAATGTAATAAAAGTATAATTAATGGTCTTGATAGTGAAAAACTTATTAAAGAGTTAATGTTAAATGAAGAAGAACTTCAAATTTTATTAAAATTGTTTCTTAAAAAAATGTCTACACAAGTTCCAAGTTTGTTAAAATCTATACAAATAAAAGATTATGAAAAAATAAAATTAATTTCTCATAGTATTAAAGGATCTAGTGCTAATTTTAGAATTAAAAATTTACAAAAATTAGCATCAGATATGGAAAAAGCAGCTAAAAATAAAGATGAGAACTACAATTATGAGAGTATATTTGAAGAGATAAAGGATATAGTTAAAACTATAGAAATAATTGAGAGTGTAAAAATAACTGTGTAAACCTCAAAAAATAGATTTATTTGATATAGTAGTCAAGTAAATTATTTATAAGGATTTACATAGAATTTTAATATTTGATGAGGCTACATCTGCACTTGATTATGAATCTGAAAAGATTATACAAAATAATTTAAAAACTATAAAAGAGGGTCGTACTATGTTTATGGTAGCACATCGTTTAAATACTGTAAAAGATTGTGACATAATTTTGGTTATGGATAAAGGTGTAGTAGTTGAGCGTGGTTCACATAATAAACTTATGGATTTAAAAGCTTACTACCATATGCTTTATACACAACAAGATTAAGGGCTTAGTTATGGATATGTTTAGCACAAAAGATAGACACGAATTTCAACCACTTCTTGTTGAGATAGAAGAGAGACCAACTAGCCCTTTAGGCAGGGCTTTATTATGGAGCATATTAGCCTTAATGATAGTATCTACTCTTTGGCTTTTTTTAGCAAAGATAGATGTAGTTGTAACAGCAAGGGGTAAGGTGATACCATCTGGAGAGATAAAAATACTTTAACCTATAGAGAACAGGAGTTATAAGTGCTATACATGTAATAAGGGTGAGTATGTAACAAAAGGGCAAGTACTTATGGATATAGACCCCTCAGTGACCGATACAAACCTTGACTCAAAACTAAAAAACCTAGAACTACTAGGTGTAGAGACTGCACGACTTACAGCACTTATAAAAGATACAGAGTTTAAACCAGAAAAATTAACTAATGATATAAATCTTCTTGATACTCAGACTCTTATTTATCAAACTAAACGTGTAGGATATCATCAACAAATCCAATTAATCAAAGAACAAATAAACCAAGTAAATTCTCAAATACATGCCACAAAAGAGGACATGAAGTTAGTAAACTACAGGCTAAACTTATGGAACTAAGTGAACAAAAACTTTTAGTGACTCAAGATTATCAAAACAAACTTTTAGAGGAATTAACAAAAAAAAGAAAAGAAGCTACTATGCTAAAAGTTGAAATAAAATCTATAACTTTTAAGCAATCTAAACAACATCTAAAATCACCAGTTGATGGATACATAGGTAAACTGCATATCCACACAATCGGAGGGGTGGTAACTCCAGCTGAAAAGCTGGTAACCATAATCCCTAAAAATGCACCACTTATAATAAAAGCTACTTTACTTAATCAAGATAGTGGCTTTGTGAAAGAAGATATGAATGTATCTGTAAAAGTGGATACTTTTAACTTTCAAAAATACGGCATGATTCACGGCACAGTTACCCATAAATCAGACGACTCCATAGATGATGAAAAGCTAGGTCCTATCTATGAAATCTACATAAAACCAAAAGTACACTACTTAACTGTCAACGGTGAAAAGGTAAATCTCCGCTCAGGTATGAGTGTAACTGCCGAAATAAAAATTGGAAAACGCAGAGTTATAGAATTTTTCTTATATCCAATCATCAAATACCTTAATGAAGGGATGAGTGTTAGGTAAATTATATGACGCTATCTTCTCTTAACTAATTTTAACTATACTTACATATTATAAAGGAATTCAAAAAATGATAGATGAAGTTATCCTAAATTATGTACTGCTGTTTATTATACTTGAAATATACGAGATAAGTTGGCAAAAAGCACAAACCATGATGGGTATGTTAGCTCGAATGTATCATCAATATTCTAAGAGTATCATTTTGTTTTTGATTATGCATCCTACTTTTTATTTTTCCATATTTTTTGCTATGATAAGTGAGTATAATTCATATGCGATAATTTTAGTCATTATTAAAACACTAGATATTGCAGTAAAAATACTATTAATAGATAAAATTTTTATTAAAAAAGAATTCTCTGAAGATTTAGCCTTGGCTTTATTTGCAAAAATAAATATATTTTTACCGTATATAGGTTTAGTAATATATCCAGCTCTTATTTTATTAGCCTTATAAACATTAAATTAGCAGCCAAAAGGCTAGGACAGAATCTAAAGCTTTGTAAGGGTAAGTATATTTGTGCATTAAGTTTATACAATACTGGACAYAAAAATTCAGCTGTAGCTAGGCGATATGCACATAAGGTTTTAAGAGCAAAAAAAAAGCTTTTTACTTATTAAATAATTTTTTAATCTACTTCTAGATATATTAAAACTAATTCAAATACTTTACTTATTTCATAAGTTTTTTAAGTTATACTTTTTTTATGAATGCATTAAAAATAATAATTTTTAACTTTTTTTTATTGTCAGTTTCTTACGCTCAAGAGATGCAGACTATGAATGAGGGACATTATATAGATAAATGGCACAAGGAGACTACAAAAACCTTTAAGAGGGCTAGTGATTATATAGATAAAACACTTTTTGATGTATCTAATCTTGTTAATAATGATAGTAATAAGACTATAGCTAATATTCTAAAAAACAAACAAGTAGCTAAAAAGAACAAACACGCTGATGAATTTTTCCTCAGTACCAAATATTTAAGTGAAACAAATGATTCTTTTTTGAGAATTACTCCGCAGACTATTATAAACACCAAATCTAAGTTTGACAATAAAATTGTAGTTAAAATAAGGGCTAATATACCATTAAATTATACAAAAAGAAGATATCAATTATTTATAGGTAACCTTAATAATACTAACTTAAATGAGTTTACCTCGGATGAAAAAAGTGATTCAAAACCAGAACTTGGAGTAAATTATTTTTCTCCAAGATACTATAAAATGAATCAAAAATATTCTATTGGTGTACGTGGTATAGCTCCATTTATAAGAGCTAGGTACTCAAGAGAATATTTTAAAGGAAAATGGGATACTGAATATGTACAAACATTTCAATACTTTTTAGATGATGGTTTTGAAGAAAAAACACAGGCTTTTTTTGATACATCATTTGCTAACTTATCTCTTTTTAGATTATTTGCAGAAAGAGGGACTGAAGAAAAAAGCCTAGGTATGTTTTATAGTGGTGGACTTATCATGTTTTGGCAGCCATCATATAAGGCTGGTATTACCCTAACTCAATCTTTATATGGAGGGACAAAATATTTATATAAAAAAAATGACAATATTAGTCCAAGCATAATTAAAAAAACTGCAAGTATAAACAACTACCAAACAACTTTAACTTTTAGAAAAAGCTTTTTTAGAAAATGGTTATTTTATGAAATAGAACCTAGAGTTAACTTCAGTATAGTAAATGACTATAAAGCTAACTACAGTTTAAGACTAAGTTTAGATATATTTTACGGTGATATTTAAGCTACAAACATCAGTTTTGCGCTAACTACTATAAGAAATCCTAAAAATAATACTAATTTATGAAAATGATTTTGCATAAATGCAATTTTTTTTCTACCTGTAAACTTTGTAAATAGGTTGTATAATACACCAAGTACAATTATAGAGACTAAAAAGATTTTAAATACTAAAATTTTTTGTAAATCTGTTTCAAAGATACCAACACTTGAGTTAATATACCTAGACATCATCATACCACCAGTTAATATCAATATTAATAATGAAAGTGGAAATATTTTAAAACTTCTTTTTCCTAATGTTTGATTTACGTCTTTTTTTACTTCACCTGTCAATTTTTTATTTATAATAGAGATGATTGCTACATCAGTAAATACATAACCTAAAAAAATAATAGCCAAAATCAAGTGAATAATATTTGCAAATGGATATACATCTTCCATATAAGCTCCTAATATTAATTTAGAAGATTATACATCAATTAGTAAAATTAAATATTGATAAAATGCAATTTTTTGTATTTTATCAATTGGGGAGCTGTGAACTAACAAAACTAATCTCTTTTTGTAGTTTTTCTTTTTTTATTAGTTTTTAGAATTTTTGCAGTTATTCTTGGTGGAGCTTTTTTCTTAGCACGTTTTTTATCTTCAGCACGCTTATGTTCAGACTTTAGTTTAACTTCATCTTCATCTTTTCTTCTAATATTTGGATTAGGCTCAAAGCCTTCAATAACTTGCTTATCTATCTTCATACCTATAAGTCTCTCAATATCTTTAATCTCATACTTGTCATAAATATCAAGCAGGGTAATTGCTTCTCCATCACGACCAGCACGACCAGTACGCCCTACTCTATGAACATAATCCTCAGGTATTGATGGTAATTCATAGTTAATTACATATGGTAAATGTTCAATATCCAGACCACGAGAAGCTATATCGGTAGCTACCAAAACTTTAATTTTTTCCTCTTTAAACTGGGTTAAAGTTTTAAAACGGTTTGCTTGAGTTTTATCACCATGTATAACTCCACATTTTAATCCATCTTTAATAAGCTCTTCTACTAAATAATCAGCACTTGCCTTAGTTTTAGTAAAAACTAAAACCTGACGGAAATTTCTAGAGCCGATTAAATAAGCTAAAAGTTCAGCCTTTCTTTCACGATCTACCATATATGCGATTTGGTTGATTTTATCTACAGTTGAGTTTCTTTTAGATGATTCAATAAAAGCTGGCTTAGTTAAAATAAGTCTTGATAATTTTCTTACCTTATCAGAGAATGTAGCTGCAAAAAGTAATGTCTGATGGCGACGAGGTAACTCAGGATGGATTTTACGTATCTCTTTTACAAAACCCATATCTAACATTCTATCAGCCTCATCAAGAACAAATATTTCAACCTGCTTAAGATTAAGACCCCTTTGCATATGCTCCATAATTCTACCAGGAGTAGCTATAATAATATCTACACCCTCTTTAAGAATTTTCTGCTGGGATTCTATATCTTTTCCACCAACTAAGATTGCAATATTTAACTTAAGGTTAATCGCATAAGATTTTAAGTCTTCATGAATTTGCATTGAAAGTTCACGAGTTGGAGAAAGAATAACACCCCTTAGCGGTCTATCAGCTGTAGCTATAGTATTTCTAAGTCTTTGAAGCATAGGTATACCAAATGCCGCAGTTTTTCCTGTACCTGTTTGCGCAGTAGCAAATATATCACTTTTCGCTAAAACTAAGGGGATAGCCCTAGTTTGTATACTTGTAGGGTTTTTATATCCTAGTTTTTCTATAGCACTAAGAAGTGCTTTCATGACTCCTAGTTTTTCAAATGACATGTATACCTACTTTTAAACTGTTTTATTGATGTAATTTTAACATATTATTTAAAATATAAGTTGCTTTTGATATAATCTTTTCACTTTTAAAGATGGCATAGGTAATGGTAAGAAAAACATTTAAAAAAATAAGCAAAAGCGAAAAATTAAAATTATTTATAAAAAAATATAAAATACCTAGAGAATATCTATCTACAAATAGAAGAATGGTCTCTAAAGCCGTATTTATTGGAGTTTTTATTGCCTTTATCCCTATGCCTATGCAGATGCTTTTAGTTGTAAGTTTTATACCATTTACAAAGTTTAATGTACCTATTGCTTTATCTATGTGTTGGCTTTCTAACCCATTTACAATGCCACCAATGTATTATATGGAATACTTAACTGGAAGTTTTTTATTAGGGACTGAGGTTGAGGGTGTAGAGATGAGCTTGGAATGGTTTAGTGATAATATAAAAGATATATTTATACCACTTTATATTGGTGCAGCTTTTTACTCCGTAATTGGCTCAAGTTTAGGATTTTACTTAGTTAACCATTTGTGGAAAGAATCAGTTAAAAAAGCTAAAAAACTTCACAGACATCATAGAAAATAAAAAATTAACTTAAACTTTACGTTTTGAATTATAATATATCCAAGATATTAAACCAACTAAACTCATAGTTAGGCTCATTACCTGACCTTGAGTTATCATATTGCAACATATATAACCTATTTGCACATCCGGTGCACGATAAATCTCTGCAATAGCACGAAACACTCCATAACTCATTGCATATACTAAAATAAGTTCACCAGAAAATCTTTTGTGTTTTCTATACATATATACAACTAAAAATACAGCTATACCCTCTAATGCAGCTTCATAAAGTTGAGATGGATGACGCAAAGAACCATTAACTAATATTCCCCAAGAAACATCTGTAGTACGTCCAACAAGCTCTTGATTTAAAAAGTTACCAATTCTGCCAAATACAAATGCTAGTGGTATACTTATTGCAGTTAAGTCCATAATCTTTCCAAATTCTATCTTATGCTTATTTGAGTACATATATGTAGCTATTAAAAAACCAATAACTGCACCATGATAACTCATACCACGAATACCTACAAATTCACCATTTACAAATGGATTAAATATTTGCCAAGGATGGGCTAAATAATACAGAGTTTGAGTATCATAAAAAAGTATATATCCAAGTCTTGCACCGAGAATTACGCCTATTTCTACATATATAAAATAATTATCAACATTCTTAAAATCTAATTTATCTTTTTTTATAAATATTTTACCAATATAAAGGGCAGATAAAAGAGCTAATACATACATAATTCCATACCAGTGTACTGGAATAAAAAACAGATGAAATGCTATTGGATCAAAACTAGCGTATATATTATTCCAAGCATTCATTTTAGCTTCTTAACGCTTCGGCAATTAATTCTATAGGATTTTTAAATACTGTTTTTACATCAGCATAATTCATTGATGCGTTTATTTGCATCCTGCATGCACTACACTCAGCACTAACAATCTCAGCTTCGGCTTTTTTTATCATATCTGCCTTTGGAATTCCAGCAGCTTTTGCAAAATGATATCTCTCACTTTGCATAGTTACACCACCAAAACCACAACAAGCATTTGGATCACTCATCTCTTTTATATCGTAGTTTTTACTTATAAGATTTCTAGGCTCCTCATATATACCCTGCATTTTTCTAGCATGACATGGATCATGGTATGTAACACTCCTTGTATCCTTATCCTTAGATTCTAATATTTTATCTAAGTCTGTATTTTTATCTAACCACTCAGTAGCCATAAAAATCTTATCTTTTATAGCCTTTGCACGGTTTTTCCATTCTGGTTGGTCATGAAAGTAATGTTCATAGTCTATTTTTAACATAGCTGAACATGTAGCCTCTGGTATTATAATAGCGTCCACATCTTTGCTAAAACTTTCAAAATATTCTATGTTAAACTTAGCATTATAATCAACTGTGTCAAAGTCTCCAGTAAAATAAGCAGGAGCTGAACAACATTTTTGATTTTTAGCCAAAAAGGCATCAATTTTTAAATAAGCTAAAATCTCTAAAAGAGAGTTTCCAACATCTACATAGTTATAATTAGCTAAACAACCTATAAATATTGCTACTTTTCTTTTTCCACCATTATCTATGTTTTCTTTATGTGAATTTAAAAATGATGTTTTTCTTAGGCTTGGAAGTAGTCTATCGGCTTTTAGCATTGGTAAGTTAAACCTTGATGTCATAGAATCTACGTCCGATTTAATCTTAAAACCACAAGTTTGAAATACCCAACCGAGTTTAAATGCTATATCATTCATCCATCTATGACGAAGAAGTAAAAAGAAAGCTTTTTTATACCAAGCTATTCCAAACTTTTTACCAATATCATTACGAACTTGCTCTATAACCATATCTACAGGAAGTGATTTTGGACATACATCTACACAGTTTGTACATAAAAAACAACTCTCAAAAATATCTTTAGCAGTATTGTCAAGCTCAAGGTCACCTCTTTGGTAAGCACCAAGTAGATCTAAAAAACCACGTGGAGACGTAACCTCATCAGTATTTACATTATGGATAGTACAAACAGGTATACACTTTCCACACTTGATACATTCATCAGTTGTAGTTCCATAGTTAAATATTTCTTGAGCTGTTGATTTCATGTTTATATCGTTTTTGAAAATGTTTTTGCATTTTCTGTATGATTTTTCATATATGCATCAAAAGGCATTGCTATGTTTCTTATAAGAAGTGTACCAGTCTCGCTACATTCTATCTTCGTATCATCCATGCTTAATAAATCATCATCTGCAAAAGGTTTTAGTGCCTCTATTGCATCCGCGAAGTATGTTTTAAACTCAACATTAAACTTTTCATTGAATCTATTTATGTCAAGTTTAAAGTTGCTCATTAACTCCATAATTACATATTGGCGTATTAAATCATCTTCACTTAAAACTACACCACGTTCAAATGGAAGTTTTCCAGCATCTATAGCAGCTTCATATTCACCCATATCTTTAAAGTTTTGGTTATAACTGTCTATGCCCTCGCCGATAGATGTAAGTCCTACACCAATTAAATCAGCTCCACCTTTAGTAGTATAGCCTTGGAAGTTTCTGTGTAACTCACCTTTTTGTATAGCTTTAAACAGTTCATCTTCAGGTTTTGCGAAGTGGTCCATACCAATCATTTTATAACCATTTGAAGTTAAAAAATCAATAGTATATTGCATGATTTGAAGTTTTTCATCTGGCAATGGCAATGTAGTCTCATCTATCTTACGCATAGTCTTTTTTAACCAAGGGACATGGGCGTAATTAAATACAGCGAATCTCTCAGGTGATAAAGTTAAGGCTAAAGATAAAGTCTCTTTAAAAGTCTCTAAAGTCTGAAAAGGTAGACCATAAATCAGGTCAGTATTTACAGAAAGCATATTGTATTTTCTTGCTAAATCCATAGCATCTTTAGTAAGCTTATATGGTTGTACACGGTGAACTGCAATTTGAACTTTTTCATTAAAATCTTGTATACCAAAACTTACACGATTGAAACCAGCCTCACTCATTACACGCATCTGATCTTCGTTAATATGACGTGGATCTATCTCACAGCTTACCTCAGCATCATCACGGAAGTTTGGAAAATATACTTTTATTTCATCTATAATCTCTTTAAATTGAGGGGCTGTAAAAAAAGTTGGAGTACCTCCACCAAAATGCATTTGAAGTACTTCACGTTTACAATCTAAATGCTTAGAAAGGATATCTAATTCTCTTTTTAGATAATCTATATAACGAATCAACTTATCTTCTTTAGATGTAAATACAACATTACAACCACAGAAGTAACAAGCATTTCTACAAAATGGTAAATGAAAATAAAGGCTTAAAGGGCGAGAAGAATCTTGAGCTTCTAACTTTTGTATATACTCATCATACCCGTATGCATCGCTAAATTCTAAGGCAGTTGGATAACTTGTGTAACGAGGTCCTGGTTTTGAGTATTTTGTAAATTTTGCAAAATCTAACATTTTTTTCCTATCTGTCATTCTGAATTAGATTCCAAATCAAGTTTGGAATGACTAGTATTCAAGTTTGGAATGACTAGTATTCAAGTTTAGAATGACTAGTATTCAAGTTTAGAATGACTATTATTTAAGTCTGAAATGACTTATATTTGTATTAATATCGCGATTATCTCTAAAAAGTGATAAAAAACTGATTAAATATTTAAATCATTAAAAATTAATATTTTATTTTTAGTGATAAACCTTTTAATGTACTCTAAAGACTTATAATTATCTAAATAAACAAAATATACTCATCTTTGTAGTTCTCCAGATAATTTTTTATAAATATCAGAACTATTTAATAGCTCAGTATGTCTTCCTATGGCTACTATTTTACCTTTTTGCATAACTAAAATTTTATCAGCATCTTTAATTGTACTTAATCTATGGGCAATCGTAATAGTAATTTTATCTTTAGTGTATTCATCCAAGGCTGACTGTATCCGCTTTTCGCTCTCATTATCTAAGGCCGATGTAGCTTCATCAAATAAGATAAGTGATGAGTGTTTGTAAATTGCTCTTGCAATTGCAACTCTTTGTCTTTGCCCACCAGATAAGTTTGAACCAAATTCTTCCATCTTGGTATAGATACCATCTTCAAAAGATTCAACAAAATTTGTTGCATCTGCAAGACGTAAAGCTTCATGTACTTTATCTTCGTCAATTTCTTGGGCATAAGCTACATTTGCAGCTAAGCTGTCTTCAAATATATATATACGTTGTGTTACAAGTGAGATATGATGTTTTAGGGAGTTATTTTCATACTCATTTATATTTATACCATTGATAAGTATGCTACCCTCATCAGCATCATAAAAACGAAGTAACATATTTATAAAAGTTGATTTTCCACCGCCACTATCACCAACAAGTGCTATTTTTTGTCCACTTTTGATATCTATACTAACATCATTTAGAGCATAACTATCTTCATATTTTAATTTTACATTTTTAAACTCTATATGAGAAATATCTTTTTCTAGAATTTTTATACCATCTAAAATTTTACTCTCTTTATCAATAATTTCGAAAACTCTCTCGCTTGCTGCTAAGGCATCTTGTATTTTTGAGTAGATATTTCCTATCTTTCGTATTGGTTCAAATACAAGTCCTACTGCAGTTAAAAATGCTGTGAATTCACCAACAGTCATTACACCATTATATACTTCACGACCACCAATATAAATTACAGCAGCTAGTCCACTTGCAGCTAGTATGTCCATAATAGGAGATACTATGGAACCTACATACACCGACTTCATATTAATTTTAAAAAACTGCCAGTTTAATATACTAAAACGTTTCATTTCGTATTTTTCACTTGCATTTGCTTTTATAATTTCACCATTATTAAAAACTTCTGTAAGTCGTGAGACTACATCCGCATTTTTATCTTGTGAGCGATGTGAGTATTTTTTTAATTTTTTAGCAATCATAATAAGTGGATAAATAACTAAAGGCACTACTATTAAAGTATAAAATGCCAACATAGAATTAAGATATATTATATAAGCTATAAGGGCTATAACAGTTAAAAAGTCACGAAACAAATCTGGAAGCATATTTGATACAAAAAACTGTATACGATTTATATCATTTGTAACTCTAGAAATTAATTCACCACTTCTGTTTGAATATAAAAAACTCATATCTAAAGATATTATTTTCTCAAGTAAAATCTCGCGAAATCTCGTAATAATACTTTGTCCAATATACTGCATATATACAGACTGTATATATTTACCAACAGCTTTTGTAAGATAAATTGCAACTAAACCCATCGGAATTAAGTACAACATCTCCTCTTTTCTTTCAATAAACATCTCATCCATAAGAGGTTTCATAATTTGTGCTGTAGCTATAGTGGAAATAACAATCAAAATTCCACCAAAAATTACAAGCATATAATAAAATTTATACTCTTTTATATAAGGCCAAAACCTTTTCACTATTTCTAACAAAATTTTCTCCGTTAATTAATGATGACATTTTACACTATATATTAAATTTAAAAGTTAATTGGTTATAATTCACTTAAATGTTCCCTTATAGGTCTTAAATGAAAATACCCTTACATGTCATGCTTAGAAAAAAGTCAAGATCTTTACTTCAAAATATTTTATCATTATTTACTAACTATACTAATTCAAAAAAATTTATAAATAAAGATGAAATAAAAAGCATAATTATTATAAGACCAAACTACAGAATAGGAAATCTAATATTATTAACACCTTTATTAAATGAACTGCAAAAACACATCCCAAATGCAAAAATCGACATTATTGTGGGCATGAAATTAGCAGGTCAAGTTCTAGAGCCACTACCAAATGTAGATAAGGTATTCGACATTCCAAGAAAACTTTTAAGACAACCAATAAAGATGTTTAACTTTATAAAAAAAACAAGAGCCAAACGGTATGATTTAGCAATAAACATCTCATCTGGTTCTGTAAGTTCTCAGATAGTAAACTCTTTAATAAATGCAAAATACAAGGCAAGTTTTTTTAATGAAAAAAACTGGTCATCCCTAACTCACGTAATCAATAAAGAGGGGATATATACACATGCAGGATTACAAAATTTAGAATATTTAAAACTTTTTAATATTAAGCTACCACAACAAGACCTACACCTTGATATAAAACTAATACCCAAAGAGATAGAATATGCACAAGCTGACTTAACTAAACTACTTAAACTTGCAAATATACACGAAGCTACTAAAACTATATCTTTATTTAGAAATGCAAGATTTGACAAAAAAATACCCGATGAATGGTGGCAAGAATGGTATGATGAGTTAATAAAACTAGATAAAAATATAATTGTGATAGATATCCTATCGCCAGATATTTTAAGTAGATTAAATAATGATTTTTTAGAATATTCAAATAAAAACTTAAGAATTTTAGGTGCATTTTTTTCTCTATGTGATATGTATATAAGTGCAGATACCGGACCTATGCATCTTGCATCTGCCTCAAATGCTAAAACTCTTGCTCTATTTAACAAAACAAATATAGAATCTTATGGTACCTTAGGTAAAAAAGATAAAACCCTAGATATTGAAAATCTTACAGCAAAAAATGTAGCGCAACTAACTTACGAGCATCTCTGTTTATGATAATAGCTATAGTTAGACTAAGTGCCATGGGGGACATTATACATAGTGCTATAGTATTGCAGTTTATCAAAAAAGCTTTCAAAGATATAAAATTATACTGGATAGTTGAAAAATCTATGGCTGAAGTTTTAAGATACAATACAGATATAGATAATATTATAGAGCTTGAACTCAAAAAATTTAAAAAAACTAAAAAATTATCAGATTTATTTCAACAAATAAAAATGATTAAATCACTTCCAAAATATGATTATATTATAGATATGCAAGGTTTGTTAAAATCATCAATAATAACAAAACTAATGAATGGAAATAGTTATGGGTACGATAAAAATAGCATTAGAGAGGGTATAGCCTCTTATCTGTATAATTTTACAACTAATATTCCTTATAATGAAAATACTATAGACAGAAATGTAGGTTTAATAGCTGATGTACTTTCATTAAAGATAAGTCCTAAAGATATACATAATAAACTGCCCTTTCTTTTTTATAAAAATGAAGACAAACTCATATATAATTATCTGCAAAAAGATAAAAAAAACATCATTTTTGTAATAGGTTCTACATGGACCTCTAGAAACTACCCTAAAGAAAAATTTGTTGAACTTGCAAATAAATTAAAAGAGAATATCTTAGTTGTTTGGGCAAGTGCACAAGAAAAAGAAGATGGAGAATTTATAGAAAAAAATTCAAAATATGCAACTCTTGTACCAAAAATAGATATAAATACCTTAAAAGCTCTAATAGCTCAGTCTGATTTACTAATTGGCAATGATACTGGACCTACACATATGGCTTGGGCATTAAATATCCCCTCAGTTACAATCTTTGGACCAACCCCAATAAACCGTGTATATATAACTGATATAAATAAAGTTATCAAATCTAGTAGTAAGGTTAATCATTACAAACTTGATAAAAATGATTTTTCCATTAAAGAGATTGCTGTAGATGATATTGTAGATATGACAAAGGAGATTTTTTAACTATGAATTTACTTGTAATGGCTTCAACTAAAGGCTCATACAATAGTCTTAGACCAGAAGCTGAAATATATATTTCACTTGCTCAAAATGGATATAACATAACTATAATGACACAAGAAAATGGTGCTTATACTTCTAGATTTTTAGAATATAATATCAAGCTTATAGATACAGACTATAAGAAGAAAATTGATTTAAAAATTATAAAAAATGCTAAAAAAATCATAGGTGAAGAAAATATAGATATTGTATATGCAACTGACTCAAAATCACTATCAAATGCTATGGTATCTTGCATAGGGACTAAGGTCAAGCTTGTAGCATACAGGGGGACTACTGGGGGACTTTATCGTCATGATCCAAGTTCATACCTAAATGCATTAAACCCAAGAGTTGATGCTGTAGTGTGTGTCTCAAAATCTGTGCAAAAACATGTATCTAAACAGGTTTTTACATCTAAGAAAAACGTTGTAGCAATTTACAAGGGTCATAAAACAGAGTGGTATAACCAAGGCAAAGTCAATTTAGAAGAGTTTTCAACTCATAAAAATAACTTCAATATCGCATTTGTAGCGAATGTACGGCCGCACAAAGGTTTAATCTATGTACTGCAAGCTGCCAAACAATTAGCTTATATAAGAGATATTCATATTCTTCTAATAGGTGAAAAAATATCTCAAGAACCATACCTATCCGCAATAAAAAATTCTGGAATGAGTGAGCGCATCCATACTACAGGTTATAGAAACGATGTACCAGCTATAATATCTGCTTGTGATATTTTACTACATGCCTCTACGAGAAAAGAGGGACTTCCACGTGTTATCTTGGAATCATTAGCTTGTGATACACCAGTAATTGCCTCATCAAATGAAAGTTCATTAGAAATTATTGAAGATGGAATTAATGGTTATATTACCCCTATAAAAGATTCAACAGCTATTGCAAAAAAAATAGAATATTTATACAATGAACCAGATATCTTAAAAAGATTATCATCTAACTGTAAATATACAATTGACAATAAAATGTCTCATGAAATTACAATTAAAAAATATATAAACTTTTTCAATTCCATATTTTAAAGAAAATTAATGATTAATTTAAAAAATAAAACTATAGATAATTATATAAACTATTTGTTTGTATTGTATGCATTTTTAATACCATTATCAAGGGCTGGTATATCTATAACAACTGCTTTATTATTTATACTTTGGCTGTTTTCTAATAATCTAAAACAAAAAATACTCTTTTTAAAATCAAATAAGCTTATATTTTATCTTATTGCTTTTATATCATTAAGTTTATTATCCCTTTTATGGACGGATGACGTAAGTAGTGGTCTTTACTACATAAGAAAATACTGGTATTATTTATCTATATTAGTTATAGCTTCAACTGCCAATAAAAAGTATCTTGAATATTCTATCTCAGCTTTTTTGATTGGAATGTTAATAAGTGAGATTTTATCATATGGAATATTTTTTGAATTTTGGACATTAAAACATGGTAGTCCAGATTCTCCTAGTCCTTTTATGGGACATATTCACTATTCTGTATTTTTGGCTTTTACTGCTTTGTTATTATTAAATAGATTTTTTTATATTCAAAACTTAAAACTAAAAATATTTTATATTTTATATTTTTTAACTGTAACGGCAAATCTTTTTATCAATGCAGGGAGGACAGGTCAAGTTGCTTTTATTGTATCTATATTTATAGTTTCTATATTAAATGTAAAAAATAAATTATTTGCCTTTATCAGTGTTTTAATTTTTATCTCTTTACTTTTACTTACAGCATATAAAATAAGCCCAGTCTTTAAAGCAAGGATAGATCTTGGTATTTCAGATATACATAAGATCACACAAAAACAAAATTATTGTACCTCATGGGGTTTAAGAGTTGGAACATGGATAAATGCCAAAGAGATATTTTTAAACAATCCATTATTAGGTAGTGGAGTGACAAATGATATGCTTCTTCTAAGAAATAATATTGATAAAAAACATCCAGAAATGATTTGCGTAAAAAATATGCCTAGTTATCATAATAGTTTCATTCAAACTGCTGTAAGACTTGGAATTATTGGATTATTTTTTTATATTATGATATATTATTCTTTTATAAAATTAGATATAAAAGATAAGCAATACTATAATATGACAATTATCTTTATAAGTGTATATCTCATTTCTAGTTTAGTTGAAAATGTATTTCATGAACAATTTACAGAAGCTATATTAGCTTTATTTACAGGTATATTTATAGCAAAAAGTAGGATAGAAAATGAAATTTGATTGCATAGATAAAAAATATGAAATTTTTTTAAAAAATATGAAAATTCATTTTACTGAATTAAACAACTCGATTCATAAAGCAAGAAATGAAATAAAAATAACTGACTTTAATGATGAATCCTTAGTTATAAAATCCTTTAAAGTTCCAAATATAATTAATAAAATTATATATACTTTTTTTAAATCTTCTAAGGCTAAAAAGTCTTATGATAATAGTCTGAAAATTATAAACTTTGTACCAAAACCTATTGGATTTATAGAATTTAAAAAATTTGCTTTAATAAAAGATAGTTATTTTATAAGTGAAAATTTTAAATATGATTTTACCATTAGAGAAGCTCTATTAGATAATTCTTTTATGGATAAAGGAAAAATATTTAAAGAGTTWGCTAAATTCACGCTAAAACTTCATGAAGCTGGAATTTTTCATCTTGATTATTCCCCTGGAAATATTTTAATAAAAAAAGAAGATACGGGCTATATTTTTAAAATTGTAGATATAAATAGAATGCAGTTTATTAATTTAACTCTAAATGATAGATTAAAAAATTTTTCAAAACTTTGGGCAAAAAATGAAGATTTAATTATAATTATAAAAGAATATGCCAAACTTTTTAATGCTGATGAGACTTTATGTATAAAAAATGCTATAAAATATTCACAGGCACACAAAGATAAAAAAANTAGAAAAAAAAGATTTAGAGGTCAAGAGGTATTTGATTAATTATGCTATTTAGCTCTTATGCATTTATCTTCCTATTTTTACCAATAACTTTTATTATTTATTTTTTTATAGTTGGTTTAATTTATCCTACTTGGCACTAATATTAATTTCTATGCTTTTTAATTATATTATTGGTAACTCTTTAAATACTACAAAGAAAAAAATTTCCAATAAACATTTACTCATATTTGGTATTTTTACAAACTTGTCACTTCTTGCTTACTTTAAATATTACGATTTTTTCATATCAAATATAAACTATATTTTCAATACGAATTTAACCCTACTACATCTTTTATTGCCCCTTGCTATTAGTTTTTTTACCTTCCAGCAAATATCTTACTTAGTTGATAGTTACAAACAAGAAACAAAAGAATACGACTTTTTAAACTATGCCTTTTTTGTCAGCTTCTTTCCACAACTTATTGCTGGACCAATAGTCCATCATAAAGAGATGATGCCACAATTTTTATCTAAATTCAGTTTAGTTATCAAACATAAAAATATAGCACTTGGAATTTTCATCTTTATTATTGGTTTATTTAAAAAAGTTTATATTGCAGATAAACTTGCTATTATGTCTACAAATGGATTTAATGCTTCACAGGCTTTAAATACTCTAGAGGCTTGGACAACCTCACTATCTTACACACTTCAACTCTATTATGATTTTAGTGGATACACAGATATGGCTATTGGAATAGCCTTATTATTTAACATAAAACTCCCAATAAATTTCAATACCCCATACAAAGCTTTAAGTATTCAAGACTTTTGGAAAAGATGGCATATAACTTTATCAAAATTTTTAAGAGATTATATATATATACCACTAGGGGGAAATCGAGTCCCAGAAGGAAGAATTTATATAAACCCTAATGATTACTTTTTTATTAGGTGGCATGGAGCTGGAATTACTTTTATATTTTGGGGTTTTTTACATGGCTTTGCACTTATAATCAATCATATATGGAAAAGATTAAATATCAAAATGAATAAATATATAGCATGGTTTTTAACATTTAATTTTATTAATATTACATGGGTATTTTTTAGAGCAGATAATTTTGAGCAGGCATTAAATATTATAAAAAAAATGTTTATATATCAAGGTTTTCATGTAGATATATATGTAATAAAATACATTTTAGCAAATACTTTAGCTAGTGATAAACTAATAGCTATTTTATTTGTATCTTTTATTTTATCTATTTTCTTTAAAAACAGTATTGAACTAATGCAAAATTTTAAACCTAACTATAAAAATAGTATTTTTATTTTAACCTTAGCCCTTGTATCTATTTTAGAAATGCATCAGGTATCAGAATTTTTATATTTTAATTTTTAAGTTTATTTATGAATTATAAAAGATGGAATAAAATCACACTTACAAGTATTGGAATAATTTTAGTTTTAATCATATCTTTTAACTATCTTATAGATCCATACTTTGTTTTTAACTCAGCACAAATCGACGGTTTTAATAAGATTAAAAACAATACAATAAGTGAGCAAATGACAAAATTCTATACTGCTAAAAGGTCTAATGCGAAAGTTTTAATCCTAGGCACATCTAGAACTGAGCATATAAACCCAAACGATTTACATAAGTATATTAAAGGCAAAATTTATAACTTAGCAATTCCTGGTTCAGGGATAGATGTTCAAAAAGACAATATAGAGTATTTTATTAAACACTCAAAGCTAGAAACAATAATATTAGGTTTAGACTTTTTYTCTTTTAATCCAAGTAATAAAAGCTCCTACAAAACAATTAAAAATACAAGATATAATGACAAGTACACAAATGACTATTTAGATTCTATTTTAAGTATTAGTACTTTAAAAAAGAGTATAAAAACATTTAAAGACAATCTAAAATACGAACATAATAAAGTAAACTATTTGAATGGTTGGAGAAATAATTTTGATTATTATAAACAACTTAAGATAAACGGAATTGACTATAAAAAACAAAAGATTGAACAACAACTAAATATGATATCAACACAAAATGTTCACTTTAATAATAGTTACTTTAAAAATCCAGAATCTATATTAAAATCACTTGAAAACTTAGAGTATATAATAAAACTATGCAAAATAAATCATATAAAACTTATCATGTTTATATCACCATTATATTATAAAATAACAGATATGATTTATAAAAAAGCTTATAATAAGACCTAWGATTTTTGGAAAACTCAACTATCATTATATGGAACTATATATGATTTTAGTGGATATAATACAATAAGCACAAATATAAACAACTACACAGATGGTAGCCATTATAAAAGTAAAGTAGCAAAGTTGATGTTTGCAAAAATTTTCAATGATAAATCAGTAGATGTTCCAAATGATTTTGGTATTATTTTAAATAAATCAAATATAGGCACTATCTTGATTAAACAAAAAAAGAGTCATCTAGGTGAATAATATAAAAAACATATCATGCGTCGTAATTGTAAAAAATGCTAAAACTACTATTAAAAATACTTTAGATTCTCTTTTATCTTTCGAGGATGTTGTAATATACGATAATGGTTCTTCTGATGGAACTTTAGATATTATCAAAAATTATACAAATATAAACTTGGTTCAGGGTGAATTTATGGGCTTTGGACCCACAAAAAATGAAGCCATAAAATATGCAAAAAATGATTGGATATTATCATTAGATGCAGATGAAGTATTATCAGATGATTTTATAAATAATCTTAAAAATTTAAAACTAAACAATAATAATATTTACTCCATACTAAGGACTAATTATTATAAAAAAACTGAAATTAAGCATTGTTGGGGTAATGATATTATTGTAAGAGTTTTTAATAGAAAAAAAACTATATTTACAAGTGATATGGTACATGAAAAGATAATATACAAAGATTTAAATATACTTATGCTTTTTGGTATAGTAAGACATTATCCTTATAGTACAATTACAGACTTTATAATAAAATTAGACAGATATTCTACAATATTTGCAAATGATAATGTTGGCAAAAAAAACTCTTCACCATCAAAAGCTATTTTAAATGGTATATTTTCTTTTATAAAAACTTACTTTTTTAAACGTGGATTTTTGGATGGTTATGCAGGATTAGTTATATCCTTTTCACACATGGCTACAAATTTTTACAAGTATATAAAACTTTACGAATTAAATAATGAATTAAAAAGAAAGTAACTCTTGTTTTACATCTACAAATAATTTATCTCTTTTTTCCTTATCTGAGGGTATCATATAGTGTTTTTGCAAACTTTCTTCTCCCACTGCCTTCCATCGCTTAGAGCTAGCAAACAAGTTATCTGCAAAAAATGTCATAGTTGGAGTTCCGACTAATGAGGCTAAATGGTATGTCCCCGTTGATGTAGATATAAAAAGTTTAAAATTACTGATAAGTTTTGTAAAATAAACTAAACCATCAAAAGATAAATAAAATATTACATTCGTATCCATAAGTTTTGTCTGCATATTTTCATACAAATCTTTTTCATCTGGTCCAAAGGTCATAACAATCTGATATTTATTTACTTTTAAAAGCTCTCTAATTAGTATCTCATACTCCTCTAAAGTCCAATTTGCATCACTTGAACCACCAAAACCCACATGAAAAGCTATTATCTCTTTTTCTATATCATTATTCATACAAAAAATATCATAAATTTTTTTAGAATCATTAAACTTTAAAAGTAGATTTTTATATTCTATATTTATATCCTCAAAGAGAGCCTTTGAAAGTTCAAGGTTATACTCAAATTCTGCCATCTTCACTTCACTTCTTCGTTGCACAACTCTATGTGTATAAAAAATTTGTGCAATTTTGGTTGCTGGAGCTATTCGTTTTGGAATTTTAGCTAAAAACTGTGCTAAGGCTACTCTAATATTTGAATAAAGGGTGATTGATACATCTATGTCTTTTGTACGAAGTTTTTTAATAAATAAAAAAATACTTGAACCATCATCAACTATAACCTCATCAATAAATTCACAAGAATCAGCTAAAGATTTATTTACTGGTGCTACACAGGCTATTATTTTATTATTTGGATTATATTGCTTTAAAACTTTCATGGTTGGAAGTGCAGTTACAAAATCTCCCAGCTTATCTGTGCGTACTACAAGAATATTCAAAAAAACCTCATATATATTAGTTTAGATAAATGATTTTACCAAAAATTAAATACAATCCCTCTTAGTCATTATTGAAACCAAATTTTATATAATGGTTTATAACTATATAAGAATTATATAGATACAATTATGTATAAAAATTTTTAGTGATTAAAAGAAACAAAAATATATAAAGGGAAAGTTAAATGAAAAAAAGAGATGTCCTTATAATAAGTGTAGCTGTTGTAGCAATGCTTACAGCTGGTTGTGGTGGGGGTGGGGGTAGCGGTAGCTCTACAGCTACAACTGTTACAGTAGAACGTGGTCCAGTTTTTAATGCTATAGTAACGGATTCTAGCAATCCACCTAAAACTGCAACATTGCTAAAAGGTACAAACAAGTATACCTTTGCGTCAACACCAACATACCCAATTACAGCTGCCGGTGGTGTAGTTGATTTAGATGAAGATGGGGATGGTGATTATCAAACTGGTGTAGTTTGGCCGGTAGAAGTTTCTTTAGTAACTGAGAAAGGAACTAATATTACACCATTAACAACTCACTTAAATGATTTGGATAAAAATCAAGAAGCGCAATTTGCTGCAAAATATAATTTAAATCCTGATAGTTTATTTGACCTTGCATCTGTGGCTAGTGGTAATATAGTAGCTGCTATCAACTCTATATACTTTGCCTTAGTTAGTCAGTCTAAAGGAAGTTCTAATACTGTAGATGATGATTTTACTAATATATTTACTACAACATTTTTTTCTTTAGCTAATGATAATGCTACTAGCGATAATATAATAGAAAGTCTTATAGACTTAGAAGCGCTCGTAAATACTGCATTAGGTCTTAGTTCAGAAGAAGCTGTAAGTGACAATACTACGAGTGACAATACAACTAGTGACAATACAACTAGTGATAATATAACTGGTTAATATTAATAAAAAAAAGCTTATAGATATCTTTGAGCTTAAACCTAAAAACTATTCATTTAAAGAAGCTATTGTATATGCTACACTTGCTTATGCAATAGTTCTGCTTATACGATTTCTTTTTTTAAATAAAATCCATACTAATCAAATAATTCCTACTCTTTGGGGTTCAGATGGTGCCTTATATGGTTACTACGCAAAACAGCTTCTTTTAGGAAACTCTTTAGGCTTAGATACCGAGTATTCCCCAGCTTATCTTCTATTTTTTATAGTTAAAATATTCTCAACATCCTTAGATAAAGCAATTTTTTATTCACCAGCCTTTTTAGCTTCACTTACCGTAATACCAGTGATTATGATTGGATATGCGTATAAAATAGTTAAATTTAGCTTCTTTGTAGCTATAATCGGAAGTATAACTTATAGCTACTATATTAGAAGTTTTTTAGGTTATTATGATACTGATGTACTAAATGTATTTTTATCTTTAAATATCATWRYAWTTMWNATTYNNTRTTGRNASAAWWAAAAGATATAAGATATATAATACCCATTATAATTTCAATCATATTATTTTCATTTTGGTATCATTCAAGCAAACTAATTATCGCCGCTATACTTAGCAATTTTATTATATATATAATCATTTGGAAAAAAAAATTAATATTTAAAAAAAAATTATTCCTATTTATTATTTTATCATTTTTTACATTACTAGGATATTTTTATCTTAATGAAATTAATTCTTTTTTTTTACGTGCACATGACTATATATTTAAAGTACAAAATATTCATCTATTACAAAACAATAATAAAGAATTATTTTTTAAAAGTACCCTATCTACTATTAATGAGGCAAAAAGTTTACCAATAGATAAGCTTTGGAAATATTTAGGTATAAATAGTTGGTATTTTTATCTTTCAAGCATAGCTTTGTTTTTCTTTTATATAAGATTTAAGTCTTTTTTCCTTACCTTGTCTTTATTACTTATATCTTTATTATCTATAAAAGCTGGTATAAGGTTTAGTGAATATGGTGTTTTAATTATTGCATTTGGTAGTGTATATCTTATATATATATTTAAAAATATTTTGACACTATTATCAATCCACAGATATATTATAAATATAATTTTTGTATTTTCACTTTTCTTTTTAATCTTAAATTATGTCAGAGTAGTTGTACATAAAAATAAATTTTTTTTTCCAATTTTTTCTTCACAATCTATAAATATATTACATAAATTTGATAAAAAGATATCAAATAAAGATTTTATTTTAACATGGTGGGATTATGGTTGGCCTCTTTGGTATTTTACAAAAGCAAATACACTCATAGACAATGGAAAACATTTTGAGGATAACTATATAATTTCTAAACTTCTATTTAGCTCTCAAGATTATACGGCAAAAGCATCTAGGTATTTCATGGAACAATGTCAAGGCAGAGATTGTTACCTAAGCAGAAATATCTTTAAAAACAATTCACCAAAAGAAATTGAAAATATAATACAAAACTATCAAAGCACAGAAAAAACAAAGGATATTTATTTTTTCTTTCATTCAAGAATGGTCAAAATCATGAGAGTAGTATCTAGCTTTTCAAATATGGACTTAGAAACAGGTTTAAATAAAAAAGATATGGTTGTGCAAATATATAAATTGAGAAGTTTAAGAAACAATATATATTACACTACAAATAGACAAATAAGACTAGATATAAATAAAAAAATTATAAGTGTAGGCAAAAAGAACTTGCCACTTAAAGATATACATATAGTAAATAAAAATATACGTAAAATAAAAACTATACATATTAATTCACAGTATCATGCATTAGTATTTAAAAATAAGTATATTATTTTATGTAACAATAAAGTATTTAACTCATTTTTTATTCAAGCTATGGTTCTTGATAATCAAAACAAACAATTATTTGAATTGATAAATAAAGGTAATGAAATAAAAATTTTAAAGCTTATCAATTAACCCCAATTTGGAAATATTCAAAACCATATTCATTCATCTTATCTTTAGAAAACTGATTCCGTCCATCAAAAAAGATTGGATTTTTTAATAGTTTTTTCATTTCTATAAAATCAGGGCTTCTAAATTCTTGCCATTCTGTTATCAAAATCAAAGCATCGGCATCTTTTATAGCATCATATTTTGAATTAACATAAGATACTTTTTTATTATCTTTTAGGTAATGATGTTTTGCTTCATGCATAGCTTTTGGATCATAAGCTACTATATATGCACCCCTTGAAGTAAGTTCATTTATAATAGTTATAGAACTAGCTTCACGCATATCATCAGTATTTGGCTTAAAACTAAGACCCCATACTCCAAAAGTTTTTCCAGATAAATTATCTGCAAACCTAGATATAATCTTATTTGATATTACATACTTTTGATGATAGTTTACTTCCTCAACTGCATCTAAAATCTTTGGAATATAACCAAAATCTTTAGCAGTTTTCGCTAAGGCTTGAACATCTTTTGGAAAACAGCTTCCTCCGTATCCACAACCAGGATATATAAAACTATAACCTATCCTGCTATCACTTCCAAGTCCATTTCTAACTTGGTTAATATCTGCTCCAACTCTTTCACAAATGTGACCCATCTCATTCATAAACGATATTTTAGTAGCAAGCATTGCATTTGCAGCATATTTTGTCATCTCAGCTGATTTTATATCCATAGCTATAAATCTATCATGGTTTTTCATAAATGGTTTATACAATTCACGCATAAGCTCTATGGATTTATCATTTTCTGCACCAACTACAACACGGTCTGGTTTCATAAAATCATTAATAGCTGTACCTTCTTTTAAAAATTCAGGGTTTGATACAACATCAAAATCTACTTTTATCTCTCTTTTATCAAGTTCAGCTTGAATTGTATTTTTAACTTTATCTGCTGTACCAACAGGTACAGTTGATTTATCAACAATAACTGTATACTTATCTATAAATTTACCTATAGTTTTTGCAACCTCAAGCACATATTTAAGGTCAGCACTGCCATCCTCCCCCATTGGAGTCCCAACAGCTATAAATATTATATTGGCACTTTGTATAGCCTCTTTAGAGTTAGTAGTGAAATTTAAATTCTGTTTTTTATAGTTTTGCAGAGTCATATCTTCTAAAGAAGGTTCATATATTGGAATCACTCCATTTTTAAGGTTCTGTATCTTTTTTTCATCTGTATCTACACAAATTACACTATTTCCCATTTGAGCAAAACATACTCCACTTACAAGCCCAACGTAACCTGTTCCTATAACAGATATTTTCATAATACAAAATTCCTCAAAATTATTTTTATCATTTTAACTTAAAAAGGATATAATTCGCCTTATGAAACAACCATTTAACTGGGATTCTTATTCCGATCAGCCATACCCTTTAAAAGATAAAATATTTAAAAAGAAAAAAAGAAAAAAAGAGATTATTTCACTAATAAAAACATTTCTTATATCTATTTTTATTTTGCCCTTCTCCCCAATAATGTTACCTTTTATTAAAAGAAAAACAGTTAATTCATCAACTTTTTTTTGTCTTGGTATTGATTTTCAAAAAGAACAAGATATAACTTTGCAATCTATAGAGGATTTAAATGTAGATAGAATCTTACTTCGTTTAAAACTTTGGGAAATGGATTCACTTAATGAGTTAAAAAACTTTGTAGAAAAATGCAAAAATAAAAAAATAACACTTAAAATTTTACAAGATAGGGAACATATTGAAGACTTAAAACTTTTAGAAAAAAATTTACGTTTAATATTTTTAGAACTAAATGAATATATAGATATCTTTGAAATAGGTTCAACTATAAATAGAACTAAATGGGGCTTTTTCTCAGTTGATGAATATTGTAAATTTTTTAAAGTTGCTTATGATTTAAAAAAAAATGAATTTAAAAAAATAAAACTAATAGGCAGTGGAGTTATAGATTTTGAGTATCTTTTCACAGCTCATACCCTTTTTAACTTCTTTAAGTATCGTTATGATGGAATATCTGCTCTTCTTTATGTAGATAGACGCGGTGCACCAGAAAACATGCAAATGGGCTTTTCGCTATCTGATAAAATAGCTCTTCTTAGCACAATGGTTTGGTTAAGTCCTAAAACATCCCAAGATTTACATATAACTGAGATAAACTGGCCAATATCCAATACAGCACCATATGCACCAACAAGTGAGGCTGAATGCGTTAGTGAAAGTTTATATGCAGATTATATGCTTAGATACTATCTTATAGCATTTGCTTCACAACAAGTAAACTCTGTATCATGGCACCAGCTAATAGCCCCAGGTTATGGACTAATTGACAATAGAAATGGAATTAAAAAACGTTCAGCTTATCTAACATACAAATTTATGCTAGCAAATTTAAAAAGTGCACAATTTTTAAGATTAGATATAAAAAGAAACTATTATATTTTGCAATGCCTAGTTAATGATTCATTACTTCAAATTCACTGGTCTCTAAAAACAAATACATTAAAAAATGAAAGTTCTTTTAGAGTATATTCGCGTGATGGAGAGATAATAAATGATGATATACTAAATATAGGTTCATCCCCTTTATATATTTATATTGAGAATGAGATATAATCACACTATGAAAATATTAGTAGTAGTGCCTAACTGGCTTGGTGATACTGTGATGGCAAGCTCAGCAATAGAACTTTTAGCATCATATTATCCAGATGTTAAATTTACCTTTGTTGGTAGTTATGTATCTATAGAGGCAATAAAGCATCATCCTTTATGTGAAAAAGCCGTTGTAGATGAAACAAAAAAGGCAAAAAGTAGATTACTAGCTACATATAAGCTTGCTAAAGAGCTTGGTAAATTTGATTTAGCAATCACCTTTAGAACACAAATTCATTCATCACTTCTTTTAAAGTTTACTGGTACTACTCTGTGTATAGCTAAACATTCTTGGCATTCAAGATTTTTATTATCATTTACACCAAAGATAGATAAATACAGCCAACATCTTGCACGTCAATATGCTGAATTGGCAATGGTAAATGTTGATAATTGGGATAGATATACACCACCTAGTAAACTTTATATAAATGCCATAAAATTTAAGAAACAAACCTTAGGTATTAACGGAGGAGCAGCATTTGGAAGTGCTAAACAATGGTATCCAGACAGGTTTGCTAAGGTAGCTGCAAATTATTGTGATAAATATGACATTATTATTTTAGGCGCCCCCAATGAGATGGAGATTGCTAATAAAATAGAAAAAGAATTAATTTCATTGGGAGTTAAAAACTATATTAACTTAGCTGGAAAAACAAGTGTAAAAGAGTTATGTGCTAATATTGCAGGATGTTCTTTAATGCTTACTAATGATAGTGGTCCCATGCATATAGCAGCTGCTTATCAGGTTCCTACTATCGCCATTATTGGACCAACTGAATATAAACAAACATACCCATGGAAAAATCCAAAAGGGAAAATCATTAGACATGACTTAGAATGTTCACCCTGTGTAAAAAGAGAGTGTCCGCTTAAGCATCATGATTGCATGAAAGGCATCACTTCACAAGAAGTAATTCAGGCTGTTAAAGACTTGGATATTTAAGTAGCTTGAATCTTTTCTATTGTTTTAGTAGTACTTTTTCCATGCACAAAATCAACTAATTTTAACTCGCCACTAAACTCACTTCCAACAACTTCTTTACCCTTGTAATCCCCACCTTTTACAAGTGTATCTGGGCTTAGCATCTTAATCAAATCATGTGGAGTATCAGATTCAAATGGCACTACAAAGTCAACAGCCTCAAGTGCTGCAAGTAGATAAGCCCTATCTTTAGCAATATTAATAGGGCGACTCTCCCCCTTTAGTCTTTTTACAGATTCATCAGAATTAAGCCCTATTATTAATACATCACCAAAACCTTTTGCAATTTGAAGATATTTAACATGTCCAACATGAAGTATGTCAAAACAACCATTTGTAAAAACTATTTTTTTACCATTCTTTTTACATCTTGAAACAATTTCAAATATTTCATCAAAAGTCTTAATATGTGCATCTGATGTACTTTTATGCAACAATGCCTCATACTCTTCAACTTCATCAAGTGTTACAGTAGCTGATCCAATTTTCCCTACAACTACACCAGCTGCCAAATTTGCAAAAGCAGCAGTTTCATCTATACCTTTACCTGCACTAACTGCATATGCAATCGATGCTATAACAGTATCACCAGCACCTGTAACATCAAACACCTCTTTTGCTACAGTTGGTGAAATTTTCAACTCTTTATCATAAGTGGCAATTCCATCTTCTGAAAGAGTTATTAGAGATATATCTAAGTCACACTCTTTTTTTAATTTAAGTAATGCTTCTTTTAATGTTTGCTTATTACATATATCAATTTTGGTAGCTAGGATAGCCTCTTTTTTATTTGGTGTTAAAAGATATGCACCCTTATACTTTATAAAATCATGCCCTTTTGGATCTACTAACACTTTTACATTATTTTCATTCGATAAATTAATAATACCTTGGCATAATGTTTCAGTTAAAACACCCTTACCATAATCTGACAATATAATGACATCATATTGGCTTATAGCACCTGATAAAGAGTCTAAAATACTCTTTACAGATGATTTTAGTATATCCTCTTTTGATTCTTTGTCATATCTAAGAACCTGTTGAGAACTAGCTATAACCCTACTTTTTTTAGAGGTTTTTCTATTAGCTTGTATAAAAATATTTTTTGTATCTACGTCTATTTTTTTTAGCATATCTAAAAGCTCATTACCAATATTATCATTACCAATAACACTTCTTACACTTACATCAGCACCAAGAGCTACAAGGTTGTTTACAACATTTCCGGCACCGCCGAGTATAGTTGTCTCTTTATCAATATCTACAACCTGAACAGGAGCTTCTGGTGATATCCTTTCACAGCTACCCCATAAATAATGATCAATCATCAAATCACCAATAACAAGTATTTTAGGAGTAAAACTTTTTAAGAAATTCATTATTTTATTTCTTCTTCATAAACTTTTTTTATTTCACTTACATATGCTTTAATTCCATCTTCCATTTCAAACCTTGGTTCATAAGCAAGTGTATCTTTTGTTATTTGTATATTAGCCTGTGTATGAAACTGATAACTACCTACAAAAGGGTTTTTTATATACTCACAGCTTAGATTTGTACCTAATTCTTTTTGTAAAATATCTACTATATCTTGAAAACTTCTAGCCTTGCCTGTGCCAACATTATAAACACCACTTTTAGAAGTTTGCATAGCCTTCACATTTGCTTGTATAATATCTTCTACATATATAAAATCACGAAGAATTTTATCGCTATTTTCAAAAAGACGTGGATTTTTACCAGCTAGAAGCTGATGTCCGAACTGCAATACCATAGATGATGTTGTATTTTTAAAGTACTCCCTCGCTCCATAAACATTAAAATATCTAAGTCCCACAATTAATATATCAGTTTTTTTCATATATCTATAACTTAAATTATCCATACTTAATTTAGAAAAACCA
Organism: Sulfurimonas sp.; assembly: GCA_002733155.1. GTDB lineage: Bacteria > Campylobacterota > Campylobacteria > Campylobacterales > Sulfurimonadaceae > Sulfurimonas. The sequence continues at coordinate 45,399 of NVUO01000023.1, forward strand.
TATACATTTTGAGGGGATTCTTTACCAACAGTTTGTGGGGATGGTGCATTACCGTAAGTAGCAGCAGATGATGCATAAATCATACTTGCATTGTGTGATATAGCTAACTCTAACAAATCTTTATAAGCATTTACATTTGTTTTTATCATCAAGTCTTGCTCTTGCGCTGTTGTATCAGAGATAGCTGCTTCATGAAAAATATAATCAAATTTATATTCATTTCTTAAATTTTTTAATAAATCAATATCATTAATATTACCGCCGATAATCTCTCCATTAAAGCCGAGTAAATTTTTAAAATGACCAAAACTTACAAGATTTCCATTTGACAATGTTTTAGTACTTCTAAAGCTATCAAGGACTACTACTTCAGCATCTGGATGATAATTTTGAAAGTATAATGCTAAATTAGAGCCTATAAAACCAGCACCGCCTGTAATTAATATTGTTTTATCTCTTAAATCATCATTTATGTATCTCATCTACCCGTCATACCTTATTTTATTTAATGAAATGATACCTAATTATCTATTAACATGTATTTAAGAGACATATGACTATAATCATAACGAAATTTTATCTTAAGGAAACAATATGAAAATAATCGTTACTTCAATCGTTGCATTAGCTGCAACTACTGCTTTAATGGCTGGTGTAAACGCTGGTGCTTGTAAAGGCTGCCATGGTCAAAACTTTGAGAAAAAAGCTTTGGGTAAATCTCAAGTTGTTGCTCACATGAGTCATGCAGATATAGCTACTGCGCTTAAAGGTTATAAAGCTGGAACATACGGTAAAGCAATGAAAGGTCTTATGAAAGGTCAAGTTGCTAAATATTCTGATGCTGAATTAGATGCTTTTGCTAAAACTATAGGCAAATAGTCCTAACTGAATTGCCTTTATTGGCAATTCATCTTCTTTTAATAAACTTATTCAGGTTTATAATTTTTTTTTAAAGCTTCTTTCTTTTTTTCTTGTCTTATAGCATCATTTAATTCATCTTCACCATCAAATTTTGTAGCATTTAAAAACTTCTCTTCATCATCAAATTGACCACTTTTAACAGCCCAAAGAAAAGCAAATAAAGCTATAGCACCTAAAAATATAGATACACTAAGCATCATGCTTATAACCCAACTATCCATTTAAAAGTTCCTTTTTATACTAAAAAATATTTTTCAGTGATTTCATTAATTTATTTATTCCATTTATATCTAATTCTCATAGAATTAGCTACTACAAGTAATGAACTTACACTCATTGAAATAGCAGCTATTAATGGTATTACATATCCAGCCATAGCGAGTGGAATTGTAATCCCATTATACAACAATGAGATAATAAGGTTTTGTTTTATTAATCCGTATGTAGTTTTGGATATTTTTAAAGCATCCTCTAAAGACTTAAGACTATCATTTAACAATACCACATCTCCAACATCAACGGCTATATCATTCCCATTACCCATAGCTATACCAATGTCCGCACGAGCTAATGCTAAAATATCATTAATACCATCACCTACCATTACTACAGTTTTATTATTCTCTTTTAATCTGCTAATATAATTCGCCTTGTCCTCAGGTGATTGTTCATAAATAAACTTTTTTATATTTAAATCATTAGCAACTAAGCTTGCACTATGTTTATTGTCACCTGTTAACATCACTACATCTAAGTCTCTTTTTATAAAGTTACCTATTATCTCTTTAGCGTTGTCTTTAACCTTATCTCTTAAATCATATACAGCCATAAGTTTTGTATTTATGCTAAAATAAAATACAGTCCCCGAGCTTTTATATTCCACATCTATATTATTTTTATTTAAAAGTTTTAAATTTCCACCTAAAATCGTATTTTTATTATATTTAGCACTTATACCTAAGGCTGGTGATTGTTCATAAACATCAAAAATAATCTCTTTTATATCCCCATGTTTAGATTCTATATAACTTTGTATAGAAAAAGATACTGGATGATTTGAAGATTTAACTAATGAGTATAAAATATTTATATCAAAATCTTCATATATAGATTCTTTTATAACCTCAGGTTTTGCCATAGTTAATGTACCAGTCTTGTCTAATACTATAACATCTACCTTAGCCATAGTTTCTAATAAAGCTGCCTCTTTAAAAAGTATACCACGCTTAACACCTAAGCTAAGTCCAACTAAGGTAGCTACAGGAGTAGCTAAGGCTAAGGCGCATGGACAAGCTATTACAATTACTGATATTCCAATCATAAAAGAAACCTCAAAACTATGTGGCCATAACCACCAAACTAAAAATGTTAAAAAAGAAAAAAGAAGTATAGCTGATGAAAAATGTTCAGATAGTTTATTTGCCATCTGCTGAATCTTAGGTTTTTTATTTATAGCAGATTCTAATAAAATAACTAAATTAGATAAGGTAGAATGTTCAAAATCTTTTGTAGCCTTATAATGTATATCTGCATCTATACTAGTAGTACCACTAATAACCTTATCAGATATATTTTTATATATAAAATCACTCTCTCCAGTTAAACTAGATTCATCAAAGGAGCCATTACCTTTTATAATCTCACCATCTAATAATATTCTCTCACCTGAAGATACAACAACTATATTTCCAACTTTAACCTCTGATAATTTAGATGAAACAAGCAAACCATCTAAAAGAAGATTAACTTCATTTGGAATATTCTTACTAAGTATATCAAGAGTATCTACAGCATTTTTTTTACTTAATACCTCTAAAAATTTACCTATTAAAACAAATGTAATTATCATGCTTACGGAATCGAAATAAGCTTCACCTTTTTGTAAAAAAGTTACATAAATAGAATAAAAATAAGTAAATGAAGCACCAGTAGCAACTAGTAAATCCATATTTATTATTTTAGTTTTTAAACCAAAATAGGCTCCACGAAAAAACACCCAGCCACTGTAAAATAAAACTGGAGTTGCAAGGATGCCTTCAGCTATATTTAAAATAGTTTTTATATCCTCAGTCATTCCTGAAAAATATCCAGCATATTGTGCAACAGCTATCCACATTATATTCATAGATGAAAAAATAGCTACAGCCATTTTTAAATAATATTCTTTTCTCTGTTTGTTAATATATAATTCTTGTGTCGAGGCATCATAAGCAAAAGCGTTATATCCGATTGCACGTATCATATCAATAATCTCAGACAACTTTAAAACTTCATCTATCCAAGTTATAGTAGCCTTATTATTAGTAAAGTTGATATTGACTTCAATTACACCATCTAGTTTATGTAAGGCTTTTTCATTTAACCATACACAGGCTGAACAATGGATACCCTCAATAATTAAAGAGACCTCAGAAAAAGCATCAGAATTTACTTTTACAAATTTATCATAAAAAAATGAAGAGTTAAAGTTACTTGAATCTTCATACATAGAACTTGGAGGGCTTAGTGTGACATTTGAAGTTTTTACATAAAAACTATCAAGTCCCTCATCATTCAGAAGCTGAAATACACCTTGACAACCAGAACAACAAAAATAGTATTGCTCATCTCTTATAAGTACAGATTTATCAAATTTAAGTGAACAATGTGAACAAGCTATCTTATTTGACAAGTTCAAACTTCCCAAATTTTGTATTTTTATATATCTTATCCCAAGGTTTAACATAACCATTCATACAAATATAAGTACCATATTCATCTACGCCAGTAGCGAAGCCTATAGCCATACCAAGATTTAAACTAGATTCTATATTATCTATCTCAAACGGTTTTATAGCACCAACCAGCACTATRGCCCTATCGTCAAATATTCCACTTAAAAACTCTGCAGTTTCACTCATAGTATCTGTACCGTGCACTATAACAAATACATCATCCTTAGATTGCATAATAATTGAAGCTAACATCTTTCTATCATCCATAGTCATTTGAAGTGAATCTTTATATATAATACCAGCTAAATCAAAATTAGCCTCAGTACTCTCTAGTATAGTTTTTATAGCTTCATTATCATATGGAACTTCAAGTTCACCATTTAATGTATTATATCTTTTATTAAAGGTACCACCACTATTTAGTATTAACATTATATATATCCCCTAGTGTTGAAACTATTTTTGTCGCAGATGAGTTTTTTATTAGTTTTTTTTCATCAAAAAGATAAGTAAGTTTAAGACCAGCATTTATACCAGCATCAATATCTCTTTGTTTATCACCAATTAATATTGATTTTGATAGATCAATATTAAATTCTTTTTGAGCTTTTATCAACATACCAGGCTTTGGTTTCCTGCAATCACATTCTCCACTAATATCAGGATGATGTGGACAAAAATAAACCTTATGTATCTTTATATCATGTTTAAAAAAATCTTTTATCATCCAAGATGTCAATTTATTAAAATCATCTTCATTATAAAGTTCTCTAACAATGCCAGACTGATTAGTCACCACTATTATAATATATCCAAGATTTTGATAATATCTACATAAATCAAAAATACCATTTATAAATTCAAAGTCTTTTATTTTATATAAATATTTTTTTTCTATATTTATAACACCATCTCTGTCTAAAAAAAGGGCTTTAAGCATATCTGTTAATTAACACCATTAGCAAATATCTCTTTTTCAATAATATCACAAATAATATGTCCAATTAATATATGAGATTCTTGAATACGAGGAGTAGAATTAGATGGTACTATCAAGGCAATATCAGCCATACTAGCCATTTTACCACCATCTTTTCCAGTTAAAGCTATAGTAGTAATATTTTTATCCTTAGCTACTTCAAATGCATTAATAATATTTTTTGAATTACCAGATGTAGATATGCCTATAAAAATATCACCATCTTGACCCATACCTTCTAGTTGACGAGAAAAAACCTTATCATATCCATAATCATTTCCAATAGCTGTAAGATTTGATGTATCTGTAGTTAAAGCTAAAGAAGGTATAGATGGTCTATCAAAACCATATCTTCCAACTAATTCAGCTGCAATATGTTGTGCATCTGCCGCACTACCGCCATTACCAGCTAAGATAGTTTTATTGGAACCTTTGTATAATTTAACACATAATTCACATACTTTTTGAATTTTATCTAAAAGTTTTTCGTCTGAATAAATAGTTTGTTTAGTTTCGTATGATTCTTTAATTTGATTTTTAATATAGTTTTTCATATATATTTCCTTAATTACTTCGTAATTTACTCGTAAAAGTTATTATTTGTATTGTATCTATGTTAAATAAATAGTAAGATTAATTAAGTAAATTATTTGATTATAAGTAAAAGTAAAAGTAAAAGTTATGCTAAAAAAGATTGCGAAGTGTACTATTATTGTACGTGAGTAAGATTTTTTAGTATAAATATGAAGTAAAAATGACCAACTAGGCAGCGACCT
>NVUO01000024.1 GCA_002733155.1 Sulfurimonas sp.
AATCTAATGCTCCGTTTATCATAGCTAGGATAAATCTATCTTTGTTTATTCTGCCATTATTTAATTCAGCTAACCAGTAAAGCATACCAGCATTATCTGCATCTCGGTTAAAAAGAAATTGGTATCTTAGGTTTATAAACTCTTTATCTGTTATTGAATCAGGATAGAGATTTTGAGTCTCTGGTTGGTAGGAGAAGCTTAAAGCTATTTCACTTAACTTTAACTTTGAATTATTAAGCCAATAATCAAGTCCAGAACTATCAGGTGCACGGTTAAATGTGGATACATAAAGTTTGGAGACTTCTTCTTGTGTTGGAACTTCTTCACTTGCATATATTGTTGAAAGTGTCAATATAATACTTAGTGCTAATCTTGATACTAATCTCACATTACATCCTTATTAGTTTCAATACTGAAAATTATTTAACTAATTCTTTTTTATAAGAATATATGCTAATATTATAATTATAAAATATTCTTTTTTAATAAAAGGATTTAATATTAAATTTATATTAATGATATTGTTTACTTTTGTAACATTTATTCAAGCTAATTTTATTAATCTAATGGCGCAAAGTTATAAAAACGCCATCTGTATGTGACAAAAATATGTATAAAAAAGTTATGTTCTTGTTTTTAATCTTAGTAAAGTCTTTAAAATAGGAAGTTAAGTATAAAAGTTGGTGACCCCGAGGAGAATTGAACTCCTGTGACATGGATGAAAACCATGGATCCTAACCGCTAGACGACGGGGCCACTTTTGTAGTTGGTTTTTTAGTTAGTTATGCTGAAGTTTCAAGTGAAGCGTACAACTAGTACGTGAGCTTTAAACTGAAGTGCAAATAACAAAAAAATGGTGTCCTGTGATGGATTCGAACCATCGGCCACATCATTAAAAGTGACGTGCTCTACCAGCTGAGCTAACAAGACAAAATCAAACATCTCTGTTTGTGGACGGGAATTATAGGCAAATTTAACTTATATGTCAAGATAAAAAACCATTTATACACATATATTTATTAATTTGTTGATTTTAACTACAATTATCCTCTCTTTGTATATATTTTGCTAAAATATATTATGAATTTCATAAGTTTTGAATATAGTTATTTGATATTGCTATTATTTCCTATAATTTATTGTTTGTATAAATGTAAAGAGTATACAAAACCAAAAATATTTGTGCATTTACATTTTTTATCTGCTAAAAAGAATTTTTTGAAACTAGAATGGATTATAAAGATACTTATTTTTATATCTCTTTTTATAGCTCTTACTTCTCCAATAATAATAGATAAATTTTCCCCTTTAAATAGACATGGAAAAGATATAGTCTTAGCCCTTGATGCTAGTGGGTCTATGAACTCTTCTGGTTTTGATGATGAAGATGAATTAAGTAATAGTAAAAGACTTACTCGTTTTGAACTTAGTAAAATGATAGCTAGTGAGTTTATAAAAAAAAGACTAAGTGATAATATTGGTATAGTTATGTATGGTGATTTTGCTTTTATTGCATCACCAATCACTTATGAAAAAAAAATAGTAGTGGATATGCTTTCATATATGTCCCAAGGTATGGCTGGTCAAAATACAGCTATAGGGGAGGCACTTTTATTTAGTGTAAGAGCCTTTCAACTCTCTACTGCAAAAAGTAAACTTATAATACTCCTTAGTGACGGTGAACATAATAGTGGTAGTATCTCACCAAAAGATGCAATGAAATATGTAAAAGAAAAAGATATAAAAGTATATACAATTGCTATTGGGAAAAAAGGTGAGGTTGATGAGGCCTTACTGAAAGAAATTGCAAAAGATGGTAATGGTGAGTTTTTTAGAGCAGTATCTGCAAAAGAGTTGCAAGAAATATATGAAAAAATAGATAAGTTAGAATCATCAAAGATAAAAAGTTCAGAATATATTTTAAAAGAGTATTATTATTGGATATTTTTACTTTTAGCTGCTTTTTTACTTTTGTTTTTAGTATACAGGGAGATAAAAAGGTGAGTTTTTTATATGCAGAAGCTTTTTTCTTACTTATATTATTGACACCTATTTTTATATATAAGCATTATAAATCATTAAGTTTTAGATTATATGCCTATATATTTACCTTTATTTTTATTATTATCGCAATTTCTAGACCTATAATTGAGCAAGAGCCTACAAAAAATAAGCAGGTTTTAAATGATGTAGTTATAGCAGTGGATTTATCATACTCTATGCAAGCAAGTGATATAAAACCTACAAGATTAGAAAAAGCAAAAAATATTTTAAAAGATTTGGTTCAAATAGAGCATAAAACTAGATTTGGAGTACTTGGATTTACAACAAATGCAATAATACTTTCACCTTTAACATCTGATAGTGAACTATTACTTCATTTATTTAATAGCCTTGATACTGATTTGCTAATCACAAAAGGTAGTGATGTTATGCCAGCCTTGAAATTAGCTAGAAAAATGTCTGATTCAAAGAGATTGAGTGTAGTTATACTTAGTGATGGTGCTGATGATTTTGACTATGAATCTGAGGCTATTTTTGCAAAACAAAATCTTATGACTATAAATATTTTTATGCTAGCTACAAAATATGGTGGTACATTGCTTCTTGATAATGGGGGACTCTTAAAAGATGAGCTTGGTGATATTGTAGTTAGTAGTGAAAACACAGCTATAAAAAAGATTTCAGATGCAACAAATGGAGTTTATACAAAAAGTTTAGATGTACTCTTAACTGCTCTATATTCTCAAAGACAAGATGATAAAAAAAGTGATGTGATAGTGATGAAAAATCTTGAACTTTTTTATTATTTTATAGTATTGGCAATTATAATATTTTTAATAGGCATAACAAGTTTAAAAAAGTTTGTTTTAGCTTTTTTCTTATTATTTGGGATGAACTTAAATGCTGATTTACAGGAGTATATAATTGATACTTTAGATGAAAATCGGGCTGCTTTTAATAAGGCTAGTAGATATTATAAATCTGGTGAGTATGAAAAAGCACTAGATAATTATAAAAGAGTAAAATCATCTAAAGCAGAGTTTAAATCCATTGTTTATTATAATATTGCAAACTCTTTAGTCCGTCTACAGGAGTTTAAAAAAGCTAGAGAGGCTTACTTAAAATCATTAACCTTACTTTATACAAAAGAGGCTGATGAAAATTTAAATTATATAAAAGATGTGGGTGTTAAACAGGAAATGAGTACTGGTCAGCAAAAAGCATCAAAAAAGTCATCAATTGCAAAAAAAAGAAAAAATTCAAAAAAACAAAAAGAAGGTGGCAGCTCAAATATGAAAGTAAAAGCGAGTGCAAGTAGTGGGGCAAATGATACAAAGAAAAAAAATAACTCTGATGTACAAGTAAATTTAAATAATGCAAAAGCAAAATTAAGTTCAAAACAATATGAATTAATAAATAAGAGAGTAGTTAATGAAGATAAACCTTGGTAAATTTTTTTTATATCTTTTTATAATATTTAATATACAGCTAATAGCTTCAGAATATAAGTGGAGTGCTAGTATTAATAAAAAAAGTGCATTTATCAATGAGCCAATTTATTTAAAATATATTTGTGAATTTAATGATAGTGGTAGTTTATATACAATTGACTTTAACCCCATAGGTAAATTTGAAAAATATAATATCTTAGTTTTAAAAGAAGATGAAAAAATAATAAATAATAAAAGAATAAATACTTATGAATATATAGCTTATGTTAAAGAAAAAGGGAAAGTTGACTTTGACTTTGATGTAGTTATGAAAAAAACTACCCAAGATTCTATAGTTGAATTAACTGGTGGCATGGATAATGATATGGAGATGGAACAGTTCTTTAATACATATTTAAAGCAAAAACTCTTAAGTGTAAATATACAAGAATCTAAGTCTAGTCTTTTAGGTGATTTTAATATAAAAATTAAAAAAGATAAGTTAATTAAAAAAGCATTTTCACCTTTTCATTTAGAAATCAAGATAAATGGTAGTGGTAATTTTCAAGATATAAAAGATATAAAATTTGATATAAATAATGTAAAGGTATTCTCACAAAAACCAACACAAGAGCTAAGTTTAACTAAGCAGGGATATACTGGTACTTGGAGCCAAAAATTTGCCTTTGTAGCTGATAAAGACTTTAGTATTGAAGAGTTTAAAATTGAGTATATGAATCCAGAAGATGCTTTGAAAAAAAACTTAATAATAAAAAAGATAGATGTAAAGGTAACTAAGGCTTATGAAAAAGAAAACTTATTAGATAAAGAAGAAGAGATATTTGAATTTTCTTATGATTATCTGTATCTTATTTTAAGTTTTATTTCTGGATTTATATTAGCAAAAATAAAGTTTAAAAAAGAAAAAACTATAGATAATGATAGTATATTATTTAAAGAAAAGCTCAATAATGTTAAATCTTTAGATGAATTACTTATAATCTTAGTCCTACAAGATTGCATAAAATATGATAAAATTATAAAAGAGATAGAAAATAAGCAGATTACATCATTAGCTCAAGCGAAAAAGTCTATTTTTAGCTCTTAAAAGTATTTATTTAATATACTTAGTGTAAATTAAAGTTTTTTAAATTGGAGAATATTTAATGATTAAAAAAATTAAAATACTAAGTATATGCATACTACCTTTATTGTTTTCTGCTTGTATGTCAAATATGGCGTCCTCAGTGGGTATAGATATGACTCATAAATTAGAACAAAGTAATAAGTTTGCAGCTGGACATTATAAAGAGGCTGCTGATTTAGCCTTAAATAACATAGATACAGACCTAGATATTGATAAATCAAATTTATTAGCTACATTAAAAGCTGGAAATAACTTATTTTATGCAAAAGATTATGAAAAAAGTATAAATTTATTTGATGATGCAGAAAATATCATAAAATACCATCGTGAAGATACACTTTCAAGTACTACAAGTGATTACTTAGCTAAGATTATTTTAAATGATTCTGTAGTTGACTATCAGGGCACGATTACAGATGCTGTGATGATAAATACATATAAGTCATTAAATTATATGGCTAGTGGTAAATTCTCAGAGGCTAGAGTTGAGTTAAATCGTGCAATAGACCGCCAAAGAAGAGCTAAAGATACTTATGCACAGTTAATTTCAAAGCAGCAAGACGCTTTAAATGAAAAAAAGAGACAAAAAGAGGGAAAAAGTTTTGCTAAGACCTTAGAAAGTAGACAAACACAAAGTATTATTAGACGAAACTATTCAAGTCTTTACGTATTTAAGGCATATCCAGATTTTATTAATCCATTTACAACTTATTTAGCTGGTCTATATTTTATTATTGATGGTGACTATACAAAGGCAGCTTCACTTTTAAAAGAGACCTACGGTATGATGCCAAAATGTGAGGTAGTTGAATCTGATTTTTTGATGGTTGAAAATATATTAGCTGGAAAAAGAAAAAAAGAAAAATATGTATGGGTAATATATGAGAATGGTTTAGGTCCAATAAAAAAACAATATAAGGTACATATTCCAGTTTATTTAGTCTCAGATAGTGTTACATATACTGGAATTGCTCTGCCGTATATGAAAACAAGAAGCCGTGCTACAGCTGATATGAATATATTAAGTCATAATAAAGTTATAGCTACTACTGAACTTGTATCTGATATGGATAGGGTGATTTTAACAGAGTTTAAATATTCATATAATGATATTTTACAAAGAGCATTGCTTTCAACATTTGTTAAAACATATGCTCAGTATAAAATACATCAAAAAAACGAATACCTTGGTCTAGCTATGAGTATGTTTCAGTTTGCTACTACGCAGGCTGATACTAGAGTATGGGATACAATGCCAAAAGATTTTCAAGTAGCTAAGGTTAAAATGCCAAAAAATCATAAGTTAGAACTTCAAGCTGGTAGACATAATATAAATGTAACTTTAGCTAAGGATGCACAATACTCTATAGTATATGTAAGGATACCAACTTCAAAGTCTAAACCAAGTATTTCGGTTATTAATTTTTAAAGGAGATATAAATGAAAGTAATTATAAGCATCTTAGTAGCATTATTATTTTTAAGTGCCTGCACTAATGAAGTAAAGCCAGAACAAAAAGTTAAGGTAATAAACGGCTGTGCTAGTTCAAATATATCAATCAGTGATATAAAAGGATTAAAAAAATCAGATGGCTTTATGAAGGCTCAGGTAAAGGGATATAATAGTTCATCCTCGTATGAGCTTTTAGAATATCGTATAATTTGGCTTGATGGAGATGGGTTTAAAATTGATTCAATTTTATCTAAGTGGATATCTGTGCCATCTTATGCAGAACAAACATTTTATATAAATGCAATATCACCAAGTACAAAAGCGAAAACATTTCGTATATATATAAGAAAAGAAAAGGAAGTAATATGCAATCAACAATCAGATGGGTTATAGGTTTAGCTTTAGCAGTCTCATTATTTAGTGGATGTACTACACCCACTACTAATATAGATATGAATCAAGATAAGGGTGAGGCTGTGCTTGCACTTGATTATCGTGATTTTCAATCAGCTGCTGGGGATATGGTCGCATCTTTGATATCATCAGGTGCTGTAAGTAAACCAGATGGCTTACCTTATGTATTGGTAGTATCTAGAATAATTAATGATACTATGCAACATATAGATACTGATTTACTTATNAAAAAAAATAAGAGTCGGACTTCTTAGAAGCGGAAAGGTAGTTGTAACTACAGCTGTAGGTATTAATGGTGCTGAAGATAAGATGGCTTTTAAGACCCGTAAAGAACTTCGTTTAAATGAGGAATTTAAACAAAAAACTATAGCTAAAAAAGGTCAAATGATTGCACCAGATTTAAGTCTGTCTGGAAAAATCATACAACGTAATATTCGTGTAGATAAATCAACTCAACGTATTGAGTATTATTTTCAGCTCTCTTTAACAAATATTAATACTGGTCTTGCTATTTGGGAAGATGAACGTGTGATTGGAAAACGTGGCAGCAATAAGTCAGTAGCTTGGTAAGATAAATAGTTTTTATTAAAAGTTTACTTTTATTTTTACTTACATTTAAGATATTTGGATAGATACAAAATCTTGTGAATTATATCTTAGACTTGTAGTTAATCATTAACCACTCTTAGTTATACTTTTGCTAATTAAGGTAAAGGTGTGTGTTTTATGATTTCTAAGATTGATAAGCTAAAAAAAGAAGTAGCTAAGGTAGTTGTTGGACAAGAAAAAATGATAGATTCTCTTTTGATTGCATTTTTATGTGAGGGTCATATTTTAATAGAGGGTGTACCAGGACTCGCAAAAACTACAACTGTAAATGCAATAGCAAAGAGTTTAGGACTAAACTTTAAGCGTGCCCAGTTCACTCCAGACCTACTTCCATCAGATATACTTGGTGCTGAAATATATGACCCTCAAAACAATAGTTTTAAGATTAAAAAAGGCCCTATATTTACCAACTTATTATTAGCAGATGAAATCAATCGTGCGCCAGCAAAAGTTCAGTCTGCCTTACTTGAAGTTATGCAAGAAAGACAGGTGACCTTAGGTGATACCAGTTTTAAACTTGATCCTCCATTTTTTGTAATGGCTACGCAAAATCCAGTTGAACAAGAGGGTGTATATCAACTTCCAGAAGCTCAACTTGATCGTTTTATGCTTAAAATTGTAGTGGATTATAATACTAAAGATGAAGAGTTAGAGATTGCACGTAGGATATCAAGTGGAAATTTTGAAACTATAGAACCTGTATTATCAAAAGAAGATATACTTGAATTAAAACAGACAATTAAAAATATTCATATTGATGAGCAGGTAGAGAAGTATATTATTGAGCTTGTAAATGCAACAAGGAAGCCTGATGATTATGGTTTATCTGAGATAAAAGAGTATATACAGTTTGGAGCATCACCACGTGTAAGCATTGATATGTTTAAAGCAGTTAAGGCTATGGCCTTTATGCGTGGAAAAGACTTTGTAACACCAGTTGATGTTGCATATATTGCAAAAGAGTTGATGAGGCACCGTATAGTTTTAACTTATGAGGCAGAAGCTGAAGGTATACTTATCGATGATATTATACAAAAAGTATTAGAGACTGTAGTCCTTCCTTAGGTTTAAGATGAGTAAACTACAAAAGATTTTAGTCCGTGCACGTCGCCAAGTTTTTTCTGAAATGGTTGGAAACAATCCATCAATATTTCAAGGTGAGGGTTACGACTTTATAGAACTTCGTGAGTACCAACATGGTGATGATATTCGTAATATTGACTGGAATATTACAGCAAAAATGCAAAAACCATTTATAAAAATATTTCGTGAAGAGAGGGAACTAAATGTAGTATTAGTTTCTATTTTAAACGGTAGTGTTCACTTTGGTTCAAAAAAATTCAAACAAGAAGTAATAGCTGATGTAAATGCAATTTTAAGTTTTTCTACCTTAAAAAATGGTGACTTATTAAGTTCATATATTTTTACAAATAAGATGCTGTCAAACTCTAAACCTAGTAAAAAGATACATCAGATTCAAAAAAACGTAGCTAAGATTTTAAATTTTGATGCACTAAATCAACAAGTAGATTTTAAACTAGTAGCTGATACTTTATACAAAAGGCTAAAAAGAAAATCATTAATAATAATTGTAGGTGATTTTTTTGAAATACCAGACTTTAAATTATTAGCAAAAAAACATGAAGTGATTTGCGTAATAATAAGGGACAAGTTGGAAGAAAATCCACCTGAGATGGGTTTTTCATCATTAGTTGACCCAGAATCTGCTGCGGTTTTAGAAGGTGATTTTAATAAGTCTAGTGTAAAAGCATATAGCAAAAAAGTTTTAGAGCATGACCATAAACTATATGATACTATGCATAAACATCAAATTAGATTTACAAAAATTTATACAGATTCAATTCCAAGTGTTAAGTTACGTAGACTTTTTGAGGGTAGATAGATGAAATCACAACAAGTACAGAGTTACGATATACCACTTCATGATATAAAACCTATAATAGATGTAAATGAATATTCCTTATACTATTTTTTAGCTATTAGTTTTATTAGTCTATTTTTAATACTATCTATATCTTATCTAATATATAAATGGTTAAAAAATAAAAATAAATACAATAAAAAAAGAGAGCATTACAAACTCATTCACTCTGTTGATTTAACGAAGACAAAAGATGCAGCTTATGCTATAACTTTGTATGGAGCTACCTTTAAAGATGATAGTGATAGACATTTAGAGATGTATAATAATCTTATTTATAGATTAGAGCTATATAAATATAAAAAAAATGTAGATTTATTTGATAAGGAAGTATTAGGATATATAAATCTTTACAAGGATATGATTGATGTTTGATGGACTTTATTTTGAGTTCCCTAGACTTATTTTTATAATCTTTGTTTTCGTAGCCTGTGCTACCTTATGTAAGATGAAAGTACCATCTATCTACTTTCCTCATACAAGCCAATTTATTAAACAGTCAGTTTCGGCATCTAAACTTTTATTATTATTAAGATGGCTTGGAATAATAATGTTGATTTTAGCCTTTATGAGTCCAGTAAAAGATGAACCATATGAGTTAGAGCCAAGGGATGGATATGAGATAGCATTAATTTTAGATGCATCAGAATCTATGAAGGCACAAGGTTTTGATAAATCTAATCTTGCTTTAACTAGATTTGATGTTGTTAAAAATATTGTAAATGATTTTATAAAAGAGAGAAAAAGTGACAATATTGGACTTGTAGTTTTTGGTCAGTACTCGTTTATAGCATCACCATTAACTTATGATGCAAATATTTTAAACAAAATAGTCTCACAACTATATATAGGCATGGCTGGAAAATATACAGCATTAAATACCTCTTTAGCCCAGGGTGTAAATCTTTTAAAGATGAGTAAATCAAAATCTAAGGTAGCTATACTTTTAACAGATGGTTATAGCACAAGGGAGATAGATAAAATTCCACTAAATATAGCTTTGGATATGGCAAAAAAAGAGGGCATTACAGTTTATCCAATTGGAATTGGTAATTCTCATGAATATAATCAAAATGTATTACTTAAAATTGCAGATTATACTGGTGGTGTGGCTTTTGGAGCATCTAGTGCAGCAGAACTTGAAAAGATTTATAAAAAAATTGATGAATTAGAAAAGTCTGAAATAAAATCAGAGACTTTTACCTACTTAAAATATTATTATATGTACCCACTATTTATATCACTTTTATCTCTAATGCTTTATGTGTATCTAAGAAATAAAAGGGGCACATCATGAGTTTTTTACATCCAGAATTTTTATATTATATGTATCCACCTTTGTTTATATTGTTTGCACTACTTCTTACACAAAAAGAAACTCAGGCTCAGTTTTTCTCTTTAGAGGTTATGGAAAAGTTACGTGTTAGTGCAAATACTTTAACACTTCAAGCAAGAAATGCTATATTTTTATTGATGGCTTTTTTTATGATTCTAGCCTTAGCCCAGCCAGTTATTAAAGATGGTAAAATCCTTATAAAAGCAAAAAGTGCAGATATAATGATAGCCTTAGATATATCAGATTCAATGCTTGCTACAGATATATACCCAAACCGCTTACAATCAGCTAAACAAAAAGCTATAACACTTTTAGATATGGCACCAAATGAAAGAATTGGAGTTATAGCCTTTGCCCAAAACTCATATCTAGTATCACCCCTTAGTTTTGATACATCTGCAGTTAGTTTTTTATTAAAACAGTTAAATACAGATTCAATAACAGAAAAAGGCACAGATTTTTTATCTGTTTTAAATGTATTTAATGAGACTAGTAAGAAAGATGGAAAAAAATATTTATTACTTCTTAGTGATGGTGGGGATAAAAGTGATTTTTCTAAAGAGATAGAGATGGCAAAAAAAAATGATATTGTCATTTTTGTACTTGGCATAGCTACAAAAAAAGGTGCACCAATTAAGTTAGATAATGGAGAGTTTATTAAATTTAATGGAAGTATAATTGTTTCAAAGTTAAATGAAAATATCTCAAATTTGGCTACATCAACTGGTGGTGTATATATACAAGCTACTAACTCTTCATCAGATATAAAAGCTATGCTTAGAGAAATAACAAATATAAGTGAAGAAAAAGAACTTAAAAGTGAAGAGATACAAAAGTTTATACCATTATTTTATTATCCAGTTGCTTTTGCTTTATTTTTACTTCTTATAGCTACTAGCTCTATGGGTAAAAGACAAAGTATTAAGATTCCTTCGCTTATTATCTTATGTAGCTTAGCCTTAAATAGCCCAAATTTACATGCAGGTTTATTAGACTTTATGGATTTAAAAGAGGCAAAAGAAGCATATAAAAAAGGTGAGTTTGAAAAGTCTAGTAATATTTATAATAATTATGCAAACAAAAGTTCAAATGATGAGGCTTATTTTAATGCAGCAAATTCATTATATAAACAAAAAAAATATAAAGAGGCATTAGAGGTGTATAAAAAAGCTACCTTTGATACTAAAAAACTAAGGGCTAATAATTTATCAAATATTGGTAATTCTTATGCAAAAATGAGCTCACAAAAAAATTTACAAAATGCTGTAAAGTCTTATGAAAAATCTTTGAAAATTTTAGAAGATAAACAAACTAGAGATAATCTTAATATGGTAAAAAAAATATTAGAGAAGCAAAAACAAGATTCTAAAAWACAAGATAAAAAAAMYWRWRWTWRAAMKCRWAAAAAKWWMGWTWARAWAAATAAAGATAAGAAAAATAAAGATAAGAAAAAGAATCAAGACAATAAAGATGGTGGTAAAAAAGAAAGCGATGAGAATCAAAAAAAATCATCAGATAAAAAAGATAAATCAAAAGATGAAAAAAATAGCTCAAAAAGTAAAAAATCAAAGGATAAACAAAAATCTGAAGATGATATGAAAAGTGAAAAAGAAAAAAATTCAGATAAAGACAAGTCAAATAAAGAAAAAAAACAAGATTTAAAAAAATTAAAAAAAGATAATAAAAAAGAACTTAATAAAGAAAAGTCACAAGGCTTTAATAAATTATCTAAGGATAAGATGAGTGAGGCTGAGGAAAAAAAATGGATGCAAAGACTTAATATGAATAAAAATACATATATGTACAAGTTAAATAAAGAACAAAAACAATATCAAACTAGGGATACAAAACCTTGGTAATTTTATATAAAGGATTTTATTTTGATTAAATATTTATTATTATTTTTATTTCCATATCAAGTTTTTGCATCAGTTGTAGCAAGTGTAGATTCAACAAATGTAGAGCTTGGAGAGATGGTAACTTACTCTTTAACAATCAGTGGTAAGGATGTAAGCAGACCAAATATAACTAGATTATGTGATACTGATGTAATCTCTACATCTTCTCAAACTAGTATAAATATGATAAATGGAAACTTTAGTAGATCATATGTATTATCTTATAAGTTTATACCACAAAAAACTTGTGTAATCCCAGCTATGGAAGTAAATATATCAGGAAAAACAGAGCTTAGTAATAAAGTAAGTTTAAAGGTTGGAGCTGTAATTGGAGCCAAAGATAAGGACTATGTATTAGAATTATTTGTAGATAAGAGTGATGTATATATAGGTGAAACATTTAAACTTACTTTATTATTTAAACAAAAAAATGGCTCATCAGCTATTGATAGTGAATTTATAGCACCTGAGTTAAAAGGTTTTTGGGTTAAAGATGAATCTAAACCTTTAAGATATAAAGAAAATAATTATTCAATTTCTAAGGTTATTTATACCATGGCAGCTCAAAGAGAGGGTGATTTAGATATAAATAAAGCTCAAATGCGTATAGCGTCTAGAAGTCATTCTCGTGATACATGGGGTGCATGGATTCCAAAAATAAAATGGAAAACTTATTTTTCAAATTCACTTATATTAAAGGTAAAAGCACTTCCAAATGGAGTTAACTTAGTTGGTGATTTTAGCATAAAAGCCTTAGTTATTAAAAATGAAATAAACTTTAACGAAGCTGTTAATTTAAGTATAGAAGTTGTATCTGATGGAAACTTAGAAGATATTAAGAGCTTTAAACCATCTATGTCAGATGTAAATGTTTTTGATGAAAAAATCAATATACTTGGAACAAAACTTACACAAAAGATGGCATTTGTATCTGAGAATAATTTTGTAATACCACCCTTTTCTCTTAAATTTTTTAATCCAGAGACAAAAGAGATTAAAACTGTTTTTACAAAAGAGATAAAAATCAGAGTTAAAAATGCACATACAAAAGAGCCACTAACTATAAAAAGGGAAGAAAAAAAATCTAAGGTGAAAGAAAAATTAGATATGCCAAAGATGGATATATCTACTAGTATCATGATAGAAATTTTTCTTCTTGGATTAGTACTTGGTTTAGCTTTAATGTACTTTAAACCTTGGAATCTAAAAGCTAATAAAAAATCTGTATCTATTAAAGACCATAAAGTTCTTTTAACTAAACTCTTAGCTTATAAAGATGACGAAGAGGTACAAAAAATTATAAATATTTTAGAAAATAACCTTTATTCAGATGAGAAACAAGAACTTAATAAAAAACAATTACGTGACTTAATCAAGAGATATAATATAAGTTAATGAGAGTGTATTTATAGCTACTGTGGATTGTTTATCCTAGCATTTTCTTATTTTCTTGAGTATATAGCAAGTTTGCATTAGATTAAGAATTCTAAAGAATTATAATCTATGTAACTTGTTTAGTGAAATTATGACTTTGTCTTATCCCTAAAAACCATTAATCTTTTTTTCATAACCTACTTTTTTCATATATATTCACTAAAAAAATATAAACAATTATTCTTTTAGATTATAAATTTGGTTAAATAACACAAAAATTAATCTATAACTAGTTTATTTTATTGTTATTATGTTTATAATAATTATAAATAAAGATAAATTAAGATAAAATATTTTAATAATTTTATTTAGTGCATATAAAGTAGAGTATTAAATATTTAAAGAGGAAAGATTATATGAGGCTAAAAACTTACAGTAAGATATTAATAGTTGCATTTATGCTTTTAGCTACTACAGGTGTAGAGGCTGTTACTCCAAAATTGATAATTGACAAAGAAAAAGTTCTTTATTCAATACAAAAGTTTTACAATGGAGAATTACTAACATATGAAAAGTATTTAGACACAGATGGGAAAACTAAAGAGAGAGTTTTTGATAAAAATGGTAAAATTATAGATGTTTCAAAGATACAAAACAATAAGAGAGATATAATTTCTGGAAATTTAAAAGATATATTGAAAGCGGAAGCTGGAAGCGTAGACTTTATTGAAGATGAAGCAGTTCTGGAAGTAGTTGTAGCTTTAATACATGACGATGTAGAAGTAAATTCAGAACCTTATACAATGGAAATTTTCATAGGGGATAATGGAGAAGAAAAAGAGTTAAAATTTAATAATAAAAATGTTGATAAAAAAACTCTTCAAGACAGTCTAGACAAAATAATAGTTGAATATGATAAAAATAAGAAAGTTTATTACGATAAGATTAAAGCAAATATAGATGCTTTTGCTAAGAGAAACAAGTTAGAAAAAGACGTTGGTGTTGCAGAAGCGAAAAAAAATGCTAGTAGCGTAGTTGTTTTAAAATTGAAAAAAAATGAGTTAGAAGAATTTGCAAAAAAAAATGAAGATTTAATACTTAGTATAGAATTAACTTCTGAAGCTAGTGATGCTTTAGCAGAAGCAAAACTCTCAACTAATATATATCCTTATGCTGTATATGGTGCTAACACACAAGTATATGTAAGTGAAGAGATAGCAACAAAGGAAGAGGTAGCAAAACTATATGTCGCTACTTTTAATAGAGCACCAGATAGCCTAGGATTAGATTATTGGATAAGCTCAGGCTTAAGCTTAAGTCAAATAGCCCAGTCTTTCTTTAATCAATCAGAAAGAAGAACCCTGTATCCAGATGGAACTTCAAATTCAGACTTTATCACATCTGTATATCAAAATCTTTTTAATAGAGAGCCAGATACTGATGGGCTTAATTATTGGGAAGCAGAATTAAATGCCAATAGACTTTCTAAAAATAGATTTATAGAAGCTGTTATAAATGGTGCTCAAAATACTGATACATCAAATGATTCTGATATCTTAAATAACAAGATGATTGTAGCTTTGTCTTTTTCAGAAGCTAGTATAAATAATCTAAATTATGCTAAAACTATTATGGCTAATGTTACTGCTGATAGCTCTTCTGTTGACTCTGCTATTAATTCTCTTTATCTTATAGAATATAGACCTTTAACAAATGAAAGTTTTACAGTTTTAAAAAATGGATATCTTGATGTAAATGAGAGTGTAGAAAAAAAGTTTCAACTAGTGTATGACCAAGAGAAGTTTAATGAAGTTTATAAAACTTTTGATAAGAATACTACCATAGAAATCGACTTTACAAAACAGCTTGTAGCAGTTTTAGAATTAGGTAAAAAAACATCAAAAGACTACTTTGTTAAAGTAACTAAAATTGAAGAGGTAGATAATTATAGAACTATCTTTGTAGAAACAACTATTTTAGATAAAAATTGTCCTAAGGGAGAAGAATTAGTTACCCCTTTTGAGATTGTAGCATTCGACTTTAATCTCAGTCAATATGAAGAAACTCTTTTTAAAGAAAGTGTTAAAGTTCTAAAATGTGATGAAGTAAATGCAACTGACATACCAACAACACTTTCATTTAGAGAATTGTTAAACAGTAACCATCGTTTAAGCGCTCTTGATATGGATTCAACTTTCCAAATAGTGCAAGATTCAAAAGTCTACGAAGATCTTTACTACAATCATATAAGTCCAGTAGGGACTGATAAAGAATTACCTTATGTAGATTTTGCTAATGAGACATTAGTGGCTTTGTTTCTTGGTAGTCGTGGCTCCGATATACAAGTAAAATCACTTAAGGAATATAACAACTATATTGAAGTAGAGATTGAGAGAGAGATAGTAGGTGATTATTGTGTAATAGATGCATCAGTACCTGATTCAGCAACTTTTGTAGTTTTTCAAAAAACAGATAAAGAGATAGTTTTTAAAGACTACCCAAATGTTATGGTTTGTGAGCCACTAATATTGAAATTATCAGAGGAGGAAATTAAACTTATGCAAGAGAAATCAGGGCTTTTTCTTTAAAATTTCACTTTATTTTACAGTCTTTAGTTAATCTAAAATATCGTGAAGTTTATTTCCGCTTTGAATATCTTTATGTACATAATCCCATTTTTCATTTTGTATATTTTGTTTTAGCTTTTGAAGTTCAATTTCAAATAGTTCAATTGCTTCTAAAAGATAGTCTTTATTTTGTCTAAAGACATCCTCCCACATATTTGGTGAACTTTTAGCTAACCTGCTCATGGAACGAAATCCACCTGCAGCTAAAGCCAAAATATCGTTTTTATTTTCTTGATTCATTACAGTATTTGCTATTGAGTAAGATATTGCATGGGGCATATGGGATATAAATGCTGCATGACGGTCATGTTCATCTGCACCCATAAAGTATTTTTTCATATTTAGTGCTTTAAATATTTTTTTAGCTATCTCTTGTTGATGTTTACCGCTATTTTCTAAATCACATAAGACTACAACCATATTTGTATATAAGTTCTCTATTGCAGCAGATGGACCAAAGTGCTCTGTACCAGTCATAGGGTGTGCAGCTACAAAATTATCTCTTAAATTTTTTGGTATTGAATTTACAATCTTAGCCTTAGTGCTTCCAAGGTCAATAATTGTAGTATTCTTAGATATGTTTTTTAAATTATTTATTGAAGTAATGATACCATCAACTGGTATAGCTAAAAAAATAATATCATATTTATTTATATCTTCAAAATCTATAATTTTACTTACTAAATTAAGTTTTAAAGCTTGTTTTTGATGCTCTTT
Organism: Sulfurimonas sp.; assembly: GCA_002733155.1. Taxonomy (GTDB): domain Bacteria; phylum Campylobacterota; class Campylobacteria; order Campylobacterales; family Sulfurimonadaceae; genus Sulfurimonas. Next base: position 16,951 of record NVUO01000024.1, read on the forward strand.
ATTATGGTCAGTTCCAACAATATTTTTTATAAAATCTAATTTTTTTAAACTAAGTGCCAGTGAGCCACCCATAAGTCCTAGACCAACAATCGCTACATTCATATCAGATAATCCCCATAAAAAAGTATTATAAAGAATAAAAATTAACTATTAATGTATATTCTTTATAAAATTATACATGATTTACTTAACATTAACCTCATAAAAGGTAAAATCAACACTAAATTTACAAACTATGGAAAATTAATGAAAATATTTTTAGCGGTAATCTTAACACTGATAGGCATTAGCTCTTATGCGCACACAATTGAATCAATTAAGTATGAAGGTATGGTACATATTTCAAAGCCAGTTGCTCTTAGGATGCTAGATTTTAGTGTTGGGGATAATGTAGATGATGAGGCTATAAATAAATCTCTTAAAAAATATTTTGATCAGGGTTATTTTAAAGATGCTTGGGTTGAAATTAACGATGGAGAATTAATTTACCACTTTAAGGAAAAAGCTCTTATATCAAAGATTGAGCTAAAAGGTTGGAAAGAGAATGATGAAGATACAAAAGAGGCCGTTATTCAGATTAAAAGAGGCTCCTTATATGATGAGAAAAAACTAAAAGCCGCAAAAGATAGAATCATTGAAGCTATATCTCAAGATGCAAAGATAGATAGTGTAGTTGAAATAAAAAAAGAATATTTAAATAATGGAAGTATTAAAGTTACATTTATAGTTAATGAGGGTGAAGAGGTAATTATAGAGAATCTTGATTATTCAGGGGTTAAAGATCTTGATACAGATGATTTTAATGAAGTTATTGCAAATAAAGAAAGTCAGTTTATGGGTTGGTTTTGGGGACGTAATGATGGAAAAATGAAATTAGTTGATTTAGCTTATGACCCACTTAGAATTCGTGACCTATATATGCAAAAAGGATACTTAGATGCAGTTGTAGATGCGCCTTTTGTAAAAGTAAACTTTAATAACTATACAGCTGATATGTCTTATCAAATAGAAGAGGGGGTATCTTATAAAATCAGTAAAATATCTATACAGCAAGTTAAATATGTAATTGATGACGAGAAGGTATTAGATGCTATAACTTTAGAAGCTGGTGAAACTTTTAATATTAAAACTTTCCGTGATGATGCACAAAGAATTAAAACTATTATTTCTGATTTATCTTACGCCTTTACTCAGGTAGTACCAGATTTAAAAAAGAATAAAAAGGATAAGACAGTTGAAGTGGTATTTAAAATTATGCCTGGAGATAAGGTTAAAATTAGAAATGTAGTTATTTCTGGTAATAATAGAACTCTTGATAGGATTGTAAGACGTGAGCTTTATTTAGGGCCAGGAGACATGTATTCTTTAACCGACCTAACTGATTCCAGATCAGCACTTGGTCGTTTAGGATTTTTTGAAGGAAATACTATTGAAGAAAAAAGAATTGATAATCAAACAATTGATTTAATTGTTAAGTTAAAAGAAGCTCCAACTGGTAATATTCAACTAGGTGGTGGTTATGGTTCTTATGGCGGTTTATTAGTAAGTATTGGCGTAGATGATAGAAATGTATGGGGTTCTGGAGTTAATGTTGGGGTTAAGTTGGAACGTTCGCAGCTTACTTCAAACTATGCATTTAATATTTCTAACCCAAGATTAAACGATAGTGATTTTTCTGGTAATTTTTCTATATATACATCAAACTATACATATAATGACTATACAGTACTTTCAAATGGAATTAGTTTAGGTCTTGGTCGTAGGTTTACAAGATATGTATCTGGTAATATTGCCTATGCATATTCAGATAATAGTTATCAATTTGATAAAAATTCTACAATAACTTATACTAATAATAGGTTTTTTGAGAGTTATTCAAAAAGTTCAGTTACTTTAAGTGCTAGATTTGATAATACAGATGATTATTATTTACCTAGAAAGGGATACGCGCTTACTCAAAGTCTAGAAATGGCAGGTGCTGGTGGTGAAGCTAAGTTCCTTAAATCAAGGACTACTATAGGCGCATATAAAGGGCTAGAGGATTATATTGGTTTTGACCTTATTGCAAGATATAAGGCTAGAGTATTTTATGCATTAGATATTGGTTACTTACCAATTGCAGAAAGATTTTATATGGGTGGTTTAGGTAGTGTACGCGGATATCAGTCTTATTCTTTATCGCCAACAGTCTTAGACAAAGATGGCTTTAGCAGAAGAGTTGGTGGTGAGTATACAGCCTCTAATAGTTTTGAGTTATCTTTCCCACTTGTTCCAAAAGCTAAAATGAGAATGGTTGCATTTTTTGATTATGGTTACATAGGTACTACAGCTGGTGATGCTAATTATGATGTTACAGGAGCAGCTCGTGGTGGTTATGGTCTAGGCCTTGAATGGTTCTCGCCTGTTGGTCCAATACAGCTTATGTTTGCACAACCTCTAGGAGCTAAAGAGGGTGATAGAACAGCTAACTTTGAATTTACTATGGGGCAAAGATTTTAATATTAAAATCTTTGCATCTGTTTAGTTTCTTCACCGCTTCTTTACTTAAATAAAATGTATTAGTAGTCTCAATTAATAATTCCATATCTTTAAACTTCATACTAAAGTCTATACTCCTAGGTTTATGACTTAGTAAGGCTATACTTAATGATAAAATATATATAAGTATATTTAGAGTCCCCTCATCAGGTAAAAGAGACTTATACTTATCTATATGTGTAGGTAATGCAAACTTTCTTGTAGCATATTTACARMRTSTAKNTWTAMKMMYYATCTCTTTATGAGTAAATCCAAACTCTAGGGCACTTTTAATAATCTGATAACTATGTTTATCTTGTATATAAAAATCTATACTAGAGCCACTTATATAAAGTTTAGATGCTATAGCTAAATCTTTACGATATTTTTTATCTATATTCAAATCTACATGAATAAGATCAAAAATATTCTTTGAGAGTTTATTTAGCATATTAGAAAAATTTGTATCATCTATAAAGGTATCTAAAATATAGCGTACAGAAGTATTATAATTATGTGGCAACTTATCTTTAGAGTTTCTTAGTAAATCACTCAGGTATACACCCTCCCTTACTCCTACTCCACTTGTAATAACATTTGTAAGTTTCAGTTTTTTTGTAATCCTACTTAGGATTAGTGCTCCAGGTTTTATAATGTCAAATCTATTTTTTTTGATATATAAATCTTTTAGATTTCCTTCATCTGCATCTAAAATTTTTGATAAATATTTATCAAAAATTTTAGCTTTACATTCAAAGCCATGTACCTTTCTAAGTGGATAACATGTGTCTTTCATAATAGCTATCGAGATAGCTCTAAATGTTCCACCAATGCCTACTATAGATGATATATTTAGACCATCTAGTACTTCAAGTTTTTTATCTATATATACAATAGCCTTATTTATATCTTTTTTATCAAAAAAAAGCTCTTTTAGTCTAACTGTACCTAATTTTAATGAGATAGTATTCGAAATATTTTGATTGTTTATAATTGATAATTCAGTAGATCCACCACCAATATCTATACTTAAAGCATTTTTTTGGGCTGGTAAAAGATTTGCACATGAAAGGGCTCCTAGATAAGCTTCTCTTTCTCCGGTAATTACTTTTATATTTAGTTTTATATTTAGTTTAACTTTATCTATAAACTCTTTTTTATTTGGTGCGTCACGTAAAGCGGAAGTAGCTACACAAAGAGTTTTTCTAACCTTAAATGATTCTATAATAGTTACAAAATCACGTAAAGCATCAAAGGCTCTTTTCATCGCTTTTGCTTGTAAGTTACCATTATTCTGATATGCGTATTCAGATATTCTTACTTTTGTTTTTGTCTCATATAAAAGATGAAAAGCAAAACGAGATGTTTTTTCATATATAACCATTCTAACAGAGTTAGATCCTATATCTATAACTGCTACTCGTTTTGCCATTATTATCCTTATTCTAGCTCTTCTAGATTTTTATATTTAAATTGAAGTTCAGCAATAGATTCAACATTATCCTTATCTGGTACTATACAATCAACTGGACAAACCGAGATACATGCTGGTTCATCATATATACCTACACATTCTGTACATCTATCTGGATCTATATAGTATATAGGATCACCTTCTTCAATTGCTGTTGTTGGACACTCTTCGCGACAAGCATCACATGCTATACATTCATTATTTATTATTAATGCCATTTGTTAACCTTATACTTTATAGTTCTTAATTTATATATAAAATTATTATATATTTATGTGCCCGATTTATATCAAATTATTGCTTTATTATTTTTTAAATTATAAAGTTTTATGTATTTTTAGGCAGTAAACAAGATAACTTAGAGTTTAGATGTAAAGAAGCTACAGTTCCATCGATTCCATCTGTCCTATTTTTGATTGTTATTTTTGCACCTAATGCATCAGCTGCACTTTTAGCTAAAAATAGTCCAAGACCAACACCTGATTTATTTCCTTGTCTTTTAAATGGTGCAAATAAATCTATACTTTCATCAATTCCACAGCCCTCGTCGATTACTTGGATGAGTAAACCATGGTCATCCTGTGAGCTTATAAGATTTACAATTCCTTCTTTTGGTGTAAATTTTAGTGCATTTTGTAAAAAGTTTTGCACAATTTGACTTAATAATCCAATTTGAATAATTGCCATAAATCCATCTGGGTTAAAGTTCATAATTAATTCTTTATCTTCATTTGAAGCTAGAAGTTTAAAATCATCAGCTTTTTGTTTTAGTATTGAAATTATGTCTACCTCTTGTGTTTTATCTAGCTGTGCACCCTCTTGTCTACCAATGTTTAAAATATTAGATACTATAACATTCATTTCATCTACTGTTTTATTTGTAGTTTTTAATGCATATATATATTCATCACTTGAACGTTTTTTTATTAATGTTACTTGGTTTTTTAACTTTATAATAGCTAAAGGAGTTTTAAGTTCATGAGCAGTACCAATAAATAGTTCTTTTTGATATTTTACAAAATTTTGTATCCTAGCTATTAGATGATTTATAGTCCTACCAAGTGGTTCAAACTCTTCTGGTAGTTCCTCTATTTTAATTGGATGCATTAAATGTTCATTCATATCTGATAGTTTTGTACTTAATGTTTTTACAGGTGATACCAACATTTTTGACAAACCAATTGCATATACTATAACAAGTAAAAAACCAGCTATATTTATTATAAAGATATAGTGTAAAATTTTATCAAGTAAAATTTTAGTAGCTGTAATGTCTTTTGTTATTTTAAGGTAGCTATAATCATTAAAGTTAAATGGATAAATTAATGTTAATTGCGTATTATGATTTTTTGTAGTCTCATACATATTCATACCAATATGAGATTGATTTAAATATATAACTTCTACATCTAGTCCTAGATATTTTTCAGGTGCTGAAATATCTGCATCAAACATAGATTCGTCATTAGCTATATTTTTAGCATAATCTAATAATGATTTTTGTTTTTCTTCTAAAATAGAGTTTTCTATATAAAAATATAATAATGATGAGAAAATAAAAATAAGTGAAGCTGATGCAAAGATTAGTTGGATAAGAAAACTTCTTCTTATACTTCTTCTTGAAAACATATAAAAACCTTAAATATAAATTTATTAAAGATTTATTATAGCTAATTTAATACAAAATATTTGATGTTTGTGTATCAAAGAATAGTGGTGAGAATTCTGAGCTTTAAAAAAGCTCAAGCTTTAGTGGACACAGCGTCCCAAGTGGAGCAAAAGGAATATATTTCCTTTTGCGGGAATTAAACTAATTTATTTCTTTTGGAAAACAAAAACGGTAACCACGACGACGAACAGTTTCAATCGTAGTAATTCCCAATGGTTTATCCATTTTTTGACGAATTTGGTTAATAGCTACTTCAATAACATTTGGAGTAACTAACTCTGGTTCTTCCCAGATTGCATCTAAAAGTTGTTCTTTAGATACGATTTGATCACGGTGACGTGCAAGGTGAGTTAAAACTTCAAAAGGTTTACCTTTTAGTTCAATCTCTTGCTCTTTATAGATGATTTTCTCTTCTTCTGGATTAATATTTAAGTCTTCAATATCTATAACATTTGATCCACCAAATCTTAAACGAGCTTCAATACGAGCTAATAATACGTCAAAATCAAATGGTTTTCTAATATAGTCATCAGCACCAGCTCTTAGAGCTTCGATTTCACTTTCATTATCATCTCTAGCTGATACAACAACTACTACAGTTTTTGGAGTATTTGATTTGATGTCACCAATAATATCAATCGAGTTTCCATCTGGAAGCATCCAATCCATTAATACTAAGTCGTAGTTACGGATATCTAAATAGTACTCTCCATCTTTAAGAGTTTCAACTACATCACTTTGATAACCAAACTCTTTAAGTCCCTCAGCTAACATTTTATTTAATGTAACTTCATCTTCAATGATTAATATACGCATTAATTTTTTCCTATAAGTGAATATTTGGCGAAATGATATCATAAATTTAGGTTACTTTAAAGAAAATTTCAATTTTCTTTAAAAAATCTTTAACTTATAATTAAGATTTAAGAATGTAATGATTACTCACGCTTACCTTACAGTCGGGAAGAATCGATGGTTTTGTTATTTTTATCTTAATATTTTTTATGTATTTGAATTCTTTCGTTAAGATTAAATTTAAATTTTCCAAAGCATCTTCGATAAGTTTAAACTTATTGTTTATAATTGTATTTTTTACAATATCTACAATATCAACATAATTAATAAATGAATTATTGTATTCATATTCTAAGAGTAAATTTATAATTACATCTTGTTCTTTAATACGTTCAAAGTCTAAAAGCCCAATTATACATTGAAATTTTAAATCCTCTATATGGATAATCATACTATTCTTTTTTCTTCACCCCTAAATAGGCGTATAATATTTGGAATATGTTTATAAAAAAGTATAAAAGCAATTATTATTACTGGTGCATGAGCTAAGTTTGGATGTATATAAAAACTTGATATTACTAAAGCAAGTAATGCGCTTAGTGAAGATAAAGAAGATATTTTAATTACTTTTGCAGCTAATACCCAAACTACAAGTGCTATACCTGTTTCATATGGAAGCATAAACATCATAACACCCATACCAGTAGCTACACCTTTTCCACCCTCAAAGTTAAGATATGGTGAAAAACAATGTCCAACTACAGCTAAAACAGCTATGCCCCATAAGGTAGGCTCACTTAGTCCATAAAAATAGCCAGCACTTAAAACCAATACACCTTTTAATGCATCTAAGACTAAGGTTGAAGCTCCGAGTTTTTTTGCTAAAGATGGGTTAGTCTCTTTTACTACACGTAATACATTTGTAGCACCAATACTACCACTACCACTAGCTTTAACATCAACACCAGCGAACTTACGTGCAAGTAAAAGACCAAAGGGGATGCCACCAACTAAATAAGCTGCTAAAAAAAACTGAACATTTGTGTTAAATAAAAAATCCATTAATTACCTTGTTTAAAATTAGTGACATTCTAGCTGTTTAATAATAATAAATTGATAAAATAGAAAAGCTGATTATATTTTTTGATATAATGAGGTCAATAAATAATAGGATATTTTTGTGCAACTAAATAATGAAGAATTAAAAAATAAAATAAATGAATACAAAAAGAAGTTAAGTGTAACAGTTGTTGCTCATTTTTATCAACGTGATGAAGTTTTTGAAATGGGTGATATTACTGGTGATTCTTTAGAGTTAGCTATAAGGACTAAGGCTAATAAATCAGAATTTATAGTATTTTGTGGAGTTGGTTTTATGGGGCAAAGTGTAAAAGTTTTAAGTCCAAATAAACGTGTAATAATGCCAAAAGTAGCTTGTTGTGCTATGGCTACCATGATAGATGGTAAACAGTTTGATGTGTCAGTAAAAACTTTAAACGAATCTGGTATATCTAATGAAAATATTTTACCAATTACTTATATCAATTCAGATGTAGAAGTAAAAGCAAAAGTTGGTGAGATGGGTGGAATGGTTTGTACAAGCTCAAATGCCAAAAAAATCATTACAACAGCATTAGACGAGGGTAAAAAGATTTTATTTGTACCTGATCGTTGTTTAGGCCAAAATATAGCTAATCAAATGGGTTTAAAGTCTTGTGTAATTGGAGATGGAACTAACCCAGCAGATTCAGATATTATATGTTTTAATGGTTTTTGTTCAGTCCACCAGCTTTTTACTATAGATGATATTAACTTTTACCGTAAAAAATTCCCAGGTATTTTAATAGCTGTACACCCTGAATGTGATCCAACTATTTGTGATGCATCTGACTTTGTTGGTTCTACTTCTCAATTGATTAAATATATAGCTGATTTGCCTGAAGATCAAAAAGTGGCAGTAGGAACTGAGTTTAATATGGTTAATCGTCTGCGTTCTAAAAATACTTATGTATTATCATCTACTAAACCAGAATGTCCAACTATGAATGAGACTACACTTCAAGATTTATATGATATTTTAAAGTCAATAGATGAGGGTGAGCCACTAAATGAGATTTTTGTTGATGAGAATACACAAAAATGGGCAAAAATAGCACTCGATAGAATGCTTGCTTTATGATAGAGGACTTTGTAAAAGAGAGTTTAGCTCAAGATATAGGTAGGGGTGACTTATATGCCTTAGTTGAAGATAGTATAAATTCCTCTGCTAAAATCATTGCAAAAAGTGATGGCGTAGTATCTGGAGTTAAATATATAAATGTATTAGCTAAGTTAGAAAATTTTGATATCACTTGGCAAAAGAGAGACTCAGATACATTTTTAAGTGGTGATATCTTAGCTATTATCTCTGGAGATTCCCATACATTATTAAAGATAGAACGTACACTTTTAAATATACTTCTTCATGCAAGTTCAATTGCAACTTTAACTAGAAAGTATGTAGAGATAATAAAGCCTTATAAGGTAAAACTTTTAGATACAAGAAAAACTAGACCTCTTTTACGTATATTTGAAAAATATGCTACTAGGACGGGTGGGGCAGTTAACCATAGACTTGGTTTAGACGATTGTTTAATGATAAAAGATACTCATTTAAAAACAATAAAAAATTTACAAGAGTATATTGTTAAAGCAAGGCAACAAATCCCTTTTACATCTAAGATAGAGGTAGAAGCTGAAACATTTGATATAGCTAAATTGGCGTTTAAAAGTAATTGTGATATTGTAATGTGTGACAATATGACAGCAGAACAAATCAAAGAGATAGTTGCTTACAGAGATGAAAATTTTCCACATATACTTTTAGAGGCTAGTGGAAATATCTCTTTAGATACTATACAAGAGTATGCAAAAACTGGTATAGATGCAATAAGTTCTGGTTCATTAATACATCAGGCTAATTGGATTGATATATCTATGAAGATGGATTAAAAAGTTACAAGTATAAAAAATTCAAAGATTTTAATGTGTCCTTCTAAGGAAATTTAAATGGCTGATGATGCTGAAAAAACAGAAGAGTTTTACATTTTGAACGAAAAAAGAACAAGTTCTATTTTCTACGCTAAAGCCGCTATGGCTACTAAAGTAAAATCTTTTCAAGATTTTAATGTGTCCTTCTAAGGAGATATAAATGGCTGATGATGCTGAAAAAACAGAAGAACCCACACCCAAGAAGATAGAAGATGCCCGAAAAGAGGGTAATGTCCCAAAATCACAGGATACCTCTGGTGTTATAACTCTTTTTGTTGCAATATTGTCAATTTTAATGCTTTTTCCATATATGAGTTCTCATATGATATTTTTATTTAAATATTATTTTTCATTAATAGGTACACATCTTGATAAGGCATTTATGATAGATATTGCATTTGTAACTATTAGAGAGTTTTTACTAATAATTATGCCTTTAGCTGTATCAGTAGCAATAGCAGGTGTTATAGCGGCTCTTGCACAATTTGGTTTTTTATTTACTACAAAAGCAATAATGCCTGACTTTAAAAAGATTGATCCACTAAAGGGGACAAAAAATCTTTTTTCTATGAAAAAGTTAATTGAAGGTGTAAAGATTACCTTTAAATCTTTTACTACCCTAGGTATTGGTTTTATATTTTTCTTTTATTTTATTATGGAATTACCAACTGTAGCTTTATTTGGACTTGGTGATCAGATGCAATGGTTAACTGATAAATCAATTATAATAGCTTTTGTAATGTTGTTWATAATTTTTGTATTTGCAATGATTGATATAATCATAGTAAGAAAACAGTATTTTGATGGTCTTAAAATGAGTAAGCAAGAGATAAAAGATGAGATGAAAAATATGGATGGGGATCCACTTATTAAAGCAAAAATACGACAAATTCAGATGCAAGCTTCACAAAAAAGAATGATGGCTGAAGTTCCAAATGCTGATGTAATTATTACAAATCCAACACATTATGCAGTAGCTATTAAATATGATGAAGCTAAATCTCATGCCCCTATAGTTGTGGCAAAAGGTATAGATAATATAGCTATACAAATTAAAAAAATAGCTAGAGAGAATAATGTACATGTAGTTCAAAATCCGCCATTAGCAAGAAGTTTATATTCCCAAGTAGAAATTGAAAAACCAATATCAGAGGAGTTATTTGCAGCAGTAGCTGAAGTTCTTGCATATGTATATAAAATGAATAAATAAATCAATAATATTATATAATTGCATTGATGAGACTAATTGAAGATATAAATCAAGCTAATTATATTGTTATTGAGGTTGATGCAGAGTTTTTAAGCTCGGCTAGTGCCTTGTATACACATATTTTACGACTTCATAAGAATGTATCATTAGTATGTACTAGCAAAGAGATAAATAAAAATTTATCATTTCTACCATGGTTTGAAAAAATACGTACAAAGGCTAGTGCATCTGCTGATTTGAAAATAGTTCTGAATATGAAGTCTGTACAACTTTTTAATTTATTTAAAGAACATAATATAAAACCAAACCAGAAGATGGCTACAGCCCTTTATGCAGGTCTTTTACAAGAGACAGATGGTTTTAGAAATTCTAATGTTAATGGTTCAGTCTTTGCTATTTCTAAGGAGTTATTGGAGTATGGTGCTGAGTATAAAATTTGTACTGATTTTATACTTAAGTTTACAAGTTTATCACTTTTAAGATTAAAGGCTATATTACTAAATAATATGGAATTAGTAAATAATGCCTCCGTAGCATATATGAGCATAAATGAAAATGAATTAAAAGCAAGTGCTAGTAAAATTGAAGACTGTTACTCTATTTTATATGAGGCTTTTAATTTGCCTTATGTTAAAGAAGTATATTTGATAAAGTCTGATGAAAATAAAAAAATTTTAAAAACAATTAAGAAGGGACTATAGTTTGAGTAGAGTAAAAAGAAAATCTTCATTAGGTATATTAGTTTTGTTAAGTATTATTATAGGTATTGCACTTTATATATATAATTCAGCAATGTTTGAAAGAGAAGCTCCAGTTATAAGTATGAATACTAATGGATATTGGAATTTAAAAAAACCATTACAAGTCTCTATAAGTGATGCAAATGGTTTAAAATCTTATAAAATTATTTTAAAAAGCCGCAATGATGAAGTAGTTTTGCAAAACGAACAGTTTATGATTTCAAAAAATTCTATAAATTTAGAGCTTAGACCACCTAAAAGTGCTTATGCTATGAAAGATAAAAATATAAGAATTTTTATTGAAGCTACAGATATCAGTAAATGGAATTTTTTAAATGGAAATAAGACTATTTCAGAATTCAAATTAAAAATTGATAAAAGAAGACCTGAATTAAGTATCTTGTCTCATTCTTACAAGATTAAAAAAGGCGGAGCTTGTCTCGTTATATTTAAGGCTAAAGATATCAACTTAAAAAAGATATATATTCAAACAAACTTTGGTAAAAAGTTTTTAGCTCAACCATTTTATAAAGATGGATATTATATTTCATTATTAGCATGGCCAGTTGCAGAATCAACCTTTAGAGCTACTGTATATGCATTAGATTATGCGAATAATATATCAAAAGCTTATGTACCACTATATTTAAAGGATAAAAAATATAAAGTTTCAAATATAAAACTTAGTGATAAATTTTTAAAAGGAAAGATAGCTGATTTAGCTGAAGAGTTTTCTGAGACTGGTGGTATTACAGATYCTATAGAACAATTTAAAATTATTAATGAAGATGTACGAGCTAAAAATGAAAAACTAATTCATGAAATAACATCCAATATATCAAATGAAATGATAAGTGACTTTAAAATAAATAAAATGTATCCATTAAAAAATGCGCAAATAGTTGCTTCATTTGGAGACCATAGAAAATATTCATATAAGGGTAAAAAGATTAGTGAATCATATCACTTAGGTTTGGATATGGCCTCTAATGCAATGGCAGATATTAAACCACAAAATAATGGTGATGTAGTATATTCAAACTATAATGGTATATATGGAAATATGCCAATACTTTATCATGGACTTGGTCTTTATACTTTATATGGGCATTGCTCAAATATTAATTTTAGTAATGGTGAGTTTTTTAATTCAAAAAATATACTAGCTTCAACAGGGAAAAGTGGCTACGCTATGGGTGATCATTTACATTTTGCTGTACTTATTCAAGGCATAGAAGTAAGACCACAAGAGTGGATGGATGATAAATGGATGAAGCTGAATATAACTGATGTAATTGAAGAAGCTAAACAGATTATAGGTGGTAACAAATAATGAGATATTTCTCGCCAATAGGCGTAGCTTTAGTGAGGGGAATTTATCAAAGAATTCACTTCTTTGATAAAGGAGACAAATAGTATGTATCAAACAACTATAAAAAAACCTGTAGAATTAGTAGGGATTGGTCTACACAAGGGTGTACCAGTTAAGCTAATACTTGAGCCTCTTGAAGAAAATTCTGGTATTGTATTTTATCGTAGTGATGCAAATGTAGCTATTCCATTAATACCAGAGAATGTAGTAGATACAAAGATGGCTACAGTGATAGGTAAAGATGGTGTAGTTATATCTACAATTGAGCATATGTTGTCAGCTGTATATGCATACGGAATTGATAATCTTAAAATTATTCTCGATGCTGATGAGGTACCTGTAATGGATGGGAGTTCTTCCTCTTTTTGTATGTTATTAGATGAGGCAGGTATAACCCAGTTAAGTGCACCTAAAAAAGTTATGCGTATAAAAAAGGATGTAATAATTCAGGAGGGTGAAAAGTATGTAAAACTTTCACCATCGCCAGACTTAAAATACAATTTTACTATTAAATTTTCCCATCCTGTTATTAAAAATCAWSAWTATKNTWTWTYWTKTMMAAAAGAAAATTACAAAAATGAAATCTCCCGTGCTAGAACATTTGGATTTTTACATGAAGTTCAATATCTTCGCTCAATTGGTTTAGCACTTGGTGGATCATTAGAAAATGCTGTTGTCTTAGATGAGAAAAAAGTTTTAAATCCTGAGGGATTAAGGTTTAGTGATGAGTTTGTAAGACATAAAATCTTAGATGCTATTGGTGATATGTCTTTAATTGGTATGAATTTTGTAGGTAATTATGAGGCTATGGCTGGAAGTCATGATTTGAACCATAAGTTAACATTAGAATTGTTGAAAAATCCAGAAAACTATGAAGTAATAGAACTAGTTGGTGAAAAAACTGCTGATTTAGAAAAAGCATATGCCTAAAAGTGTAGATCTTGTTTTTATAACCTTATCCTCACCTATCTTAATAGGTGTATATGAAAATGAAAAACTTATATATCAAATACAAAGTGATGAAAAAAGTTCAGATATCCTACCTAAGTTATATTTGGACTTATCAAATAAGTATGAAATAAAAAAACTTTTTTATGCAAATGGACCAGGTAGTTTTATGGCTATTAAAGTAGCCTATATTTTTTTAAAATCTATAAGTATATTAAAAAAAATACCGCTTTTTTCTACAAATGCATTTTATTTCAATGAAAATCAGCCAATAAAAGCGATAGGAAAGCTCTTTTTTGTTAAAATTTCATCAGAAATAAAAACTCAAAAATTAGAAACAGTACCAGAAGTTAAATTTAAACTTCCAGATGTACTTGATTATAGTGAGTTTAGCACCATAACGACACCTCTTTACGGGATTGGAGCTGTAGGAAATTGAAAAATTTCTCTCGCCTAAGGCGAAGCTTTAGTGACTGAATATAATCTTGACTTTGTTAAGATTATCTGAGAGGTAGAAAAAAGAGGAATATAATTGATAATAAGTGTACCAGCTACATCTGCTAATCTTGGACCAGGTTTTGATTCTTTAGGTTTAGCCGTTGATTTAAGAAACAAGGTTGAATTTCACCCTTCGAAATTTTTTAGTGTATCTATAAAAGGTGAGGGTGAACATAACCCTAGACTTAAAGGTAATAATCTTTTTGTTAGTATTTTTAATGAACATTATGGACGTCTTACAAAGAAAAAACAAAACTTTAAATTTACTTTTTATAACCAGATTCCAATGTCTCGTGGTCTTGGCTCATCTTCAGCTGTAATAGTTTCAGCTGTAGCTTCAGCTCATGAAGCTGCAGGTATTAGAGTATCTAAGAGGCGTATTTTAAATCATGCACTTGTTTATGAACCACATCCTGATAATATTACACCAGCTGTAATGGGTGGTTTTAATGCAGCTACAGTTGAGAAATCAAAGGTGTTTTCGCAAAAAAAACACCTTCCTGATTATATAAAAGCTATAGTAGTAATTCCAAACAAGCAGATGAATACATCTAAATCACGTACAATATTGCCTAGGTCTTACTCTAAGGAAAATTCTGTATACAACTTATCACATACAGCTCTTAGTGTAGCGGCATTTTTTAATGAAGATTGGGAGATGTTAAAACTAGCATCTCAAGATAGATTTCATCAAAAAGCAAGAATGAAAATGTTACCTGAACTTTTTTCAGTACAAAAAATTGCATATGAAAGTGGTGCTTTAATGAGCACGTTATCAGGAAGTGGTTCTACGTTTTTTTCAATGTCTTATGATGAAGATGCACCAATGATTGCAAATAGATTAAAACAAAAATTTCCTGAATTTATAGTGAAAATTCTAGATTTTGACAATGATGGCTTAATTATAGAGAGATAATAGTCTTTACACCTATTAATTGAAGGAAGTTTTAGATATAATGGCGAAAAATTTTCATAAACCTACTAGAATGTGCGTATCTTGTAGACAAAGATTCAAACAAGAGAATCTTGTTAGACTTCATTGTGTAAATAGTGAAGTTGAACTATATAATGGTTATGGTAGAAGTTTTTATTTATGTAAGATTTGTTTAGAAGATGAAAAAAGAACATTAAAAGCGTTAATGCGCCAATGCCGTACTTCAAACAAAGATAAACTTATGATTAGACTAAAGGAGATCATCACTGATGACAGAAAAAGTTAAAGTACACGAAATTGCAAAAGAGCTAGGTATTGCTTCAAAAGATGTAATTAAAAAAGCTTCCGATATGGGTATTGAGGTTAAATCAGCACAAAGTTCAGTAACAATGGAGCAAGCTGAGGGCTTAGCAAATTTTATTATAAATGGTGAATCATCTTCAGAAACTGATAAACCAGCAACTACTACTCCTGAAAAAGCAAATAGTGATACTTCAAATAAGGAAGAAACTCCAAAAGCTAATGTAATTGAGACTCCTAAACAAGATGAAAAAATAGTAGCTGAAAAAGTAGTAGAAAAAACTCAAGAAGTTACTAAAGAATTAAAGTCTGAAGAAAAAATCCCAGAAGTTACTAAAGAAGTTGGTAAAGTTCAAAAAGTCGAGACAAAAGTGGATAAAAAAACTACAGTAGAAAAAGTTAGTCCTATAAAAATTGTACAACCTCGCGTAATTAAAAGATCTGGTTTAAAAATTGTTAGAAAGAAAAAACCAAAAATAGAAAATACTTATACAGCACCCATGAAAAATGTATCAGTATCTTCATATGGTAAGATGAGTGCAGAGGTTTTAAAAGAGTTAGCATCTAAGAAAAAGATTAAACAATCAAGCACTTATGCTAAGAAACAAGAGCAGGGTAAAAGAATGGACATCTTTGGTGGTTCAATGATTGATGTATCTATGGATATGGATGATCAAGTAACTTTATTAGATCTTAACTCTACTGAGCGTGCACCATTGCCTATTGAAGAGCCTAGAAGACCTCGTACACCAAGACCAGCTGGTAGAAATGCGAATAAGAAACAAGCTCCACGTGGAAGAAAAGTTTCTCGTGATAAACGTAAAAAATATGCAAAAGCTACTCAAGAAGAAGAGATAGTTACTCATGTAGAGATTCCAGAGGATATCCGTGTATATGAGTTTGCTGAAAAACTTAAGCGCCCAATGTCTGATGTGATTAAGGTTTTATTTGACCTTGGTATGATGATGACAAAAAATGACTTTTTAGGTAATGATGAGATTGAAATACTTTCTGAAGAGTTTGAAGTAGATGTTACCATAATTGACCCTAAAGATGAGTTTACTCATGATGAAGCAAATATTGAAGATGATCCAGATGCATCAGAAAGACCACCTATTATTACAATTATGGGTCATGTTGATCATGGTAAAACTTCATTACTAGATGCTATACGTAAAGCTAAAGTAACTGAGAGCGAGGCTGGTGGAATCACTCAGCATATTGGTGCTTATACAGTTAGGCATAATAAAAAAGATATAACATTTATAGATACACCAGGTCACGCAGCATTTTCTCATATGCGTAAACGTGGTACTGATATTACAGATATTATCATTATTGTTGTAGCAGCTGATGATGGAGTTAAGCCTCAAACAGAAGAAGTAATTAAATTAGCTAAAGAATCTGGGGCACCAGTTATTGTAGCACTTAATAAAATGGATAAAGATACAGCTCAACCAGATATGGTTAAAGGTCAAATGGCTGAACATGGTTTAAATCCAGTTGATTGGGGTGGGGATGTAGAGTTTGTTCCTGTGTCTGCAAAGTCAGGAATGGGTCTTGATGACTTACTAGAAAATATTCTTTTAACTGCTGAAGTACTTGAATTAAAAGCAAATAAAAATGTAATGGCAAAAGCTGCTGTTGTTGAAGCATCTTTAGAAAAAGGTCGTGGACCAGTAGCTACAGTAATTGTTCAAAATGGTACACTAAAAGTTGGTGATTATGTAGTTTGTGGTTCAGCTTATGGACGTGTTAAAGCACTTATAGATGAAAATAATAAACAAATCAAAGCTTTACTTCCAAGTCATACAGCTCAAGTAGCTGGACTAAGTGAAGTACCATCATCTGGTGAAGTTATGCAAGTTATGGTTAGTGATAAAGATGCTAAAGAGTTTGCGCTTAAACGTCATGATTATGATAGACACAAAGAGTTATCTCATTCTAAAAAATCAACTCTAGAAGATATGACTTCTATGATTGCAGAGGGTAAACTCAAATCTCTTAAAGTTGTACTTAAAACAGATGTACATGGTACATTAGAGGCTCTGAAGTCTTCATTACTTGAACTTAGAAATGAAGAGGTTAAGATTGATGTTATTTCAACTGGAGTTGGTGGTATCACAGAAAATGATGTTGAATTGGCAAGTGCAAGTGATAATTGTATATTATTAGGATTTAATATTCGTCCAACTGGTTTAGTTAAAGCATTAGCTAAACAAAGAGGTATTGAGATTAGAAATTATTCTATAATTTATCAACTTCTTGATGATGTAACTGCTATGCTTACTGGCATGATGGCACCAAAATTCACTGAAGAAAATACTGGTCAAGCTGATGTTAAAAATACTTTCAAAACACCAAAAGGCATGATTGCTGGTTGTGTAGTTGTTGATGGTAGACTTATCCGCGGTGGTCTTGTTCGTGTTATCCGTGAAGGTGTAGTTATTTTTGAAGGTGAACTTACTTCACTTAAACGTTTCAAAGATGATGTTGAAGAGATTGGTAATGGTTATGAGTGTGGTGTTGGTATTAAAGGTTATGACGATGTTATAGTTGGTGATGTCATTGAAACATTTAAAAAAGTTGAGCAAAAAACTTCTCTATGACAGAGGCGCAAATAAAATTAAAAAGAACTGAGTCGCTTCTTGCGGAGTTAATCCCAGAAGCTCTTGCTTCACTTAATGATAAAAGACTTCATGAAGTAGATATACTTGAAGTTAAATGCTCTCGTGGTAAAAGTGATGCGAAAGTTTATCTTGACCCTAAAGATTTATCTGAACAAGGCAAAAGAGATTATTTAAAATTATTAGCTAAAGCTCGTCCTATAGTTGAAACATTTTGTTTAAAAGATCAGGGCTGGTATAAATGCCCAACACTTACATTTGAATTTGATGAACAATTAGAAAAATCAAAGAAAATAGAAGAACTTTTTAAGCGTATAGCTAAAGACTAAGGATACATAGTATGGGTCTAGAAAAAGATATAAATGCATTAGTTAATTCTGTAGATTTAGAGTTATTTGATACTAGTTTAGTAAGTGAAGGTGATGAGACTATTTACCGTGTAAGTGTGTTTTCACGTGAGTTTAAAGATGGAAAAAGAAAATCTGTAAGTCTAGATTTGTGTGTTGAATTAACTCATCTTCTCTCGCCTCTTTTAGATGTATCACCTCCAGTATCAGGTGACTATAGACTTGAAGTTGGAAGTCCTGGTATAGAAAGAAAATTGACTAATTTATCTCAGTTTAAAATGAGTATAGGTGAGAAAATATCACTTCTACTTAAAGACAAAAGTAAAGTAAAAGCCTTATTAATTAAGGTAGAAGAGTCTAAAATATTTTTTGAAGCTGATGGTGAAGAAGATTCAGTTGATTTTAGAGATATACTCAAAGCGAAAACATATTTTGAATGGTAGTAGATACTAACTTTTATATGAATCTAGCCCTTACAGAGGCATGGAAATATCAAGGATTAACTTATCCGAATCCAGCAGTAGGTTGTGTCATTCTAGGTCAAGATAATGTACTTTTAGCTATAGAGGCTCACAAAAAAGCTGGTGAGGCTCATGCTGAAGTATTAGCTCTTCAGGTTGCATACGCAAGTCTTAGTGAAAATAAAGAAATTTTAAATTTATCTAAGTCATCAGATATACACAATTATTTACTACAAAATCACAATAATATTTTCAATAATATATCACTTTTTACTACTTTAGAGCCATGTTCACATCTAGGTAGGACTCCATCTTGTGCCTTACTTATCTCACAAATGGGTATAAAAAAAGTTTATGTAGGTTCTTTAGATACAAATAAAGTGGCCTTAGGTGGAAATAAAATATTAGAGCAAAATAATATATTTGTACAAAATTCTATATTAAAAAAAGAGTGTGATGATTTAGTTTTTCCATTTAAATCATGGCAAAAGAAAAATTTTGTATTTTTTAAATGGGCACAAAGATTAAATGGTACTACTGATGGTGGTGCTATAAGCTCAAGTGAGACTAGGGTTTTGACACATTCTATGCGTGATGTATGTGACTTATTAGTTATAGGTGGAAATACCGTTAGAATTGATAGGCCAACCCTTGATGCTAGAGATGTAAAAGGTAAGGCTCCAGATATTTTGATTTATTCAAAACAAAAGAATTTTGACAAAAGTATAGCTTTATTTAATGTAAAAAATAGAAAAGTAATAATTAGTCATACTTTAGATGAAATAAGTAATTACAAAAATATTATGATTGAGGGTAGCTCAAAGATGTTTGCATTAACTTTGGATATTACTGATTATTATTTATCATATATATCACCAAGTTTTGGTGGAGATAAAGGTTTTAGTAAAATAGATGAAAAATTTCAAATTTTAAATGTACAAAAAGAAGAAAAAGATATAATTATGTGGATTAAAAGGGATATATAAACTATGCAAAAAGAAGTTATAAAAAGCCAAGAAAAACAAACTAAAATAGTTTCAATGTTTGATGATATTGCACCCACATACGATACAGCTAACCGGATAATGAGTATGGGCGTAGATAAGAGTTGGAGGCGAAAAGCTTGTGATTTAGCTTATGACTTTTATGGTTCAAAATCTCTTAGCAAAATTGTTGATGTAGCTTGTGGTACTGGTGATATGATGGACTTTTGGCATAAAAGAGCTGATAATAATAATATAAATATTAGTGAGATAGTTGGAGTAGACCCATCGGTTGGAATGCTTAGTGTAGCTAAAGAAAAATATCCAAAGTTTAATTATCATATTTCTAAGGCTACAGAGATTCCTCTTGAAGATAAATCAGCTGATATATTAAGTATCACCTACGGTATTCGTAATGTAGTTGAACGTGAAGCTGCTCTTTTAGAGTTTAATCGTGTACTTAAAAAAGACGGACTTATAGTTATTTTAGAATTTATGAAAAATGAAAACCCATCAGCACTTGGTAAAATAAGAGATTTTTATATGAATAAAATACTTCCAAAAGTTGGTGGTTTTATCTCTAAAAATTTAGAGGCATATGAGTACCTACCAAATTCTATAGAAGATTTTTCAACTGTAGATAATATGCAAAAAGAGTTAGAAGCTGCTGGATTTACTATGTTATATACAAAAAGTTTTTCTATGGATATCTCAACACTTCTTATTGCTAGAAAAAAATAAATATTATGCATACACTTAGTGTATCATCGCTCAATGAGCAGATTAAAACTATACTTGAAACTAGTTTTAATCGTGTACTTGTTGAGGGTGAACTCTCCCGCATAACTTTTCACAATAGTGGGCATATTTATTTTACCCTAAAAGATAGTTCTTCAACTCTAAAAGCTGTAATGTTTAGAGGTAATGCTTCAAAGCTGAAATTTAAACTCCAAGAGGGTATAAGAGTAATTCTAGATGGAGCTATTACACTTTATAAACCTCGTGGTGAATACCAAATAAATTGTTTTAGTATTGAGCCATATGGACAGGGTGCTTTAGCTTTAGCTTATGAGCAATTAAAAGCAAAATTATATGAAAAAGGTTACTTTTTAGCTGAATATAAAAAAAAACTTTCAGTTTTTCCTAAAAAAATAGCACTAATTACTTCAGCTACTGGTGCAGCCCTGCAAGACATGCTTAGGGTAGCTGAGAATAGATATAGATTATTAGAGATAGATATCTATGATGTATTGGTTCAAGGTGATAGTGCAGCTTTATCTATATCTAATGCAATTATACTTGCAGATACTCGTGCTTATGATATTATAGTTATAGGTCGCGGTGGTGGAAGTATAGAAGACTTATGGGCTTTTAATGAAGAGATAGTAGCTGATGCAGTTTATAATGCTAAAACTCCAATAGTATCTGCTGTTGGACATGAGATAGATACGGTAATATCTGACTTTGTAGCTGATTTACGTGCCCCAACCCCATCTTCAGCTATGGAGATGATATTACCAGATTCAAATGAGTTATTAATCCATCTAGATTCTGTTTCAAACCAACTAAGTTATACCATAGAGCAAAAAATATTTAATAAAAAACAAATATTAGAACATTTACTTTCTTCATATTCTCAAAACTCTATAGAGAAAAAAATAACTCTAAAAATTGAGCAGATTAAACAACTTGAAGATTCCTTATTCCAAGGTATAGGTTTTAAGCTCCAGAAGTTAAGTAWGGAACTTGAATCTGAAAAACAAAGATTTCCTCAAGCTATAGATACAGTTTTTAATATTGCTCAAAATCAAGTTGATTCTTTAGAAAAAATGTTAGAATCTAATCATCCAAAGCATAAAAATAAAAAAGGTTTTGCGCAGGTTTCATTAGATTCAACGGTAATAGATATTTCAATACTAAAAGTTGATGATATATTTGATATTATGAATGATAAAGTTATACTCTCTGCAAAGGTCCTTTATAAAAATAATATATAGGAATGTTTATGTCATATCCAAATTTTTTTAACACAGTACCAACAATAAAAGTAGCAGACCCCTTATCTAATATCTTGGGTGCATTTGAAAATGGTATATATGAATTTAGTTTTTTAGAGATTGTAAAATCTGCTGGACATTCATGTCCAACTGTAGCAGGGGCTTACTTAATTACACTAGAGGCTTTAAAAGCTCTATATCCAGATGAAATGATTATACGTGGAAATATTGCTGTTGAGTTTAAAGAAAATCTTGATGATGGAGTAGCTGGGGTTATAAGTAATGTTGTAACTCAAATCACAGGAGCTACTGATAAAAGTGGTTTTAAAGGTTTAGGTGGCAAACATGCTAGACACTCTTTAATGTATTTTAATCAAAGTATAGCTTCTTCTGCTAGGTTTACAAGGGTAGATAATCAAAAGTCTGTAGATGTATTTTATGATCCATCTTCAGTAGAATCAAACCCTAATATGGGTCAACTTATGCAAAAGATTATGACTGGAATAGCTAGTGAAGAAGAATCTCATGAATTTGGAAGACTTTGGCAAGATAGGGTTCAAAGAATTTTTGAAAATATATCAAATGTTGTTAGAGTTGTAGAGTTGGACTAAACTCTACAACTATTTTAAAATAAGACTTGGAAAATATGTGTTAAGAGTTATAGCTGTAGTAGCTGATATCTTTTTTAGTAACTTATCTAATTTATCCTCTTTATTCCAAATAGGATTTTTTACATTACTTAATTCCATAAGTCTTTGTTTAGCATCAAAACTTACACCAACTAAATCTACTAAACCAACTTCTTTAGCCTGATGAGCTGTAAATATGTGAGCATTAGCATACAAATCTCTTTTTTTAATATCAAGTCCGCGAGCATCTGCTACATCTTGAGTAAATAAATCATAGGTAGCATTTATTACTTTATTAAGTTCATTAGTTTCATAATCAGTCCATTTTCTATCGCTAGTTCCCACTTTTTTATATTTACCAGCTTGAACAGTTTGAGAGGATATTCCAAGCTTACTCATAAGTTCACTTAAGTCAGCTCCTTGCATAATTACACCAATACTGCCAACCATAGAACCAGGATTAGCAATAATTTCATTTGCCCATATGCTTGCATAATAACTTCCACTAGCTATAGTGCCCTGTGCATACACAACTACAGGCTTTTTAGACTTTAACCTTTTAATAGCATATGCTAATTCTATTGAAGGTGCTACAGCTCCACCTGGTGAATCTATTACAAATAATACACCTTTTATATTAGAATTTATTGTAGCTTTTTCAATTTTTTCTAATACCTCAGATATTTCCATTATAGGACCAAGAAGGTTTATTTGTTCTAGGTTGTTTGGAGTGAAATTTTCATCACTTTGCGGTGCAAATATTAAAAATACAACAAGTAAAAAAACCATTGCTTTAAAGTGATTTTGTATATATGCAATTGGTGAGAATAGTGTCTTAATAAAGTTCATATATTATCCTTTTTTAATATCGCCGTTTATATAAATCTTAGAGATATTATAACGATGTAATATTAAATGAATGGCTAATTCATCATTTGGCTCTTTATCCAAGTCTAAGACAATCATGTCAGCATTTTTTCCACTTACTATCTCCCCTGTATTTAGTCCAAGTGCATCTGCAGCATTTTTTGTAACACTTATTAAAAGAGCATTTGCAAATTTTAACAAAGGGGCATCACTATGCATAAATAAAGATATTTTCATTTCTTCAAACAAATCAAGTTTGTAGTTTGAACTAAGTCCATCAGTAGCTACTATCCAAGGGATGTTATTATTATTTAATTCTTTTATATTTAAAGTCCCATTACCTAAAAGTCTATTTGAAATAGGGCAGTGAATTACTGTGTGCTTATTTTTAGCTATTGAACTTAGCTCTTTTTTATTTGCTTTGACAACATGGGTAAGTAAGGTGTTAACATGATTAAAATTCTCTAAGAACTCTTTGGAATCACATACTGAAATATTTTGTTTTAATAGATTTTTAAAAAATTCTTTAAAATCACCTTTAGATTTGTCAAGCCAATTTCTTTCAGCCTCACTTTCCATAAAATGGGCAGTTAGTTTCAAGTTTTCATTTTTCACTATTTCAAGAGCTTTTTTTACCAAAATTGGATGCACTGAATATGGTGAGTGAATTGCAACAGCTGGATAAAAGTTATCTTTTTTTATAGATTTTGAAGCATCAAGACGTGCAAGAAAGTCAGTAAAAAGCGCATCAGCCATAGTTGCTTGAGAACCAATTAGTTCATTAAAAAATACAACATTTTGAGGAGCATTCGCRCAAGCTTCTAAATCCATTCCGTGAGAACTAACTGCTCCAAAAGTAGTTATCCCAGAATCTAGCATTGAATCAATGGCTTTGCTCATACATGAGGTATCACAACCGTTCATTAGTTGTTCTCTATTTTCTATTACACTATATAACCAGTTCATAAAATCACCGTAACTAAGTTCTGTTTTATTGGCAGAAAATTCTATATGTACATGAGCATTTATAAGTCCGGGCATTAAAAGTGAGTTCTTTTTTAAAATAGTAATTTGTGCATCTGGATACTCTTTTTTTAATTCATCTAAAGAGGCGATTTTATGTATAATTTTGTCAAATGCTATTGACATATTGTTTAGTAATTTATCTGGGCTAAGTATATAGTTTGGGCATATTATCTGCATATGAAATCTTTTTCGTAAATTTAAAATAGATTATGCTTAATTTAGATAAAATAACTCCTTAAAAGTATAAACTAAAAAGGTAAAAGATGAAAATAGTAGTAATTCAAGGTCCAAACTTAAATATGCTTGGTGTAAGAGAGCAACAGATTTATGGTCCAATGAAGTTAGAACAAATTCATGCCCAAATGAAAGAATTTGCAGATCAAAATAATGTTGATATAGAATTTTTTCAAAGTAACTTAGAGGGTGAGATAGTAGATAAAATACAAGAATGTTTTGGTGATGCTGATGGTATTATTATTAATGCAGCTGCATATACACATACATCTATAGCTATTCGTGATGCAATTTCTGCTGTATCTCTTCCAACTATAGAGGTGCATATCTCTAATATTCACCGTCGTGAAGATTTTAGAAAAGAAAATATGATAGCTCCTGTATGTACATCATCAATTATAGGTTTTGGTCCATTTAGTTACCATATGGCAATGATTGGTATGTTACAAGTAATGAATGAGATTAATGCTGCAAAAGAAGCCCGAAAACTTTCTGCAGAAGCAAAATAATAAATGTATATAAAGCGTAAGCTAAATAAAAGTTTGCAGACTTTTAAAGGCTTGCACTTTGGCTATACATCTAAGCATAAATCTTCACATAGATATACTACAACTATAGGTATTGGTGGTAATATAGGAGATGTAAAACGAAGATTTGAACATCTTTTTGTTTATTTAAAAAGAGACAAAAGAGTTGAACTTATAAAAACATCGTTGATTTTAAAAAATCCTTCTTTTGGTTATATTGACCAGGATGATTTTTTTAATTCAATCATAATTTTAAAAACATCTATGCAAGCAAGTTTATTTTTAGATTATTTACTAAGAGTAGAAAAAAAGTTTGGACGTACTAGAAGTTTTAAAAATGCTCCAAGGACATTAGATTTGGATATTATTTTTTTTAATAATAGAGTTATAAATACAAAAAAATTACAAGTACCTCATAAGCATTGGTTTAAGAGAGATAGTGTAATAATTCCTTTAATGGACATTAGATGAAGATTCTTACATTTACAGGTAGCACACCATCTGAAGCATTAAAAAAAGCAAAGATTGAAATTGGTGATGAGGGTATGCTTATTGAAACAAGAGAAATTCATAAAAAAGCTCTAGGGCGTGAAGCCTTATATGAAATTATTATAGGTATAGAAGAAAATAATATATCTGAAACTTATAAAAAATATACTAAACCATTACAAGAACAAAAACCATTAAAACAAAAAAGTGAAGACGTACTTTATGATATATCACACGCAGCTAAACAAATATCTAAAATTGCTGATGTTAAAGAACCATTATACGAATATAATAATAAAAAAACAAATACAGCTAAACCATCTTATGAACCAAAAGAGTTAAAAGAGATAAAATCAGAGATAAATAAACTTGGTGATAAGGTAAAACTTATTCAAAATATGTTTTGGGAGGAAAAATCTCCAGAATTAGAAATTTCTATCCCCCCAGAATTTGCTGAGATATATAGACTTGCCTCCCAAAGCGGTATGAATAAAAATCACTTAGATGAAATTATGAGTATAACTTTAGAACATATGCCTTATAAAATGAGAGAAAACTCTACAACTGTAAAAAGGTATTTTCAAACATTACTTAGAAAAATGATACCAATTAGACGTGAGAGTGTACCAGCACCAGGTGTTAAAAAGATAGTTATGTTAGTTGGACCAACCGGTGTAGGTAAAACTACATCTATTGCAAAAATTGCTGCAAGGTATTCTTACCTTTTACAAAAAAGGTATAAGGTTGGTTTAGTTGTGCTTGATACATATCGCATAGGTGCAGTTGAGCAGTTGATGCAGTATGCAAGAATGATGAAACTTGGTATTGAGACTGTAGTAGATCCACCTGAGTTTGCTAGTGCAATAAACTCTTTAAAGTATTGTGATTATATTTTAATTGATACTATGGGTTCAAGTCCTTATGATAGAGAAAAGATAGAAAAAATATATGAGTGCCTTGAAACAAATAATGGTGATTATAATATTGATGTAGTATTAGTAATGCCATCTTCAATAAAATATGATGATTTAAAAGCTACATATGATAGCTTCTCAACTTTAAATATTGATACATTGATGTTTACAAAACTTGATGAGACTATTGGTTTTGGTAATATATTTTCTTTATCTTATGAGACAAAAAAACCTATAAGTTACTTTTCTGTTGGACAAGAAGTTCCAGAGGACTTGATATGTGCAAGTAGTAGCTTTTTAGTAGAATGTCTTCTTAATGGTTTTAATAGGAGTAAGGTATGATAAATCATCAAGCTAAAAAACTTGAAGAACTTGTAGAGTCTTCTAATAAAAAGAAATCCAAAAAAACTCGTTTTGTAGCTATAACTAGTGGAAAGGGTGGGGTTGGTAAAAGTACAATTAGCTCAAACTTAGCTTATGTATTATCTCAGAGTGGGCTTAATGTTGGTATCTTTGATGCAGATATTGGTTTGGCAAATTTAGATGTAATGTTTAATGTGAAAATTAAAAAAAATATCTTACATGTATTAAAGGGTGAGGCTAGTGTAGCAGATATACTTATACCAATTACACGAAACCTTATATTGATACCAGGCGAGAGTGGTGATGAGATATTAAAATATTCTGATTTGGCACTTTTTGAACGTTTTATGCAAGAGGCAGAGGTTTTAGATAAACTTGACGTAATGATTATTGATACTGGAGCTGGAATCGGTGATCATATACAGATGTTTTTAAATGCAGCTGATGATGTTATCGTTGTGACAGTACCAGACCCTGCAGCAATAACTGATGCTTATGCTACTATAAAAACAATAGCAAACTTAAGAAATGATGTTTTTTTGATAATGAATCAGGTTAAAAATGAAAGAGAAGCTATAGCTGTGTATCAAAAAATTAAAAAGGTAGCCCTTATCAATATTGGAGATAAATTAAATTTAAAATTGATGGGTAAAATAAATTCTGATATTAAAGTGTCATCGTCCGTAAAAAAAAGAGCATTATTTAGTGTTGAATATCCATCATCTGTTGTGCATAAAGATATAATATCAATTGCAAATAAAATTAATAAAAATTTGGAACGAGATGTGCTTGTCACCCCTAGTGAGAGCGGATTAGCAGAGCTATTTAAGCGTTTAGTAAAACACTTTTAGTTTTTTTTGGGGATGATGATAAATGTTAGGTGAAAATTTTGTATATTTTTTTACAGTCCAAGGTTTTTTTATTGGAATTGTATTTGGTATTTTAAAATCCTTAGATGCTGAGGGTTTATTATTATATACTTTTTTTATCACTACTTTCTTTTATCTATTTTCGCATATAATTATTGCATTTTATTACAAAACAACTATAGCAAAGACATATTTCTTTCCAAAAGAGATACACGAGAGAGAGTTGGATAAATTTGTTTATGAAATAAATCAAAGAGAAAAACTAATAGATTCGGCACATAAAATTACAGATGCAGCAGTTAAACTTAACACTCAAGATATTAATGGATAAAAATAATGATACGCACATATACTCAAGATATTAGACATAAAGAAGATGAATTAGCAATTGCTTATCTTCCGGCAGTTAAATCTATGGCTTTTAGATTAAAAGAAAGATTACCAAGTTCTATAGACTTTATGGATTTATCAGCTATTGGTACAGAAGAGTTAATAAAATTAGCAAGAAGATATGATGAAAGTTTAAACGATTCTTTTTGGGGATATGCTAAAAAAAGGGTATATGGGGCTATGTTAGATTATCTAAGAAGTTTAGATATTCTTTCTCGTGCAAGCCGTAAACTTGTAAAAGCAATAGATTATGCAGTTGAAGAGTATATGGTTTTAAATGATTGTGAACCAACTGATGAAGAATTATCAATAACATTAGATGAGACTGTTGAAAAAATTCATGATGCAAGAATTGCTTCAAGTATATATACTGTAATGCCTCTACATGACCAATTACAAGTTGGAGATGAGGGTGCAGCCCTAGCTCAAATAGAAAAAGATGAACTTATAAATGTTATTAAAGCTATACTTTCTCAATATAAAGAGCGCGAACAATTAATTATTCAGTTTTATTATTTTGAAGAGTTAACTCTTAAGGAGATTAGCGAGATTTTAAATATTACTGAATCTAGAATATCTCAGATACATAAGTCAGTTATCCAAAAGATTAAAGAAAGTATGGGTAGCTAAATATGGCTGACATACTTTCACAAGAAGAGATTGACGCCCTTTTAGACGTCGTTGAAGATGAAGGTGATGATATCCTTGGAGGGACTGAAGATAATTTAGCTCCACAAAGGCAGGTTACATTATACGACTTTAAGAGACCTAATAGGGTTTCAAAAGAGCAGTTACGAGCTTTTCGTGGTGTTCATGATAAAATGGCAAGATCTTTAGCCTCACAAATATCATCAATTATGAGGTCGATTGTTGAGATACAGCTTCACTCAGTTGATCAGATGACTTATGGTGAATTTTTAATGTCTTTACCAAATCCTACAAGTTTTAATGTGTTCTCAGTAAAACCATTAGAAGGGAGTGGAGTAATTGAAATTAATCCTTCAATCGCTTTTCCAATGTTAGATCGTCTTTTAGGTGGAAAAGGTGAGCCATTTGATGTAACTAGAGAATTTTCAGATATAGAACTTTCTTTATTTGAGACAATTTTAAGAGTTATGATGTCTACACTGAAAGAAGCTTGGGGACCTGTTATGGATGTATACCCAACTATTGAATCTAAAGAATCATCACCTAATGTTGTTCAAATTGTTGCACAAAATGAGATTGTAGTAATGGTAGTAATGGAGATAATTATTGGACAAAGTTCAGGTATGATGAATATTTGTTATCCAGTTATATCTTTAGAACCAATTCTACCAAAATTAGCATCTAGGGATCTGATGCTTAATGAGACAAGTACTAAAAAAAGTAGAAATACTGAACTTCAAGTCCTTCTTGGGGGTGCAAAGGTTAGGTTAGAAGCTACCTTAGGTAATGCAGAACTCACATTGAGGGATATATTAGAACTTCAAATTGGAGATATTGTTAGACTTACAAATGCAGCTGATGATAATGTAACTCTTAGAATTGACGGAAAAGAAAGATTTCGTGGTAAAATAGGTTTAAGACGATTTAGAAAGTCAATTCAGATTAATGAAATAATTGATACAGAAAAAGATGCAGTTAAAAGAGCATTGGAGAATTTTGAATTATTGAGACAAGAAAAAATTTCTGGTGTACAAGATTATATTTCAGACGAACAACAAGAGTATGAAGCGGGGATAGATAATGAGTGATTTTATCNAAATTRTWKRWASAYRAGRYAGCTAGTACAGTTGAGGCTTTAGTAGGTCAAAGTCCTACTTTAGAATTAAAAGAAGAACAAGACTTAACAATCCTTTCAAATATTATCCCCCCTATAGCTATAGTTAAAATAAGTGTAAGTGGTGATATTGAGGGCTCGTTAATGGTAGCAGCATTACCAAAACTTGTAACTGCTATGTCTGATATGATGATGGGTGAAGATGCTAATAATAGAGAAGATGTAAGCGAAGATGATTTAGATGCTGTAAAAGAAATAGTATCAAATATCTTTGGAGCAATAGGAAATACTTTATCAGCTCAAAAAGAGTTGCCAGTATTGTCTTTTAAAATAGATAGTATTGAGTATGTGAATGATGATTCAGAAGTTAGTTTAGAAAACTTTACAAAAATGTATGTATATAATTTTTTAATGGAGGGTCTAAATTCATTATTTATGTTTATTTTAGATAGTAATATTTCAGATGCCCTATTTAATACTATTCCAGATTTTATAGATACTAGTATTGATTTATCAGACCAATCATCACAGGTGAATATAGAATTAAGTACAGATGAATTGAGTAATATTTCACTGATTATGGATGTTAAATTACCAGTTAGAGTTAGAATTGGTAAAAAGAAAATGTTATTAAAAGATGTTTTAAATATGGATATTGGTTCAGTTGTTGAATTAAATCAACTTGCAAATGATCCATTAGAAATTCTTGTAGATAATAATGTAATAGCCCAAGGTGAGGTTGTAATTGTTGATGGTAACTTTGGTGTTCAAATTACATCAATTGGTACAAAGAAGGAGAGACTAACCCAACTTAAATCATAAGATAGGAATAGACTATGCGTACTAGAGAAGATGAAATAGCGAAAAAATATATAAAAGATATAAAATCTGCAGATGTTTGGAGTGTATTTAAAATTATTGCTGATTTTGTTAAAGGTTTTGATGATTTAGGTGAATTAGGTCCAACTGTAACAATTTTTGGAAGTGCAAGGACACGCAAAAGAGATCTATATTATAAAAGGGCTCAAAAATTATCTTCAATGTTAGCAAAAAGAGGCTTTAACATTATGACTGGTGGTGGRCCTGGAATTATGGAAGCGGCTAATCGTGGTGCCCATGAATATACAGATGTTGAATCTATAGGTTTAAATATTGATCTTCCTTTTGAACAAGCTGCAAATCCTTATACTACTAAAGAATTAAGTTTTGACTACTTTTTCTCAAGAAAGGTTATGCTTGTAAAATATTCTATAGCATATGTCATTTTTCCAGGTGGATATGGAACCTTAGATGAGTTATTTGAAGCATTAACTCTTATTCAAACAAAAAAAGTTACTGGAGTTAAAGTATTTATTATTGGAGTTGAGTATTATAAACCATTGATTGATTTTATAAAAAATCAAATGTTTGATGCTAAAATGCTAGATCAAGATGATATTGATATGCTAATTTTAACAGATGATTTAAAACTAGTAGCCAAGGAAATAGAGAATTCATTAATTGATCAGATTAGAATGCTTAAAAAAGTTGGCTTAAGTAATACAACATATTATAAATCACTTTTGGAATTCTCATTAAATAAAAATATAAAGAAGTAGTTATTATGAAAAAAGTTTTAATCGGAATGAGTGGTGGAGTCGATTCCACTATATCAGCATTATTATTAAAAGAAGAGGGTTATGAACTAGAAGGTGTATATATGAAACTACATTCAAAACCAGGTTACCATGAAATTCATCAAGCTCGTGCCCAAAAAGCTGCTGATTTTGTTGGAATGAAATTACATATACTAGACTTACAAGATACATTTAATGAAAAAGTGTTTAAACCATTTGTAGATACATACGCTGAGGGTAAGACACCAAACCCATGTGCCTTATGTAATAGAAGTTTAAAGTTTGGTGAAATGGTTAACTTTGCAGATAAAATAGGTGCCGATTATATTGCAACTGGTCACTATATAAAAACAGATGGTAAATTTTTTTATGAGGCTGATGATGATACAAAGGATCAAAGTTATTTTTTATTTTATGTAGAACAAAAGATATTACCTAGGTTATTATTTCCATTAGGTAATAGAAAAAAAAGTGATATAAAAAGGATGGCTGCATCAATTAAAGGCTTAGAGAGTTTTGCATCTCAGGGTGAATCAACTGAGATATGCTTTGTAGAGACTTCATATACGGATGTATTAAAAGATTATGTAGATGTAGATAATATAGGTAATGTATTAGATAAAGATGGAAATGTAGTTGGTGAGCATAAAGGTTTTATGCATTATACAATTGGTAAAAGAAGAGGTTTTACTGTAAAGGGTGCCCATGAGCCACATTATGTAGTAGATATTGATCCTAAAACTAATTCTATTATAGTTGGTAAAAGAGATGAACTTAAATGTAATAGTGTAGTCTTAAATGATTTAAATTTATATACAGAAGAAAAAGAATTTGATACTAGTGTAAAACTTAGGTTTCGTACAAAGTCAGTACCATGTCATGTGAAAATAAAAGACGGTAAAGCATATGTAGACTTAAAAGAAAACGTATTTGGTGTAGCGACTGGTCAGGCAGCTGTATTTTACGATGATAATAAGTTGATTGGTGGTGGCTGGATAGAGAGTAATTAAACTCTAATAAACCAATAAAAAAAGACTTTTGAAATACTTTTATCAATCCCAAACCCTTAAGCTTCTATTAAGCATATTCCCCCTATAATTCCCATCCACAAACAGAGAGAC
>NVUO01000025.1 GCA_002733155.1 Sulfurimonas sp.
TATTTATTTGTAATAATCTTTTCTCAATATTCCATTTATTATCTTGTGGATACATTCTAATTACTAAATTATTTATATTTTTTAAATTTGATAAAAATATTTTTGAATTTTCAAYATAATCTATCATTTTACTAGATTCTTCTTGATATACAAATCTGTAAAAATACCTAGGTTGTACTGTCATTATAAAATTAATAGCTTTTTTATTTTTATATTCTTTTCTTTCATCTTTAAGTAAAGGTAATACTATTGTATCCTTTTCTATCCATCCAAAAGTATAGTATATATCTGAAAAATTTTTTTCTATATTTTCTGGTATATTTATTTTATCGACACCTATATTCCCACCATGTTGACCATATAGTACCTTCATATTATTATAATTTTTTGCTACATAAAACTTAAAAATCTCATTTCCATGTAAAGCATTTACACTATATATAGCATTTGGTACTGGTATCTGTAAATTTCTAACTTGCTTATCAAATTGCTCATAAAATTCAAGATATATTAAAGGAAAATTATGAATAAAGGTTTTGTAGATTAAACTTTCAAATTTATCTTTTACTTTAACGTTAAATATCTGTTTTCGTTTTTCAAAATCTACTTTATTATCTACAAAAATATCATATTTAAAATTATCAAAAGAAAATAAAAAATTGGATTTTAATGATAATTTAACTATTTTAATTAAAATATTATTTTTAAAATAAGGAGCTACTATTAAAATATTTTTTTTACAAAATAGTTTATTTAGCCGTTTTGAAAAGTATCTAAATACAATTTCTTTCTTTGTTGAAGATAAGTTTATTTTTGTAGTTAATAACTCTGTATTGTATTCAATATCAAAATTTTCAATCTGTAAAAATTTAATTATTTGTGAATATATTTGTAAATTATATTCATCATTATTTACAATACTATTTAAGAAGGTATTTGGAATATTTATATATTGATATTGTTCTTCATTAAGAGTATAGGTATATAAATTGTTAAATTTACTATTTGCTAGTTCTAAATGCTTATATTTATCGTATATAATTTGTATATAGACTAAAAGCCAAGGCTTTAAAAGCATATCCCAATATTTAAAATCCTTATCTATATGATTATAATTATTTAAAATATAAATTAATTTTTTTAACACTGACTGGTAAATACTTTCACAATATTTAATACCATTATCAATCTCTTTTTCATCTTTCCATATATAATCCAAAGTTTTAAAATTTAATTTTTTATATTCTTCTTTTCTGTCATACAGTTTACACCATTCTCCTAAAAATAAACCTCTTTTTGCAGTTTTTTCCCAAAAGCTTTCTAATGCTGTTGTAGCTAAAAATATTTGCTTATCACTCATTGTTTCTATACTTTATAAATCTTGCTGGCACTCCACCATATATAGAATATTCTTTATCTAAAAACTTATTAACTACACTATTTGATGCTATAATAATTCCTTTAGCTATATTTATTTCTTTACTTCCAGAATTTATAACTACACCATTACCTATCCAAACATCTTCATTTATAGTTAACTTATTTGATGTAAAAAGTTGTACATTTATAGGTATTGAAATATCTTTAAAACCATGGTTAGCTGTCATGATATTACAGTTTGGCCCAATCATAACATTGTCTTTTATTATAAGTTCAGAATGCGAATTTACTATAGTAAACCTACTAATACTTACATTATTTCCAATACTTAATCTCCAAGGGTAAAAAAATTGAACTCCAGTATGTGCAACAAAATTATCACCACAACTTTTAGAGAGTATTTTTATGTATATCTTTCTTAATAAGTCACCTACTATGGTAGGTGTATAAGCTATAATATCTATGATTATCTTGCTATATACCCATACGAAGATGTGTTTCATTTAATTTCTTTAAAATCATTTATTATACTTATTATACTTTTATTTATTAAATCAATACTATCAATATCTACAGCTATCTTACTAATATCTTTTTTATCTAAAGTAAACCTATATTTATCTTCAATCAATACTTTGTACATAGTAGATGGGTCGTCAAACCATAGAATATCTTTATATTTATATACAGGGGATCCTTTATACATACCATTAGTGAAGTAATACGCTTTTTTTCTTTCTAATATTGCTAATGAAGATGCAGAAGATGGTCCGAAACTTATAACTGTATCATATTTATATAAAGCAGTTGATATATTTTCGTTATTATTTACAATTGTATTATTTTTAATAAGCTTATTAAATCTATCAAGAGAACTTCCAAAAAGAACTTCTCTATAATATTTTATAGATATATCAGACTTACCTTTAAATTTCAAATCCATTTTCACTAAATTATTGATACATTTTTCAAGAAAAATTAAAAAATTTTCGAAATCTTTATCTTTATGAGTAGGTGTCTGTACATTAAAGGAATTAAATGTAATTAGAATGTTTTTTTCTATATTTATACTTTTATTATCAACTTTTTTATTTAGTAAAGGAGATCCTGAAATAAATACTTTCTCACAATCATTATACCTATAATGATGTTTTACT
Organism: Sulfurimonas sp.; assembly: GCA_002733155.1. Taxonomy (GTDB): domain Bacteria; phylum Campylobacterota; class Campylobacteria; order Campylobacterales; family Sulfurimonadaceae; genus Sulfurimonas. The sequence goes on from NVUO01000025.1 coordinate 2,538, forward strand.
ACATATTCACTCCAAACAAATAAATAGTTATGATTAATAAACTGTGATATTACTAAATTATTAATAAGATCAGACCAAGTAATTACAATGTTTTTTCTATTATATTCAGCTAATACATATCGTTCTACCGCGTGTGTAACATCTGTCCTACTCCAATATATATCAAAATCAAATTGGGAGTTTAAAGAAACATACTTAAATCCACTCACCAAAAGATGTAAGTTTACATCATCATAGATAAATGAAAATTTATAAAATAATTTATAATATTTAAATAAGTTTTCAAGACCATATATTCTATTTTTTCTAATAAATATATTTTCTGCTTTATCTTGAATATCATAACTCCAATATGAAATATTTTTTTTAATATCTTGTGATATTGGAAATAAATTCTTTTTTTCAAAAAAAGAGTTTATATCTTGAAAAAAAATATTCCTAGGTTTGTTTACTTTCTTAAATCTCAAGTAAAATATAGCACTACTCATAACTACTAGTTGAATTAAAAAAATAATAGGTTTTACAATATAGTGTATATTACTACTAATATTAATTATACTATCATCTTTTAAATACCCTTTTGATTTAAGAAAGTCTAATAAATTATTATCTTCAAAAACGTAAAATTTACATTTCTTAGATATATTCAGGTTTAAATAATCTGAATATGAACTTAACAATGTCACTATCTTTTTTGCATATTCATTATAATAATATGGTTTAATTAACTTAGAAATATTTTTATTGTATTTAGAATCTATATATTCTTTAGCCATATCCGCAGATACTTGATGTATATTAAAAAACTCTTGTGTCTCTATCTTTGATTCTATCTTTTTAAAAAAATAAAGCTTATTTTTCCATTGTATATCAAAAGAGTAGGTTTTACCTTTAAATAAATAAATTTTACAAAATAAAGAATTTATAATATTTACAGATGAACCAAAATATGAAATTTTCAATTGTTTATTTTTCTTTCCACTGTATTTTTGGTTTTTTATTTAAAAATGATCTTATCTTAGGAAGTATTTCCTTGTTATATCTTTGTAAATTAAATGGAGTAAGATGTTCATACTTTGTCCCATTACTATATAAACCATTGTCTGCTATATCATCATATCTAACAAGTACAGTCCATCTAGCCCATTCTTGGTCTTCAAATTTTGGAGATGTATGAAATACCATTCTATTTAATGCTATTAAATCACCCTCATCTACTATTGCTTTTTCTACAATAGGGTATTTATCCTTTAATTTTTGAGGTACACAAACATTATATACACCATTTTCTTCATCTATATATTCTTCATGCCTTACAGCACCCTCTTTATGAGAATATTTATGATAACTAACAGCTGATTTCTCACCTACAAAATGAAGTGGGAACCAAAATGTAACACTGTTTTTAGAATTAAGAGAATTTATATCTTGATGAGTACATTGAAAAAATAATTTTTCCCACGGCATATACATCTGTACCTTTATCTCTCTTACACTAGGTTTTTTTATACCTATGTTCTTTGCAAACTCCCTTAATATACTTAAGTTTGCCAACTGGTAAAGTGAAGGAACCCTTTGTATATACTGATATATTAAGTTTCTTTTACTTGGATCATCATCTATTATTTTCCATAAACTTTTAGTGGTTTCTTTAACAAAACTATTTTTTGTACCATCGTAATTAATATTTTCTGTAGATACTTCATCTATAACATCTATAATTTCTTGTCTTAAATTATTTATGATATTTGTATCGATTACATCCTTTATAATTGTTAAACCATTTTCTTTATATAGATTTGAACTATTTTCCATTTTTGTACTCTTTAAATAATATTGAATATATTAGTAGATTATTGTAATGTCCATTTATCCATATAGATTCTCTTTTACATCCCTCTTTAATAAACTCCAAACTTTCATATAAAGATATTGCAAATTTATTTTGTTCAGCTACATATAGTTCTATCCTATTAACATTTAAATTCATAAATAAGTGTTCTATTATTAATTTACTAGCTTCTTTTGCATATCCATTACCTCTATATTTAGAATTTAACAATATGCCAAAAGAACAATGTCTATTTGTAGGATGAATGTCTGTTACCCTTATATTCCCTATATGTTCATCACTATTATTAAATATTGATAAAAAAGTACCAGATACATTATCTATATACTCTTGTAAATCTTTTTTATTTATAGGGAATCGTCCTAATTCATCTATGTATTTCAGTTCATTTACTTCATTAACCATATCTAAGTAATTGTCTAAATTATCATTCAAGGATATTTTTTTTAAATATATTCTCTTAGATTCTAAAAATTTAGTCATATTTTATTACCATAAAATTGTTTAAAACTAAACCGTATAACCAACTATTTTCTAATACGTAAACAGCCTCTTTAGGAGTATTAACAATTGGGAAACCATGAAGATTAAAACTAGTATTTAAAATAGCACCTCTGCCTGTAAGTTTTTCAAACTCTTCCATAATCTCATACATATCAGAATTTAACTCTTTTGATAACATCTCTGGTCTGGCACTTTTGTCTGCTGGGTGACATGCAGCAGTCATTGCCTTATATCCTTCTTTTGTAGTATCAAAACCAATAGTCATATATTCAGAATTGATATTTTTAGGATTAATAAGATATTTGTTAATATATTTGTCCATGATTATTGGAGCAAATGGCATCCAAAAGTCTCTATTCTTTATCATTGTATTTATAGTTTCTTTAACCATTAAGTTTTTAGGATCAGCTAATATAGACCTATTCCCAAGTGCTCTTTGCCCAAACTCCATTCTACCAGCACATCTTGCTAAAACTTTGCCATCAAAAAGATGTTTAGCAATATCTTTTGCTCTTGGATTTTGAATAATGTGATATTTTTCTTTATTAAGTAACTCAACAACTTTTTTTTCTTCTTTTTCTGTAGTATTTTGACCTAAATATAAATTTTTTATAGGAAAAATATTATGATCCCAATTATTACTTACTTCTTCAGCCATACATATACCAGAGCTAATAGCCATTGATTCATCACTAGCACTTCCACCTATAAACATATCTTTTACTTCATCAAGTTCGGCTATTTTACCCATAGCTTTAATATTCATAGCTACACCACCAGATAGTACAATTTTACTAATTCCAAATTCACTTATAGAATTTTTAACCCATGTAACTAAAAGGTCTTCTACCCAAGCTTGTAGTCCCCATGCGATATTATCAAATCTTATACCCTCTAGTTTATCTCTAAACCAATAATAACCATCTTTAGGTTCCTCTTTCCATTTAAAATCTAGTCCATCCACATATAATGTACTTGCAAAAATATCATAAGCTTTTTTTGCATATTTTTCTTTACCATATGGAGCTAAACCCATAACCTTAAATTCGTGTTCATTTGGTTTCATACCAAGTAATAAAGTTATAAATCTATATATTCTTGCTATATTACATTTATTTGTCTCATAAACTCTATTATATTCTCCATCTTCGTTAAAAATACCAATAGTTGCATTTAAACCATCACCATGCCCATCTATAGTAAAAGCTAAAACTTTTTCATTTCTGAAATTTGATGCATAATATGAATAATAAGCATGTGCCTTATGATGCTCTATTCTTTTAACTTTGTTTACATTTATATTTAGATAATTTGCTAGTATCTTTTCTCTATCTTCTGAAAAAGTTTCAGGATGAGCTTCCGCATCCCTCCAATAATCTTTTGGATATTGATTATAGTCTAACAAATCTTTTACTATATCTAAATAATTAATATTTTTATTTTCATATAACCTTGGTTTCCAATAATATTTTTGTGTACTTATATAATTTTGAATACTCCATAAAGACGGTCTACTTAGCTGATGATGAAAATCCTGATGTATAGAAGCAATAGCTACATAATCCAAATCAGTTGATTTAATTCCAGCCTCTTTTAAACAATAGTCAATTGCTTTTTGAGGAAATGAATCATCATTCTTAACTCTTGAATATCTTTCCTCATGAGTAGCCGCAACAACAACATTATCAACTAAAATAGATGCACTTGAACAGATTCCCCAGTATATAGACAATATTTTCATATCTACTCCCCTGCTTCTTGTTTTCTATTTATATAATTTTCTACAATAATATTTCTATCGCCTACTATTGCAGGTTCATCAGGTATCATCTTTCTTGGATAATAACAAAGTTTACAAACTTTCATAGATTTAAAACCATCTTTTTGATTATGTACATCTCGTATTTTATTCAGTTTTTCACCATGCCAAATATCATAAATACTCTCTTTGTATGCATCACCAATTATCTCTTCACCATCTTCATCATTGCTACACATCATTACTTGTCCATCACTACCAACAACTATTCTTTGATAAAGTTGAGGACATGCAAAATTTTCTTCGTATACTATTTCATTGTCTTTTCTTAAATAATCAATCAAAGGATTATATGCTACTAAATCTACAAGAGGGGCTAGCATTTCATAATATTTTGTTGGATTAGGTCTAATTGCTGGCCAGATACCTTGTATCTTTATAACTGGTTTAATTAAATTATTTTCATCTTTATATTTTTTTATATCTTGAAGTCTTTTAAGCGTACCTTCGAATGTTAAAGGTTTTCTAATTTTATTGTACTCCGCATCTACTCCATCTACAGAAATAGTAATCCAATCAATACCTGCTTCAACAGCCCTTGTAAAAAAWTCTAAATCCAGATTTCCACCATGAGTTAAGGTTGAAATTTCTTTAATCCCTTTATCTTTTGCATATTTAATACATTCAATAAACTTAGGATGAAGAGTAGATTCACCTCTTAGGCTAAGTCTCAAAGAAAACACCTTACCAGCTATTTCATCAACTAACTTTTTAAATAAATCAAAATCCATAAAACCTTTTGTTACTTTACTTTTAAATTCATCAGTTATTGTATAACACATTGGACATTTTAGATTACATGCAGATGCTAGTTCTAAATCAACTAAAAGTGGATATTCAGTCAATTCTCTATTTTTTGGTAAGTCTACCCACTTATCTCTATATTCTTTATATTCACTTTCCCAGCCAGTTGCCATTTTTTTTGAAAATTCTTCTGTTCTTTCTTTAGTATCAAGTTCAAAATGACCTTTATTTATTGGTATATATTTCTCATTTTCATTATTCAACTGGACATCCTTTTAATTCATCATATTTATTTGTATTTGAATAACAATCCTTACATAATGGTAAGTTACTATGTTCTAAGTTTTGTGTCTTTACTCTCAGGTCTTTTATTTTATCACTACGATACATTTCATACATTGATTTATTATCATCTAGGTTTCCTAAATAATATTCTTCTTGAAATGAATATGGAATATCACATGCAAATACATCACCATTCCAATGAATTATAAATTTATGATATAAGGTCACACAAGGCTTGTAGACTTGTTTTATTGTTTGTTTATCATAGTGTTCTTTAAGATTATCTATCTCTTTAACTCTTGAAAGGTTAGTTAAATCTATATCTATTTTATCAACATAGTTCATATAAAAATCAATATACTCTTGTTTGTTTTGCTTAAAAGCTTCATCATCATAACTATATACATGTGTATAAATTGTAAAATATGGTTTATTTGTAGCAACTTCTTTTCTAACCCTATCTGCCATTATGATTTTTTCTTTAAAATCTTTTTCATAATCGCTTCCAAGACGGACACTTTCGTGTGTTTTTTCATCCATACCTGAACCAGAAAACCTTATTTCATCCAAGCCATATTCACAGAATTTTTTCATATTTTCTTCATTTAAAAGCTTACCGTTAGTAAATAATGTTGTTCTTACCCCATTTTCTTTACATATCTTTACAAATTCATTAAAGTTTTTATTAATTAATGGTTCACCAAAACCACCAAACCTAATTGAAGCACCATGTTTTGMTGCTTCAATCGCAATTTTTTTCATTGTATTAGTGCTCATAACACCGGTAACTCTATCCATTAAGTTAATAGAACAATAAACACAATCATTTTGACATATATTCACAGGTTCAACAGTTAATATCTTTGGAAAGTTTAGTGTATTTAAGTTTTCAAATGGAAATAACCACTCTTTAGAGTGCCATAAATTATAATATGGATCATCTTCTGGTTTTGTTCTAAAATATATCAATATCTATCCTTTACTTATTTCATAATAAGGCTTAAGTTCCCCACCAAAGCTTAATTTAAACCAACCTCTTTGCGGTGAATTTACTCCTTCTAAATCTACTTCTTTTATACCCATATCACTTAAATCATAAAAAGCGTCCCAAAGAACTGAAGTTCCACTATGCCCTTTTCTTTTTTCTGGATCATTAGCACCAAGAATATAATATGCCCTTTTGTTATCCCAAGCAAAAAATGCCATACTTGACACTTCCTTCAGTTCATCATAACAAGCATAAAGTTTAGCAACCTTTTTTAATAATAATTCGTCAATTAAATTTTTCATATCATTTTGTTTATCTTTATCAACATCAATATTTTGTCTATTCATTGTTTTTAAATAAAAATCTAAAAACTGTTGACTATCTTCAGTAACAGTAGTTTTGTAAGCTTTTTTAATAGCATATCTTATCTGCTGCCTTCTTGATGTAGATGATTTATTATAAATAGATATATCTTCTAATTTTTTAGAATTTTTAAAATCTGAAATATTTATATATGTTGTATATCTAATATTTAAGGTATATTGTCCCTTATTCTCGCCATAATTTACCCATAAAAAAGATCTAATATCAATAATACTTRKNATKTMWWNNCNTTATYWCTATATTGTTATACATTTTTTCTAATTTTTCAGCAATAAATGATTGTATTTTAAACTGCTCTGAAAATTGTTGAGCATGGTTTTGTTTATTTGTTGGTTTATTATACATTATCCCATTATATATTACAAAATCATTTAATACTAAATCATTTTCACAATCAGCTTCAATAACAAAAAGTGCTGCCCTTAATTCATCTTTTTTATAACAATAAAAAAGTTTATATTTTATTGATAAAGCACTTAAATAGTATGATTTTGAAAATATTGTTCCATTTAATGAATCATCCACAAACATATCCCAATTTTCATCAGCTGTAGTTTCTTCTAAATTATATTCAGTTATATTCATAATATTTTCTCTATTATATTTTTAGATTCTAATTTACAAGCTTCACTATATATTAAATTTATATTAACGTTTAACTTTTTACTAACTTCATGCAAATTCATACTTCCATCACAATAATACAAAAGCCAAAGTATTATATCTAGAGCTGAGACACTACTACTTGGAAGTAAAGCACCACCAGTTTTAGGATATAAGTCATGTTTGCTTAACATTACTTCACAATTTGGATAAAGGTTTTTATATATAATATTTTTATCCATTTTTCTAATTAACTGTAAATATAAATTCAAAGTCTCATTAATATATTTTGCTTTCACAAAATCTAAATTATCTAAAGATGTATGATAATAATCATAATTATAATATCTATCCTTGGAAATAGTAGCGCAATTTATCTTAAAAGCTTGCGAAGAGTATTGCCTCTCATCACTTCCATGTATATCAAAAGGATATGTCAAATATTCTATATTATTCTCTTTAAAAACATCCTCTACCATTGAATTTATAAAGTTATTTTCATCCCAAGATTGCTTATAGCCAAACTCTCCAGGGCCACCACATGTTGTAATAACTAAGCCATTATTTATATTTTTCATAGCATATTCATTATTAGCAGTATAGGCTATAGCACCAATAGTCTCTGGTACAAAAACTATCCTATAACTATGTTCTAAAGTATCTTGTATTTTTAACAATTCTTGAGCTATAAATGCTGTAGTTAAAACTCCACTTAAACTATCATTAGCCATAGAAGGATGGCATATATAACAAGAGATAAGATACTCTTTTTTACTTTTTCCTTCTATAAGTAGTTCACCAATAGATAAACTACCCTTTGTTAGTTCACTATCAATAAAAACTTCATATAATGAATCTTCTTTAAAGAACTTTTTAAACTGGTTCTTACTTATACAAAAACCCCAATCTTCATTATAATAACTTGTACGATAAGGTATAGCATCAGGTGAATCTTCTAAATAATGTAAATTATCCTTTAATTTATCAAAACTTAAAGTATCACTAAGTGGAGTAGAATAACTAACTACATGAAGGTTTGATTGCTTAAAATCTATAATCTTCTCACCATTAGAGTCCTTAATCCACGCATCTTTAATATTCCATTCTTTAGGAATCGTCCAATCATATACATCTTGACCACTAGGATATTCTATTATATTTAAGGGTATTAGTTCTTGTAATATTTTTAAAGTTTCCCTATTACCATTACCTGTAATACTTCTAGTAATTGAAAATAATCTTTGTAAATACTTATCAATCTCTTTTGAATACTCTATCATCTAAACATATTCCACTTAATTACATCATCATCTTTAATGTCTATAGACGCAGTTTTACCAACTATATCATCTATAAACTTAGGACTAACACCATGAGCAGGTCTTTTAAAAGTCAAATCACTTTCTTGTATAACTTTACCTTTTGGTATATCTCTAAATGCTACTAAACTTCTTCTAGCATTTTGTCTTGCTACCTCTTCATCTTCTAAGGCTTCTACTTTAAAACTGCCTAGTATCTCAAAAGTTTTTTTTAGGTTATTTTTAAAAAGTTTTAAATCATCTTTATCCATAGCATGATAATGATCATTTCCAGGTAATGTTTTATCATGAGTAAAATGTTTTTCAATTATAACACTTCCAAGCATAGTAGCCATTTCACATACTTTCATATCTTTTGGTAATGTATGGTCACTGTATCCTATTATTTTATCTGGAAACTTTTCTTTTAGTTCAAGTATCATACCTAAGTTTGCATTTTTATCTGGAGTTGGATAATTTAAAACACAATGTAATAATGCCAAAGGGTTACCATATTTTTTTATCCAACTCACTGCCTCTTGTATCTCATGTAAACTACTAGCCCCAGTTGATAGTATTATAGGTTTATTAAATTTACATAAATATTCTATAAAAGGTTTATTTGTTAAATCTGATGATGATATTTTATACACATCCATCATTTCATTTAAAAAATCAGCTGATTCTATATCAAAAGGTGTACTCATAAACTCTATTTCTATTTTATTACAATACTCTTTTAGCTCTCTCATTTCATCTATCCAAAAGCCATCATGTTTTTTAAATAATTTATATTGTGAAGTTGTAGGTTCCTTACTTGTATCCCAATATGAAGGAGANTCTTTTGAGGCTAAAGTCTCTGCCTTATAAGTTTGAAATTTAACAGCATCAGCCCCAGCTTCCTTTGCCTCATCTACAAGTCTTTTAGCAGTCTTCATACAGCCTTCATGATTAACACCAATTTCTGCAATTATGTATGGCTTATATAGTTTTTTTTCATATGGGTTAATATTTATAAATATATCTAATAACTTCATTATCAATTTTCCTTAAATAATTTCACTAAATCTTTTGATGATATATTTATATCAAAATCTTTCATACAGAGTTTGTAATAGTCATCAAAGCTATCTACATCAAACTTTAATTCAGGATGATGTAAACTTTCATCCAATGGGTTAAAGGTTTTAATTTCATATTGTGAACTATTATCATGTATATATGATAAACAATGTTCTTTATGGCTTTGTTTTTTTACTACATTATTTAAATTTTTCAATATATCAAAGGTAATTATTTCTGCACCTAGTCCATCTGGGTACAAATTAAACTTTGGTATATGATTATAAGCATAATCACAATTATTATTTTTATAAAATTTTATCAAATTATCTATTTCATTAGCGTCTATTAAAGGATTATCTGCACATATTCGTACAATCTGTGTTGCACCTTCACCCTTAATTGCTTCATAAAATCTATTTAAGACATTATCTTCACTACCACGAAAAACCTTTACATCTAATGTTTTTATATATTGCTCTAATATATCATTATCCTTATTTTTAGGAATAGCTACTATTATATCGTCTAATAGTTCTGATTTTTTAACTCTATTAACTACCCATTCTATTAATGGTATACCATGCAAAGATAACATCATTTTATATGGAAGTCTACTTGAGCCTATACGTGCTTGAATTATAGCTATTGTTTTTTTCATTTTATAATAGTTCCATTATTTTTTTAACTATATTTTTTTTATTATCTTTAAAATCATACTTTTTTATATTTAAAAAAAGTAGTTTTCTATAATCAGAATCATTTATAAGTTTTTTTAAAGTTTCTTCTACTTTTAATGAAGTTGTTTGAGCATCATAGATTCCAAGATTTATAAAACCTTTCTCCAAAGAAGCAAATTTATGGCTATCTTCTCTTTCATGGTGAGAAATAACTATACTTGGTATATTCATATGAGCTAATTCATATACAGTCCTGCCATTTGAAGAAAATGCAATCTGTGTTTTTTCCATAATTTGAGATATAATTCCAGAGGCAAATGTTAATTCAATGTTTTTATATGTAGAACTATCTAAATATTTTTGCAACTTATCTTTAAATAAATATCCACTACCACAAACTATATAAATTCTTATATTTAATTTTTTAACTATATCAATAATTGATTTTAAAACAATCATTGTTAAATTATTTTGATCAGTCCCACCAAATGTTATTAATACTGAATCTACTAAGTTTACAAATTTATGAGGTCTTGCATTTTCAAACTCATCCCTTAATGCTAAATACTTATATCCCCATAAAAACTTATCACCAGACAACGGTGGCTCATCATAGAGTTCATTTATAACTAAATCAGCTTCTTTAGTCCCATCACCTAAATCTTCAAAATTAACTATTTTAATATTATGTTTTTTAAATGTTTTAATGAAATCAATATCTGTATCCAATATATCATTTATTAGCATATCAGGATTTAAATTTATAATTACTTTTGAAACATTTTTGCAAGATATTACTTTATAATCCATTGATGCAATCTTGTCCACTGCAATTTCATACTTTTCATCACAAACAAATATAACTTCATGGTCTGAAATTTCGTGAGCTAAGGCCAAAGAATGATAAATATGTCCCATACCTATTTTTGTTGAACCTATAACATTAAATACTATTCTTTTTTGCTGTAATATTTTTTCACATATCCACCAAGTTTGATAATTTTCAATTTCTATAGACTTTTCATTGTCAATAATAAATGCTTTAAAAAAAAACTCTTTTTTATATAAACTCTGTTTTGATAATATATAAAATGCTTTTAGTTCTTTATAATAATCTTTGGATTCTACATGAAATAACTTATCATCTTTTATTTTTAAAATACTTTTATCTAACTTTTTTACAGATACTAAGGTAGAAGATTTATCTTTTAAAAAATTATTATAAGCTTGAAGTAATATACCCTTATCTACAAGTGGGGTATTAGCTCTAAAAATAAAAACATAATCAAATTTACTTTCTTCTAAAACAGAGGCAGTAATATCAAATATATTTGATGAATCTATAGAAAAGTTTTTATCTTTTTTGCATTTAATATTATTTCTATTTGCTATAAGTGATATCTCTTCAGAATCTGTAAGTACTAATATATTTTCATTTATTGTTAAATCTTTAGCAGTATTTATTGCCCTTTGAATAAGGGTAATTCCATTTAACTTCTTAATTAGCTGGTCTGGAATTACTGCATTTTTCTTTATAGCTGGTATTACTATTAAACAATTATCTATCAATATATTCCTTTTTTAAAATTTCTCTTAAAACATAATCATGAGCATGCATTTCATCAAAAAAATCATTAATTTTTAAATTATATTTATGCGGATTATATGAACCTATAAGTTTGACTTGATTTTTTTTTGCAAAATCAATCAAATATTTTTCCACTTTTACTAGATTTTTATATTTAGCTTTTGAGACCATAATATCGTATGAAGCTGGATTGTACGGTGGTAAAAATAAAATAACACGAACACCATTATATGTTAAATAATTAATAAAAATTTTAAATAATTTGATATTATTTAATTTATAAAATCTTTCTAATGAATATACATTATTTTCACTATATTTTTTAGTATTGTCTACTTTCATATAACGTTGCTTGTATGGATAGTAAATAGAACCATCACAATCTTTTATAGAATCATCTATATCTATATCATCCGTTATATAAAATATTTTACCATTATTTTTATTTAGATAAGTAAAAAATTTAATATTAGCAATAGTGTATTCATAGTTTAATAATTGTTTCCATTTAGAAATATTTACTGTAAATGATTTAATCTCCTCTTTATTTTTTATTTTTTTTATTTCATAATTATAATATTTACTTAAAGTTTGCCATCTATTTTGACTATTGTATTTATTAAAGATCCAAGGGTCAACTCCAAGTATAATGGTTGAAGGTAAATATTTGTGTATATATTCATAAGCTCCAACTATTGCAATATAATCTTCTAAACTTGCACCACTAACCGAATGATTAAAAAAGTTGATTTTTTTTCTAAAAAAACTTTGTCTCATTTGCATAGTCCTTGATGAGCCAATAACAATTATATCACTTTTTATTTTTAAATTTTTTATTATTAGTTTTTGCAACAGTCTATCATCATAATTTTTTAAACCGGCTACCATTTGTCCATTTACTAATATTTTTGCCACTTTTGATAAATAGTTTGAATTTCCAAAAAGGCTTAAACTGTCTATTTTATAATTAAAAATACTAATAATTAAAACTATAAGAATTATTGAACCAAATGAATACTTTATCCATTTTATATTATTTGCTTGCATAATTAAAACCTAAAGTATAAAAACTCAGAATAACCACTAAGTTTATAAAATGATATAATGAATACGATGATAAAAAACGAACTATTAAATAAATTAGGTCTAAACAATTTAAGTTTTTCCATAGAGTTTTTAAAAAATAATATTAGTATAAATCCTATAAATATCCAAATAATTGTATATATATTACCATCTATATTAGTCATAAATCCACCAAATTCAATGTTATATTGTCTTAAAAATGATAATTTTGAAACTAAAACTACTGGTAGAGTAACATTATTTAAACTAAACATAGAACTTATAATGCTAACAGCACCATCCCACTCTTGTGCTCTAAAAAACACCCATGCTATATTTATAAAATTAAAAGTAATTAACCAAGCAAACCAAGTCCAAAGTTTTATGCCTAACATATTCCAAATTCTGTGAATAACTACCGCTAATCCATGTAATACACCCCAAAATATAAATGTCCAGCCGGCTCCATGCCAAAGACCACCTATAATGAATGTAGCCATAATATTTATATATATACTAAACTCACCAAGTCTATTTCCTCCAAGTGGGATATAGATATAGTCTTTTAAAAATCTACTTAGTGTAATATGCCATCGCCTCCAAAAATTTTGTATATCTGTTGCCTTATACGGAGAATTAAAGTTAATTGGAAGTTTAATATTAAATAAAAGTGCTGCACCTATTGCCATATCTGTATATCCACKAAAATCAAAATATAATTGAAATGTATAACTTAAACTTGTAACCCAAGCTTCAAATAGATTTAAAGTTGTGGCTATATCAAATCCAGCTGTTGCCCAAATAGCAAAGGTATCTGCAATTACCACTTTTTTAAAAAGTCCTATAGAAAAGATGAAAAATCCTAAAGCTATATTTTTATAATTATTTATCAAATTCCATTTTGAAGCAAATTGAGGCATCATCTCTTTATGATGAACTATTGGACCAGCTATCAGCTGAGGAAAAAATGTAACAAATAGAGCATAATTTAAAAAATCATATTCTTTTGTTTCATTTCTATAACTATCAACTAAATATGATATTTGTTGRAATGTGAAAAATGATATAGCTAGGGGTAGAGCTAAATTAAAAGTTGATATATTTAAAGATGTTAATAAATTAAAGTTTTCTATAAAAAAATCACTATATTTGAAATATCCGAGAAGTGATATATTAGAAATAATTCCAAAACTTAATAGTTGTTTTTTATCTATTTTACTATTTTTATTATTTAAACTATTTCCAATAATATAATTAAATAATATACTACTTAAGATAAGAGGTAAATATACAATATTCCACCAACTATAAAAAAAAAGACTTGCAAATACTAAAAAACCTTTACTAGCAACTGTTAACCTTATATTATTTAAATAAAAATATATAAAATATGTTATTGGCAAAAAAACAAATATAAATTCATAACTATTAAATAACAACTTAAATTATCTCCAATACTTTTTTTGTAGACTGCATCATATATTCAAAATCATTATCATTCATCATATGATGAAAAGGAAATGAAATCATGTTATCAAAAAAATCATCTGTATTTGGGCAATTAGATTCACTAAAACCGAGTTTTTTATATAAATCATATCTATTTAATGGGTAATATTGAACTACACATTGAACTGATTTATCTTCACTCATTTTTTGCATAAATTCATCTCTTTTATTATCATTTATATAGGCTACTAAAAGATGGTAATTATGTGTATTATCTTCAATCCTATGAAATTTTAATAAGTCGAAATCTTTTAAAAAATCTATAAACTTTAATGCCCTATCTCTTTTTTCTTTATTTAAATTATCAATTCTATCTAGTAACTTAATTCCCAATGCACATTCTACTTCACCAAGACAATAATTATTTGGCATAAGGTATTCACCATTAAGCTCAGGTAAATCTACATTTCCCATAGCAGGAGTCCAATAATTATCTCTTTGTATCTCCCAAGCACAATGACCATTATGTCTTAGCATAGGAATAATATCAGCATATTTTTTATCTTTTACTCTAAGCATACCACCCTCACCTAAGGTTGTTATATTTTTATGAGAGTGAAAAGAAAATATTCCAAAATCTCCAAATGTACCAGCTTTTTTTTCATTTATAGATGTACCCATAGCTTGCGCCACATCTTCTATAAGTAATATATTGTTTTCTTGACAAAAATCAGCAATCTCTTTTATATCTGGTATAATAAATCCGTATAGATGTACTACAACTACAGCTTTAGTGTTTTTTGTCATACATTTTTTAATAGTATTTAAACTTATAACCCTAGTATCTTTTTCAATATCAGCCCATACTGGCTTAGCACCTTTTTTTATAAATGGATAAGCTGAAGCTGTAAAAGTGTGCGAGGGACAGATAAACTCATCTCCATCTTTAAATTGACACATTTGAGCTGACATCTCTAATGCTGCTGTAGCATTATTTACAGCAAAACAATATTTACTTCCTATATAAGATGCAAACTTATCTTGAAACTCATTTTGATACTTACCTTGAGTTAATGGTACTGCATTATCCACAGATTCTAAAATAACATCTTTTTCTTCTTGTGTGTATTTATGTGCACGACCTATAAATGGTATTTTAAAATCCATATGATTACATCCTTTTAAATATCTCTTTAACTTTGTCTAGTGTTAACTTATCTTTAAAAGAACTGCCTAAAGCATTAAGTAACGGTTTTTCATGTATAAGAGTTGAATTATATAAATTAAAATATGTTTGTTCATCTAAATCTGTACATATAGCCTTAGGAATTTTTATTCCCTGTTTTTTTGCCATATAAAAAAAATCTTTATACTCTTTTGGATAAAACTCTTCCATAGCATTCATAGTTATACAATTTCCAATACAATGGTGTGTATCAAGGACTACACTTAAACCTGCGGAAAAAGGATGAACTACACCTACATAACTATTTGCAATTGCACATCCACCAAGATATGAAGCTACCATAAGTTTTTCACGATTTTCATCACTCATCATATCATCACTTAAAAATACTTCTTTACATAAGGATATAGCTTGATTTGAAAAAGCATCACCTATAGCATTTCTATACGCCCCATTAAGTGATTCTATACAATGAATATATGTATCCATCCCTGTATAAAAGTATTGTTCCCTTGGCACTGTTTTAGTTAAGTCTGGATCTAAAATAAGCTGGTCATAAATAGTAAAATCACTATTCATACCAAGTTTTAGTCCACTGTCTGGATTTGTCATCACACATGTACGACTAGCTTCTGCCCCAGTTCCGCTAATTGTAGGTATACCTATCTTGTAAATACCTGGTTTTTTAACCAAATCCCAACCCTGATAATCTTCTGCATTTCCCTCATTTGTAAGAAGATTAGAAACAGCTTTACCCGTATCAAGTGTAATACCTCCACCAATAGCTACTATAGCCTTAGGTTTATTTTTATTTTCTTGAACTAAAATATCTCTGTACTCATTTATAAACTGTGTTTTAGGTTCATCTTTAGTTTGAACAAAAAAGACTTTATCTTCCTCTTTTATTGGAAGTTTTTTTACTAAATCACTATCTTTAAAATATTCATCAATATAGTATACAATATAAGTATTTACTGATTCTTTTAAGTTTAGTATAGTTTCTAAATTACTAATAGTACCCTTACCAAACATATAATTTAATATATTTTTTGAATTATTCATAGTCTTAAAATCCCTTCTTTAAAGCTTACAAAATTATCTATTTTAAAGGTATCTATTAATAAATTATTATTACTTATAGATTTTACAATATCCCCAGATCTAGCTTCTTTATATTCTGCTACTAGGCTTTTATTATATTTGTTGTTAAGTTCTTCAAATATAGCATTAATCGAAATTTTTTGTGCAGTCCCCACACAAAAAATTTCACCAGATATATCTGGGGTATTCATAGCCTTTAAATTTATATTTGCTACATCTTTTACATATATAAAATCTCTATACTGTTCGCCGTCTCCATAAATCACAGGTATTATATTTTTTTTAAACTTTTCTTCAAATATAGATATTACACCACTATAATCACTAGAGCAGGATTGTCTTTCTCCATAAACATTAAAGTATCTTAAAACAACTGTTTCTATATTATATAAATCACTATAAAGTTTCATATATTTTTCAGACATTAATTTTTCATAGCCATATGGTGATATTGGGCAAGTTAATGAGGATTCATTTTTAGGAAGTGATGGTTCATTTCCATACACAGCTGCACTACTTGAAAAAACAACCCTCTTAACTTTATTTTTTCTTGAAGCTTCTAAAATATTAAGTGTACCTTTTAAGTTTACTTCATTTGTTAAAATAGGGTTATCTATAGATACTTGTACAGATGCTATAGCAGCTAAGTGATATATTTGACTTATAGAGTTTTCTTTAATGATAGAGTTTATTTTTTCAAAATCTCTAATATCTGATTCAAAAAAAGTAAACTTATTAGATTTATCTATGGAGTGTATATATGCAAGAGTTGATTTTGTTCCTGTAGAARAATTATCTAAACCAAATATATTATTATTTTTATCTTCTAAAAGTTTTTCTATTATATGAGAAGCGATAAAGCCTGCGGAACCAGTTACTAATATATTAGTCATTATATATAGTCCCATTACTTAACTTGTATATTTTTTCACACCTCTCAAGTGTAGTTAACCTATGCGCTATAATGATTAAAGTTTTATCACTACTTACATCATAAATCTCATTCATTATTTTTTTTTCTGTCTTATCATCTAAGGCACTAGTAGCCTCATCGAGCACAAGTATTTCAGGATCTATATATAAAGCTCTTGCTATAGCAATTCTTTGTTTTTGTCCACCACTTAACAAAATTCCACCCTCACCAACTAATGTATCTTGTCCTAGTTTAGTATTTAAAAAGTCATATATCTTAGCTTTTTTTAATACCTCATCTATCTTTTCTTTATCATACTTTGAGCCAAATGCTACATTTTCACCAACTGTTCCATCAAAAAGGTAAACCGACTGAGGTATATAACCTACCTTAGATCTCCACGATTTTATATTTAAATTATCTAATATTTTGTTATCAGATTTTATACTTCCATTTTGAGGTTTATATAGTCCAATAATTATATCAACTAATGTGCTTTTTCCACTACCGCTCTCACCTATAAAAGCAATTTTTGAGCCTTTTTTAATCTCTATGTTAATGTCTTTTAAAATTGGAATATTTTCTTCGTATTCAAAACTTAAATTTTCTATAGTTATTTTTTTAGAAAATGAGATATGCTCATCTCCTAAATTTTCATTATCATACAATAAATCATTATGGACTATATCAAGTGACTTATGTAAAAAAAGGATTTGGTTATAACTACTTGCTATTCTATTTACTGACGGCATAAGCCTATATAAAGCTAAAACAAACATAGAAATAATTGCTAATAAACTTGCTATATTGTTTTCATATTTCCAAACTAAGTAAGTTATTATAAAAACAATTATTCCAAAACCAACAGCCTCTAAAAAAAGCCTTGGTACTTGGTTTAGTGTAGTAGCTGTTATATTTGATTGTGCATATGTGTAACTTGCATCTGAAAAATTTTTTATTATATCTTTGTCATTTGACTGAAGTTTAATAAGTTTAAAGTTTCCAAAACTTTTATTTATTATTTCGTAAAACTTTTTTTGTACTTCAACTTTTATAACTCCAACTTTTTTAATTTTCTTAGATACAGTTTTCACCATCAAAAATGCATTAAAGGCTAAAATGATTGTTAAAAGAAATGTTATTTTATAATTGACATATAACATCATTGAATATATAAATATCACTATAAATACTTCACTCATCATAAATAAGATAGCTGAGATTAAAATTGTAAGATTTGATGCTTCATTTATAATTGTTTTAGTCATAGTAGATGAGTTTCTTTTTACAAAGTCTTTATAAGCTAGGCCCATATAGTTTTCAAAAAGTCTATAAGCTAAAAGGTGATACCTATTTTGCGTAAATATATTTAACATATAAAAGTAAAATATATTTATTAAACTTCTAAAAATATAAAAGAAAATCAAAACAATACCAAATACTATCACAAAATTTACATCATTATTAAAAGAGAATATATTGTAAACATATGCATAATACTCATTTGTATGTATAAGATTAAAATCAGTAGCTACAGCTATAAAAGGCATAATTACAGATATACCAGCTGTCTCTATTATAGAGATGATTATAGAAAAGAAAAATAAACCTAATAAAAACTGTTTATCTCTTCTTGTTAAAAGACTTCTTAATTTTTTTATCAATTATAACCTACCATCACTATTTTTTAATACTGATTTAATATCGTAAACTACTTGCTTTGTATTATCATGAGATACTGCCATAACTACAGCTTCATAATCATCATAATCAATGTCATTATTAAGTTCTAAATTATATTCACTCTTTACTTCTATCTCATCTGCTTCTTTTAACTGCCTTTCATTTAATTCTAAAGTTCTGTCATATACATTATTCAACTCATCAATCCTACTTTCGTAAATATCTAAACCAACTATACATATTTTTGAGTCTCTCACTATATATTCTCCAAATCTACTTTAAAAAAGTCTACATACCAATCCACAAAGTTATTAATACCATCTTCTATAGAGGTTTGTGGTTTGTAGTCTAAATCGGCAATTAAGTCCTCAACATTAGCATATGTACTAGGTACATCTCCAGCTTGTATCGGCAACATGTTCTTTTTAGCAGTTTTTCCCAACTTTTTCTCTAAGGCTTCAATAAAATCCATAAGTTTTACAGGGTTATTATTTCCAATATTATATATCTTATATGGAGCTGGTGAACTTGATGGATCTGGATTTTTACCGTCCCAATTTTTATTACCCTTTGGTGCATTGTCATTTACTCTAATTATACCCTCAACAATATCATCAATATAAGTAAAATCTCTTTGCATATTACCATGATTAAACACATCAATAGGCTTATCCTCTATAATTGCCTTAGTAAAAAGGTATAAAGCCATATCAGGCCTGCCCCATGGTCCATATACAGTAAAAAACCTAAGTCCAGTAGTTGGTATATTATAAAGATGTGAATATGTATGGGCCATTAACTCGTTTGACTTTTTACTAGCTGCATAAAGGCTCATAGGATGATCGACATTTGAAGAGGTTGAAAATGGTTGTGCCTCATTTAGTCCGTATACTGACGAACTACTTGCATATGATAAATTTTTGATTTTATTATGTCTACAAGCTTCTAATAAATTTACAAACCCAAGTATATTACTTTGCACATAAGCTAGTGGATTAGTCAAACTATATCTAACTCCAGCTTGTGCTGCAAGATTTATAACAGTATCAAATTTCTCATCTTCAAATAATTTATTTAGGTTCTCTTTATCTTCAAGATTAAGTTTAATAAATTTATAGTTTTCATACTTAATAGATTTTAAAAGTTCATTATATTCTATAGTTTCACCATCTTTAAGTTCAGCTATAATTCCACTTCTTTGAAGTCTTCCATATTTTACACTTTGGTCATAATAGTCATTTATATTATCAAGTCCAACTAGCTCATCTCCACGTTCAAGAAGTTTTATAGCCAAATGACTCCCTATAAACCCTGCAGTCCCTGTAACTAGTATCTTCATTGTTTATCACTTTTTAATTTATTTTTTAATATAATTTTACCAGCTTCAACACCTGGTTGATCATACGCATCTATATACATAAACTTAGCGCATACTGATGTTAAAAGTTCGTACTCATACATCAAACTTGCACAACTTTTCTCACGAACTCCATCCATAGTTATTACATCACATGGGATATCATTTAAATTATTAATTGATTCTATAGTAGCATCAGCCTGACTTTTTATAAGGGAAGAAAATTCCAAATTATCAAGATAGTCTAACTCTTCTAAACCCTCTAACTTTACAGCAGGAATTTTTAAATTATTATCAAAATCATCAACCTTTATAACTGTAACTGTCTTATCCCTTCTTCCCTCTATAATTAACTGTAAAAAAGAGTGCTGATCAATTGGTCCGATAATTCCGACAGGAGTTAAACCCTGCCTAGTTTTATTTATATCAATTTTACCTAAGCTCTCACCCCATAATTGTATATACCATTTGTTAAAACCCTCTAACCTAGATGAGTATGAAAAAACTACATTTATGTTAAAGCTATTTTTATATTCAACAAAAAATCTTGCTTTTTTAAGGATTCTGTCATAAGTTTGTTCTTTATTAAAAAAAGAGTTATAAATGTCTCTAGCCCCATCTAAAATTTTATCTATATCTATACCAACTATAGTTAGGGGCAACAATCCAACAGCTGAAAAAACTGAAAAACGTCCACCAATATTTTTTTGAATTTCAAAAATTTTTATATTATTTACTTGTGCGTATTTATTTAACTTTGAATCATTTTCTGTAATAATTATAGTATTTAATTTATCACATTTTATAAGAGAATTTATATATTTAAAAATTGCTATAGTCTCAATAGTAGTTCCAGATTTAGATATAACTATAAAAAGAGTATCATCTAAGTTAATATTATCAACCTTAGACTTAATATCAACTGGATCAGTAGTCTCTAAAAAATAAAGTTTTTTACTTAAAGTTTTTGAGTGTTTTAAAAACTTATATATAGCATATGTACCTAAGGTACTTCCACCAATTCCAATCACAACAATATTAGTTTGTTTTACATCTTTAGCATATTTTTTAAATATACTAGTATCTTGATGAACTAAGTTATAATAGCCAATAGAATCTTTTTCTTTTTTTATCTCATTAAAAACATCTTCATCTGATATACTTGGATTAAAGTTATGTTTATAAGTCATAAGAAACTATTTATTACTTTTATCATAAAAATAATTAGTAGCCTGAACAAATCCGTCTACAGATCCACAGTCAAAACGTTTGCCTTTAAACTTATACGCTATTACATTTCCAGCTTTAGCCTGTGTTAACAAGGCATCTGTAATTTGAATCTCACCACCCTTACCAGGTTTAGTATCTCTAATAATATCAAATATATCTGGTGTTAAAATATATCTACCAATAATTGCTAAATTTGATGGTGCATCCTCTGGTTCTGGTTTTTCAACCATATTAGTAACTCTAAAAAGAGATTCTGAATGCCCTGAGTAATACCCCTGCGGTACAAGTTCAGGATGACGGTTTTCTTCATTTTCAGCTTGAGTCTTATCGTCATTCTCAGCTTGAGTCTTATCGTCATTCTCAGCTTGAGTCTTGTCGTCATTCTCAGCTTGACTGGGAATCTTATCACCAGCTATTACACCATACTTATTAGAATCTTGTGCTGGTATCTCTTCTACAGCTACAATAGAACACTGATATTTTTCATATAATTTTATCATTTGAGATAAAACAGCATCCCCATCATTATCACATAAGTCATCTGCAAGTATTACAGCAAAAGGCTCATCTCCAATCAAAGTCTCACCACAAAGGATAGCATGACCTAGACCTTTCATTTCTATCTGTCTAGTATATGAAAATGTACAATTAGTTATAACATCTCTAATCTCTGTAAGGTAATGTTCTTTGGCTGTGCCTTTTATTTGGTGCTCTAATTCATAAGATATATCAAAATGATCTTCAATTGCACGTTTACCACGACCAGTAACGATAGCCATAGTCTCACAGCCTGCACTGATAGCCTCCTCTACTCCATATTGTAGAAGAGGCTTAGTTAAAACAGGTAACATCTCTTTTGGTATAGCTTTTGTAGCTGGAAGGAATCTTGTTCCATATCCAGCTGCCGGAAATAGACACTTTTTTATTTTTTTATTTTTTGACACAAAACACCCTAAATATTTTTAAATTATTATATAGTTATTATGCATAATAAAAGTTTAACCTTCAAATAAGCGAAGTTTATTTTCATAATCTTTGACCTCTTTGCCTTTTTTATGTTTTATTGCACCACTTAAAAGAAGTTTATATTTTTGTACCAAAGTTTGTTTAATAAGTTTCTTATCACTTATTTCTAAACTTAGTAATTTTTCCAAAGACTTTACTCTAAATCTATCCATACCCCAATATTTCATACTAAGCTGGTCATTAGCTCCACCATATTTAGTTATTAGTTTCTCATTAATTAAACCTATATGATTTTTAGCAGCTACCCTTAACCATAAATCATAATCTTCGCAGACCTCTAAACTTTCATCAAATAAACCAACTTGGTCTAATAAATTTTTATGTACAATTGTCGCTGATGGGGCTATAAAACAATGAGATAGACATTCTTCAAATATATCTCCGCCTATTTTTTGATACTTTTTTGGAACTTTAACAACATTTCCATCTCTTATCCATCTCTCATCTGTATAAGAAATTAAAACATTCTCATTATTTTTATGAAATTCACTTTGAAGTTCTAGTTTATTTATATGCCATTCATCATCAGAATCTAAAAATGCTATCCACTCACAAGAAGATTTTTTAATACCTAAATTTCTTGCAGATGATACTCCTCCCTTTGTTTTATAAAAATATTTAATTTTTGGAAAATCTTTTTGTATCAAGGATGTCTTATCTGTTGAACCATCATCAATAACTATAATTTCTTTGGCTTGATATGTTTGAGTAAAAACTGATTTTAATGCTCGTTTTAAAAACTCATATCTGTTGTATGTTGGGATTATTACTGAAATTTGCATTGTTTTCTAGATCCTAAATCAAGTTTAGGATGACATACTACTTGTTGTAACTTGAGATATTTTTCTCATTCCAAACTGATAAATATCCGTCATTCCAACTTGATGAATATCAGCAATTCCAAATTGGCAAATATCAGCAATTCCAAATTGGCAAATATCCGTCATTCCAAACTTGATTTGGAATCTACTTATTACCACTCTTTAATCTCATTATATAAACTATCACGCTCAACTGGTATATAACCACTGTTTTTTATCAAAGCAGTAAAATCTTCAAGATTAACTCCATTTGCACTTTTAGCACCTGCAGCTGAATTTATAGATTCTTTCTCAATAGTCCCATCAAGATCATTTGCCCCAAATTCTTGAGATAATAAAGCTAGATTTACAGTTGATGTCACCCAATAAGCTTTTAGGTTAGGGACATTATCTAATACTATTCTACTTATTGCCATAGTTTTTAAAATCTCATTAGCAGTTATAAACTTTTCAACTTTTAAGTAGTTATTTTCACTCTGATAAACAAGTGGGATAAAACAATTAAATCCGCCAGTCTTATCTTGAAGTTTACGGATACGCATCATATGGTCTATTCTATCTTTACGCTCCTCAACATGACCAAAAAGCATAGTTACATTAGACTTTTTACCTTTGTTGTGCCATTTTTCATGAATATCAAACCATTGTTCAGATGTAACCTTACCCTTACAAATAAAGTCACGAACCTTTTCATCAAAAATTTCAGCCCCACCACCTGGCATTGAATCTACGCCATTTTCAATCATTAAATCAATAATTTCATCATATGTTTTTCCATATTCACGAGATAAAAAATCAACCTCAGCTGCAGTTAAAGCCTTTATATGCAAGTCAGGATACTTTGTTTTGATTTTTTTAAAAATTTCTAAATACCAATTAAGACCTGTATTTGGATTATGAGCTGAGACAATATGAACCTCTTTCGCCCCACGAGATTCTATATCTTTTACTATATCCATAATCTGTTCATGGCTCATAGTATATTGATTTGGATTTTTCCTAGTAGCTGAATATGCACAAAACTTACAAACATCTGCACAAATATTTGTTGGATTTATATGACGGTTTATATTAAAGTATGTTTTTTTACCATGTTTTTTTATTCTTATTTTATCTGCTAATTCACCAAGTTCAAAAAAGTCCATTTCATAAAGACTTAAAGCCTCATCAAAATCTATTCTCTTACCTGCTAATATTTTTTCTTTTAAATTCATAATTACCTTTTATAAGCCTGGTGCTTTCCACATAGAAGTTGTAATATTTTTATCTACTAACTTCAATTGTTCTTCGTATGCATCTTTCCATTTAACTTTTATTTTTTCATATATTTTTGTATTTTCTTCATTTGGTATGTAAGTCCTATCCCATTTTACCCAAGCAGCAGAAGCTTCATTCATATCGTAAAAAAGTTCACAGCCAATTGCTGCAGCCATAGCTGCACCAAGGGCTGTAGCCTCTTTAACTACTGGAATTTTTATCTTACATCCAGTTACATCTGCAAGTATCTGTGGCCAAAGTTTACCTTTGCTAGCCCCACCTGCAAAAACTATCTCTTTAGTATCTATACCTGTAAACTCTTTGATTTTATCAAGATTTATACTTGAAACTATACACGCATTTTCYTGCAAACTTCTAAACATTGAAGCCTTGTTACATTTATCTGCATCTAAACAAAGATTCAAAAAACTTGGACTTGCATGATACCATTTAGAATATTTCATAGAATCTGAAAATATTGGAATAATTCCAAAAGAGCCAACTGGTACTTGCATAGCTTTTTTTTCTAAAATCTCATAAGTATCTATGCCAGTTTTTTTTGATTCTAATTTTTCCATCTCACAAAAAGCATCTCTAAACCAACGCATAACTAATCCACTAAAAAAAGTAATGCCCTCAGCCTGATTAGTATCATCAACTACATGAGGGTTCACTCTTATAGACATATCTTTTGGAGGTAAGGTATCACTAGAAATATTTACAACTTGTTGCCAAAATGATCCGCCTAAAATTGCTACATCACCAATATTTACCACTCCAAGCCCAGCTGCACCTAACTGAACATCTCCACCACCCATTACTACAAGAGTTTTTGCATAAAGTCCTAAGTCTKTTACTATACTAGGTTGAAGTTTACCCATTACAGATCCACTCTCCATACATGAGGCAAAAATATTATCTTTAAGTCCAACTTTTTTAGCCATTTGTGGTATCCAATCACGGGTACGAAGTGAGAATATTCCTGTAGTCCCGCCATTACTTGGATCAGTTGCAATTTTTCCACAAAGTTTTGCTAAAACCCAATCCCCAATCATAGAAATTTTTGCAACTTTTTCATAAATTTCAGGTCTATTATTTTTAAGCCACAGAAGTCTAGGGATGCTACCGAGTGCAAATGTTTGACCACTTTGTTTATAAAATTCTTCTTCTATATCAGGAAACTTTTCTTTTAACTCTTTTACTTCCTTATCAGCCCTTGCATCTACATTTGCAACAGCCCAAAGTTCTACTCCATTCTCATCATAAAGCACAATTCCCTCACGCATACTTGTAGCAGAAATTGCCATAATCTCTTCAGCTTGTAAATTAGCTTTTGAAATAGATTCTTTTATACAAGACTTAACCAATTCCCAGTTATGTATAAAATCAAAATTCATAGAATTTGGCACACCATCTTCTTTTAGATGTACCCACTCTTTTTGAGCTACACTAACCTGATTCCCCTTAGTGTCAAAAAGCACAGCTCGAATGCTTCCAGTTCCTGCATCTATAGCCATTAAATGATTCAAAATTTAACCTAAAATTTCTAAATCATCGCTATATTTTTTTTCACAATATGGCTCGAAAGAAGATTTATAAATAGCATAATGCTCTGTAGATTTATGCCCATTTAAAGCTTCCTCGTCACGCCAAGATTCAACTGCCATAAACTTTCTAGGATTATTTTCATATACAAAAATATCATAAAATATACATCCGTCTTCTATCTTAGATGGAGCTACCATTGCAATTAGAAGCTCTTTCATTTTAGCTTCATTGCCCTCTTTTGCTATAAATGTTACTCTTTTTGTAATTGTCATAATTTGTCCTACGAGCTATTGTTTTTAAAAAGGATTATACTAGATTCAAATTAATAGTTGCTTTTAGTTTAAATTAAAACTATAATAGTGTTATGAGACTATTAAAAAAAGAAGTTGATTTACTTAAAAACAAATTGCAACTCTTGTGTAATGATGCTAAGCTATACCTTTTTGGAAGCAGAGTTGATGACACAAAAAAAGGTGGAGATATAGACCTTTTAATCATCTCCAAAAACTTGACAAAAAAAGATTTACGACTGATAAGAATTATGAAAGATATAAGAAATACAATAGCTCATGAATATATAGAAGATGATTTAGCAGAAGTATTTGAAGAAGTTTTAAAATACTCAAAAACATTACAAGATATCATAAACAACACATTAATGTACATTTCAAGATTGACATAAACTGTTACAAAACTACCCCCCCCTCCTTAAATATTTATTTTTAATAAAAAATAATAATAAATTAAAACAATTTGTTAATATTTCCTTAATAAATAATACTAAGGAAAAAATATGAACTTAATCTCAAAGTTAGCACTAAGTGCAGCCATATTACTATCTTCATTAAACGCAAGTGAAGAAATACCAACACAAGAAAAAGTAGCAAAACTTTACGTTGCCACATTTAACCGCGCACCGGATAAAGCTGGATTAGATTACTGGATGAACTCTGGAAATAGACTAAGTGCTATTGCTCAAAGTTTTTTTGACCAAGATGAGACAAAAAAACTTTATCCCGAAGGAACTTCTAATGCAGACTTTATTACATCTGTTTATAAAAACCTTTTTAATCGTCTACCAGATACAGATGGATTAAACTATTGGGAAAATGAACTAAACATTGGCTCATTTACTAAAAACAATTTTATTCAAGCTGTAATAAATGGAGCACAAAATACAGATACTTCTAATGATGCAGATATACTTACAAACAAAACAAGTGTAGGTTTATCTTTCTCAAATGCTGGACTTGAAAATACTGATGATGCCAAAACTATTATGTTTAGTATTAGTGATGATGAAGCTAGTGTTACTTCTGCATTAACTGCTTTTGGAATAAATTCAAATATTACTATATCAAATACAAATAAATATAAAACTGTTGATGATATACTTAATAAAAAATTTACTATCACATATTCATCATTGTTGACAAGTTCTAAAACAATAAGCTTTACTATAGAAAATAAAGTTAGTAATACATTTGTTACTACAGGAGCGTTAGCTTCTTATCCTATAGTAGTAATTGGAGATGATTCAACTAATGGTATTCTATCATCAACTATAAATGGTAAAACATACGATTGGGATTTTCTTTTATATTTAACAGATAGCAGTTCTACATCTTATAAGACATTTATGGTTGTTACCATTGATGACGAAGGAAACATTTCAGGAATTGCTAAACAATCTTCAACTGCTTCAGGAGCTATAAGAATTTACAAATATTATGATGGAAATGTAGTTGGAAAAATAGAGTAATTCATTTTTTCCATAAAGGAATAGTATATTCATATACACTTACAAAATCACCATACAAAGGTGAAAAAAACTCTATGTTAATTGTTTTGCCAAATAAAAATAAGCTTGTAGATAATATAGAAGATATATATCAAAATATTGCTGAAATGAACTATCAGAGCATAATATTAAAAATGCCAAAATTTAAATTTAGCACACCACTTTATGATATTAAAAAGTATCTAAAAACATTAGGGATAATTACCCCTTTTTCTGCAAAAGCAGATTTTAGCAATATGACAAGTGAAGATAATTTGTTTATAGATTCTATGTCACATAAATCTTTTATAAAGCTTGATGAAAATGGAATAGAAGCAGCCTCAGCAACTGCTGGAGTAGAAAGTGAACTAGGTGCTATTGTAAATCCAATTAATTTTAATATAAACAGACCTTTTATAATCTTTATTAAAGATGATATGAGTAAACAAATTTTATTTATCGGATTGATAAAAGAGCCTATATTAAGAAAGATAAAATATTTGAGCTATAATAATAAAAACATAATTAGGATTAAGCTTGAACTTAGTTTTACAAATAGAAAATTTTATAGAAAAAAATGGTTCAGATTTTGAGTTATCTAAACTTTTTAAATCATATATAAATGAATATAAAAGTTCCTTAAACAAATTATTTGAAGACAACCAGGGTAAGGACTTTTTAGTTAAACATACAAAACAACTAGATTCTATTATCTCTATGATGTATAAAACTGTACTTCGTAGAGTATTTGGAAACTATCTGCCTATGAGAAGCTCAATACCCATAGCTATAGTAGCACTCGGTTCTTATGGTCGGGAACAACTTTGTGTACATAGTGATATTGACCTACTTATAGTATATGAAAAAGTTGATGGATTTAACTCTGAATTTATAATAGAAAAACTATTTTATTTAGCTCTTGATTCTGGTTTAAAACTAGGTCATAGGGTACATGAAGTAAAAGATTTATTTAAAGCTAGTAATGAAGATATAACTATACGCACATCTTTAATGGAGGCAAGATTTATAACTGGATCTAATTTCACATGGCATGCTACTCAACAACAACTCAATAAGATAAGACTACATAATCAAAAAGAGTATATATTAGCAAAGATTGAAGAGGCACAGGTTAGACGAAAAAAATATCCAACTACTATGGAGCCAAACATTAAAGAGGGTGTTGGAGGGCTTAGGGATACTAACCTTATTTTTTGGATTGCACAAACTATATATAGAATTAGCACTTTAAAAGATTTAACTGGAAAACTATTTTCAGAAGATGAATACAAAGATTATCGCATCGCAATTGAACTTCTTTTTCGTGTAAGGTCAGCACTTCACTTAATAACAAATAAACAAGAAGACAGACTATTATTAGCGCATATTCCAGAAGTCTCAACTATGCTTGGTTTTAGTGAACAAAAAAAAATGGTATCAAAGGTTTTGGCAGCCCAATGGCGTATTAATAACTTTATGCTTATTTTTGTCAAAAAAATGGTTAGACCATATATATCTGATATGTCATATGTGAAAAAATTTAGAAAAAATAGACTTGCAAAAGGTATATATAAATTAGATAATCGTCTTTTTGCCTCATATAATACTGAAATATTACCAATCAATAAACTATTAGAAATTTTAGTCTCAGTACCTGATAAATTTTACCATTATGATGCAGGTTTTTTAAATCAGTTTACATACACTAAAATAAGACATCCACTACAAATAAGGACTTATAATCTTTTAAAAGATTTATTCAAAAAAGACAATATGTACTGTTTCTTAAAACTTTTTTATGACGCAGGAGTCCTGCATCACTTATTTCCAAACTTTAAAAAAGTTATGCACCTACCTCAGTTTGATGGGTACCATCAATACCCAGTAGATATACATTCCATTAAGTGTATAGAGGCCTTAGAAAACATTACAGAACCATTTATAAAAAATCTTTTTGATGAATTAAGTATAGATGAAAGATTAATTTTAAAAATAGTTACACTTTTTCATGATACTGGCAAGGGACGTAAACAAGACCATTGTGAGGTTGGAGCAAAATTAATAGTACCTTTTGCTAAAAAACTTAAACTTAAAGATGAACTTATAGAGCGTTCAGTTACTTTGATAAAAGAGCATATAACTATGAGTGGAGTTGCATTTAAACAAAATATTCATAATGAAAAAACTCTTTATAAATTTATGTCTAAGGTTAAAGATACAAAAAATTTAAAACTTTTATATATATTAACATATGCAGATATAAATGGAGTTGGGGGTAATATATACAACTCCTTTAACTCCAAACTACTTTACGACTTATATATAAATGCTCTAGAAGTATCTGAAAACTATGGTCGAATAACAGATGCAGCAAAAAGAATAAATATTGAAAAGCGTGTACAAAAATTAGATGAATTTAAAGAACTTCCAAGACTTTTACAAAAAAAAGTATTAGGTATTGAATCTAATTTATTCTTTTTTAAACATACAGCTATTGATATTATTAAAATAGCTCTAAAAGCAAAACAAACAAATGAATACGATTTTACTATAGATAATGAAAACTCTTTAAGTATAGAGATATATAGAAGAATCCCTTTAAACATTGGTTATCTTTTAGCTACATTAAGCCATTTAAATGTTGGTTCTATGGAGATTTTTACACTATTTGATGATGTTAAATATTTTAAAATCGAGTTTATTCAAAACATTGAGGGCTATAAGCTTGTTTCTTTACACGAGATTGTAAAAAAAGCCTTTGACATGAGCTTAAATGTAAAACTAAAACATATATCTATAAATAAAGATGAAATAAATATAGATTGTGAACATTCTTTAACGCATGCAGAAATAAGTGTTAAAACTAAAAATCAAATAGGTCTTTTAGCTTATATTATGGATAGTTTTGAGCAACTTAGCATAAACATAGTTACAGCAAAAATACACTCTAGTAAATATAAGGTGCGAGATAGCTTCTTAATGGAAAAACAAAATGATATATGTAATAATGTTGAAAAAATTTATGAATTATTAACAAGGGCTTAATCTATGTGTGGAATTGTTGGATATTTAGGTAAAAAAAATACGAAAGAAATCTTATTATCTGGGCTAAAAGAGTTAGAATATCGTGGTTATGATTCTGCAGGAATTGCTGTACTTCAAAATGGAAATTTTTCAAACTATAAGGCTGTAGGTAAATTAGTAAACTTAGAGAAAAAAACTAAAAATTTTATTACTAATGGATTTGCCATTGGTATTGGTCATACAAGATGGGCTACCCATGGAAAACCAACAGAATTAAATGCCCATCCACACATTGGCGAGAACTCTTATGTAGTTCATAATGGAATTATTGAAAATTATGTAGAGATAAAAAAAGACTTAAAAAATGATGGTGTAAACTTTTTAAGCCAAACAGATACAGAGGTAATAGTCCACCTATTTGAAAAAAACCTAAAGTCCGAAAAAAGTGCCTTTGGGGCTTTTAAAAAAACAATATCCAAACTAGATGGTGCATATGCTATATTACTTGTAACAAAATCTGAAAATGATACTATCTTTTATGCTAAACACGGTTCACCAATGTTATTTGGAGTAAATGCAGAGAATGAAAAATATTTTGCCTCATCTGATACTCCACTAATTGGACAATGTAGCCATGTAAATTATTTCGAAGATGGTGATTATGGTTATGTATCAGCATCAGAGATAGTTATTTTTGATAAAAATAACATAAAAAAAGATGCTGTATTATCAGCCCTATCTGAAAATAAACTTTCAGCCCAAAAAGATGGTTTTAGATTTTTTATGGAAAAAGAGATTTATGAACAAGGTGAGGTAATATCAGATACCCTATTGGGAAGGATAACTGAAAATGAAGTTATATTTGATGAAATTCCAAAAGATTTATTTGATGGGATTAAAGAACTAAAACTTTGTGCCTGTGGAACTTCATATCATTCAGCTTTAAGTGCATCATACTTATTTGAGAGATATTCTAAGATAAAAACATCAGTAGAGATTGCAAGTGAATTTAGATATAGAGAGCCAATCATGTCTAAAGATACACTTTTTGTAGTAATTTCACAAAGTGGTGAGACCGCAGATACACTAGAGACTCTAAAGATGGCAAAAAATGCTGGACTTAAAACATTAGTTATTTGTAATGTTGATAACTCATCTATGGTTAGATTAGCAGATGCTACTATTTTAACACGTGCTGGAATTGAAAAAGGTGTAGCATCAACAAAAGCTTTTGCT
This sequence comes from Sulfurimonas sp., assembly GCA_002733155.1. Classification (GTDB taxonomy): domain Bacteria; phylum Campylobacterota; class Campylobacteria; order Campylobacterales; family Sulfurimonadaceae; genus Sulfurimonas. The sequence continues at coordinate 35,021 of NVUO01000025.1, forward strand.
ACACAAATTACAGTATTTTGGATGTTAACTCTATATATAGCAAAAATAAAAAAATCACTTTCAAATAAAAAAATCTCTAGACAAATATCCCTTTTAAGGGAAGTTCCATCAGTTGTAAAAGTAACTAATGAGATGCATGAGAAAATAAAACGTATCTCAAAAAGATATTTACATGGTCATGGTTTTTTCTTTATTGGACGTGATATATTTTTTCCTTTAGCCCTTGAGGGCGCACTAAAGTTAAAAGAAATTTCATATCTACACGCTGAGGGTTATCCATCTGGGGAAATGAAACACGGTCCAATAGCCTTAGCTGATCCTGAACTTTTTACTATAGCCCTACTTCCAGAGCATCTGCATTTTGAAAAATCTAAATCTAATGTAGAAGAATTAAGTGCAAGAGATTCTACTATATGTGCTATATCAGCTGTAGAGTTTGAAAAAGCTGATGACTTTATTCAAATATCAAAATGTAAAGATTATATGCTAGAATTTTTTGAAATGATGGTAGTAGTTCAACTTCTTTCCTTAGAAATTTCAATCAGACTCGGGAATGATGTAGATATGCCACGAAATTTAGCAAAAAGTGTCACTGTGGAATAATTTAGTAACACTTTCATATTATATTAATTTTTTATTAGCTAGTATATATAATTAAATTTATTAAAGAGACATAATATGAGAGCTAAATCTAAACTTTTACTAATAGTGGCAATTATGCTACTTGGTCTAACAACTGCTACAATAATTAACGTATCGCTTAATTTTAGGGAATATAGCATAAACAATGCTGTAGAAAAAGCTAGGATGACTGCAGCTATTGTTAAAGATGGTTTAACTGCCCATATGGTTAATGGTATTATGGATAAAAGACAATACTTTTTAGACCAGATATCTCATAATAATAATAAAATAAAATCTTTATGGATAATCAGAAGTAAAAATGTTATTAAACAATATGGTGAAGGTTTTCCTAATGAAACTGTTAGAGATGCTATAGATAAAAAAGTTATACAAAGTGGTAAAATAAGTAAGATTATAACTGAGCATACAGATGGAATTACACTTAGAGTAACTATACCCTATAAGGCTAGGGCAAGTGGCGGAGAAAATAGTTGTCTAACATGCCATGATGTAAAAGTAGGTGATACACTTGGTGCTATTAGTATGGAATTTGACATTACAAGTATGCGTTCAACTGGTATGTTTACAATAATTAAAATTTTAGGTCTAAATATTATATTTTTAATTGTAGTACTAATACTAATTAACTATTATGTAAGTCCATATACAAAACTATTTTCTTCTCTTCAGGTAGGAATTAAAAAAGCATATAGCGGGGACTTCACTCACGAATTTAGTACTACTATTAGTGGTGATGCTAAAAAAATCGTAGACAGAATGAATATTTTATTTAGAAAAATGCAAGAGACCTTTGGAGACATTAAACATACACTTGGCACATTTATACCTCAAGGTTGTGTATCATCATCAGATCCATTATATGAAGCAAAAACTATAATTGAAGAATTGGCTGATATTTATAAGTTTAAAAAGACTATAGAATTAGATGCATCAAAAGCTGACGTATATGGTAGAATTATTGATATTTTAAGACTAAAGTACAAATTAAACCATTTTTTATTTTATGAAATTAACAATATAACTTCTGAAAGAAAAATTATATATAATACTGAAGAAAAATCAATATGTTATGGAAAAACAAATAAAGATGCTATGGAGTGTAGGGCTCATAGAACAAAAACTGTAACTGTATCATCTGAATTTCCAAACCTTTGTAAATTATGTGCATCTCAATACAGCGACTATGTATGTATACCATTTAGTATAAATAACGATATATCTATCACTATATCTATTATTGCCCTTGATGAGGAAAATATTGAACAAATCAAACCATATATATCAAGTGTTAAGCATTATCTTGAAGCTGCTAAACCAGTTATAGAGAGTCAAATACTGATGGAAAAACTCCGTGATACATCTTTAAGGGATGGCATGACTAATCTTTACAATAGAAGATTTTTGGAAGAATTAATTGATAAAATTATGAGTCAGGCTGAGAGAAATAATGACCACTATAGTATTTTAATGCTTGATGTTGACTTCTTTAAAATGGTAAATGATACACATGGGCATGATGTTGGTGACAAAGTTATAGTTCAACTTGCAAAAATACTTAAAGACAGTATACGTGAAGCTGACTTAGCAATTCGTTATGGTGGTGAAGAGTTTATTGTAATGTTACATAATGCTACCGACGAGGGTACATTATCTGTAGCAAATAAAATTCATTCTTCCTTTGGAAATTTCTCATTTAATGTTGGAGCATCTGAGACACTTAAAAAGACTATAAGTATTGGTATAGCTAAATTTTCTACTGATGGTGATACGATTTGGAAAACTATTAAGTATGCAGATACTGCGCTTTATGAAGCCAAAAATACAGGTAGAAATAAAATAGTTGAATTCACTAAAGAGATGTATAAAAGCGGTGAAAACTTTTAAAATAGTGATGCACTTGCTGCGTTGCTACATTCGTCATGTGCTATAGCACACTTCCTCACTAAGCGCCTTACAATTACATCACTCTTTTGATTTGCTAAAACTTTTTATATGAATCTTTTCTTAAAAAAAGATATACTCAGAGTAAAAAAATTTAAAGAGTGGTGTAGTTACAAGGCGTGTTTATAGAATATAAAAAGTTAAAAAACAACGCAGTAAATGCATTGTTTTTTGAGTTTTATGTAAATTAAACTATACTGAACAAGCAGATACACCTGGAGGTGTAGTTGGTTGTACGGACTCATTTGAAGCGCCACCTTTAGCATTCACTTCTTCGATAGTTTTCCAAATAGATTCAGCTGCAGCCATATAACGTTTAGCAATTTCAGAAGTTGGATTAACAAAAGTAATAGGCTTACCCTCATCTCCACCTGTACGGATACTTGGATCAATTGGAATCTCAGCAATTATTTTTGTATCAAACTCTTTAGCCATAGGCCCAGATGTACCTTTACCAAAAATATCATATTCAACACCAGTATCTGGAGCGATAAATCCACTCATATTCTCAACAATTCCAGCTATAGGGATATCAAGTTTTTTGAACATATCTAATGAACGACGACTGTCATCAATAGATACAGCTTGAGGAGTTGTAACAGTAAGACCAGCAGTAACTGGTACAGACTGAGCTAGAGTTAATTGTGCATCACCAGTCCCTGGAGGCATATCTATAACTAATACATCTAGTTCAGACCAAAGAATATCACGTAAAAACTGCTCAATTGCTTTCATAATCATAGCACCACGCCACATTAAAGATTGTCCATCTTCCATAAGTGAACCCATAGACATCATTTCAATACCATATGCTTTAATAGGAAGAACTTTATTTCCAGTTATTTCTGGTTTTACATCAGATACACCCATCATACGCGGTATATTTGGTCCATAAATATCAGCATCTAAAAGACCTACTTTTTTACCTTGAGCGGCTAAAGCGATAGCTATATTTACAGATGTAGTTGATTTTCCAACTCCACCTTTTCCAGAACTTACCATTAAAAAGTTTTTAACATGTGGAGCAATATTTTTACTTTTTGGTTTAGCTTGAGCTTCTGGCATTTTTGGAGCTTTAATATTACAGTTAACATTAGCTACCCCAACTGCTTTTAATTCTGCTTTTGCGTCATCAATAATTTGTTGTGCAACTTCCTTTGCACTAGATGTAATTTCTACATTAAAACTTACATCATTTCCATTAATTTCTATACTATTTACAAAACCAAAAGTTACTATATCCTTAGTAAAACCAGGATACATAACTTTTGAAAGTGCTGAATTTACAATTTCATTAGTCATTATTATTTATTTCCTTTATAAAGTTATATTTTCTGGAACTATATCATATATAAATAAGATAAAAATTGTCTTATATCAATAGTTCCATTTCTTAAGCTAAAATTATTAATAAACTAGGGCTTCTTCTTTTTCTTTTTCTTTTGCTTCTCTTGCTATACGCTCAATAGCTTCTGGGTTATCCATAATCTCTTGAGTTATTTTATATGAACAAAATTTAGGTCCACACATAGAACAAAATTCTGCTTCTTTAAATACATCTTGAGGTAAAGTTTCATCATGGTACTCACGTGCACGTTCACCATCTAGAGAAAGTTCAAATTGTTTTTCCCAGTCAAATGAATAACGAGCATCACTCATCTCATCATCAACATCACGTGCACCCTTACGTCCACGAGCAATATCTGCCGCATGAGCAGCAATTTTATATGCAATGATACCCTCACGTACATCTTCAGCATTTGGAAGACCTAGATGTTCTTTAGGTGTTACATAACATAACATMSYRGYWCCAWRCCAWCCRCCAACAGCTGCACCAATCGCAGAGGATATATGATCATATCCAGCTGCAATATCAGTAACTAATGGACCAAGAATATAAAAAGGAGCTTCATGACAAAGTTCTCTTTGTAGTTTCATATTACGTTCAACTTGATTAAGTGGTACATGACCTGGACCTTCAATCATAACTTGAACATCTTTTTCCCATGCACGTAATGTTAATTCACCAAGAACTTTTAATTCACCAAGTTGTGCATCATCAGATGCATCTGCTAAACAACCAGGACGAAGGGAATCACCTAAAGATAAAGATACATCATACTTAGCGCAGATATCTAAGATATCATCAAATGCTGTATAAAATGGATTTTCTCTATGATAATGCATCATCCACGCAGCCATTAATGAACCACCACGAGAAACTATGCCCATTTTCCTTTTCGCAATTTTTGGCATAGTTTCAAGTAAAAAACCAGCGTGAATAGTAAAGTATGATACACCTTGTAGCGCTTGACGTTCCAATACATCTAACATTACTTCTATACTTAAATCTTCAATTTTATTTCCAACATCATGAAGGATTTGATAAATAGGTACAGTACCTATTGGAATTTTAGATGAAGCTATTACAGCTTTTCTAATCTCATCTAAATCTCCACCAGTTGAAAGATCCATAGCAGTATCAGCTTTATAATGCTGAGATACTTGCATTTTCTCAACTTCACCCTGAACATCCGACGCAATAGCAGATGAACCAATGTTTGCATTAATTTTACATTTTGATGCAATTCCTATTGCCATTGGCTCTAAAGTTGTGTGATTTACATTTGCAGGGATGATTAAACGCCCCCTTGCAATTTCACTACGAACTAGCTCTGGAGGCAGGTCTTCAATTTTTGCAACATATTCCATCTCTTCAGTAATTATGCCTTTTTTAGCATAATACATTTGAGTTCTTACAGAATCATTTTCACGTTTTTTTACCCATGAACTTCTCATAGTATCTCCTAGATTGATAAAATCATTATTTATTAAGTATGTGAAAATATAATCAAATAAAGTTAATCTAAGATTAAGTATATGATTTGATTAGAAAATTTATATAAAATTTTCTCTATATAATACCATATATATGAAATTAATCAAGATTAAAAAAAGTTTATAAGTGTATACTTTCGTAACACTTTCATGTATAGGAATTTGATTGTCTGATATTACACTTATATTACTCGCAGCTGGTAATTCAAATAGATTCGAATTAGATGTTAAGAAACAATGGCTAAGAATAGACCATAAACCATTATGGCAAGAACTTGCTGATAGATGTGAAGAAATGAAACTTTTTTCAAAAATCATAATCGCTTCATCTAGCCAAGATATTGAATTTATGAAAAATTATGCGGACTTTACATTTGTAAAAGGTTCAAGCACAAGACAACAATCCTTAAAAAATTCTCTAAAAGAAGTAGATACAAAATTTGTATTAGTTAGTGATGTAGCACGCTTTTGTATAAGTGAAAGTTTTTTAAAAAATATAATCTCATTTAAAGATAAAAGTGATTGTATAGTCCCCTACCTAAATGTTACAGATACAATTGTATATGCTAATGAAACAATTGATAGAGATAAGGTAAAAAGAATTCAGACTCCTCAACTATCAACTACATCTATACTTCGTGTTGCATTAGAAAATGAAAATGAATATACAGACGAGAGTACTGCAATTGTTGCTAATGGTGGTACTAGGGAATTTATATTAGGTGAAGAAAATGCGCATAAAATAACTCATGTACAAGATTTAAAAAAATTAAAATGTTTAAGTGCACCATCTACTGATATCTTATCTGGAACTGGATTTGATGTCCATGCCTTTGGTGATAGTCTAAAGATGTATCTATGTGGTATAGAGATAGAATCTGATTATGGTTTTATTGCACATAGTGATGGGGATGTAGCAATTCATGCATTAATAGATGCACTTTTAGGAGCATCTGGTATGGGTGATATAGGAATGTTATTTCCTGATAATGATGAGACATACGCAGGAATAGATTCAAAGAAGTTACTTAAAGAAGTTGTGAAAAAACTATATAATTTTGGATTTATAATAGTAAATGTTGATTTAACTATAGCTGCACAAAAACCAAAAATTGCAAAATATAAACTTAAGATGAGAAAAGAGCTTAGCACTATTTTAAAAATAGATACATCTAGAGTAAATGTAAAAGCTACAACAACTGAAAAACTTGGCTTTATTGGAAGAGGCGAAGGCGTTGGCGTTATAGCAAATGCAAATTTGAAATATTTTGATTGGACAAAATAAATATTAATTTTAAGGTAAAAAATTGAAAATACTAATTATAGAAAACGAGATATACTTAGCCCAAAGTATAGCTACAAAACTAGGTGAACTAGGTCATATTTGTGAGATGTGTACATCAACAAGGGATGCTATTAAAAGCAACAACTATGATGTAGTATTACTTTCTACTAATATAAATGGGCAAGACTTTAATCCAGTTATAGAGACATTTAAAAAATCAATTATCATATTAATGGTCTCATATATAAGCAACGATACAGTATCTAAGCCTTTATCAACTGGAGCTAAGGACTATATATTAAAACCTTTTATGATTGAAGAATTAGTTAGAAAAATAAATCATTATCAAGATTATGAAAAATTAAAAAAGAGAAATGAAGCTTATGAAAGATATCTTACGCACTCATTTAAGACAGTAAGTCCTGAACATAATTTCGATAATATTGAATTACCTTTATTTGTATCTTGTGCCTTTCAAAAATATGCAGATTCTTTTGCCTTTACATATGCAAATAAAAAAAATCTTCCACTTCACTTTATAACTCTAAGTAATGCAAAAGCTATGGATGAGATACAAACGATTTCAAATAATACTTTATTATATATTATTGATTTTCATACTCTTAAAAAAGCTGATAGAAAAGCTTTCCTTTCAATTATAGAAAACAAAAAGGTTATAGTATCAACTACTGATAAATTAGAAGATGAAGAATATAATATGATTGAGATTAAAAGTGAAAATAATGTATTTGATCAAGGTGAGATTCTTCCAATAGAGGATTATGTTAAATTTATTGTTTTAAATTATCAACATAAATTTCCAGATACTGAACTTTCAAAAAAACTAGGCATAAGCCGAAAAAGTTTATGGGAAAAAAGAAAAAAATATGACATCATCAAGAAAAAATAAAACTCTTTATATTGATAAAGAAGCTGCCTCAGCTTTAGAATTACTAAAAGACGGTTTATTATCTCCAGTTACATCTCTAATGAACTTAAAAGAGTATGCAGACGTTTTAAATACTGGTCTTATTAATGGTCAAACATTCCCTTTTCCTTTTATTTTAGCCCCATCTGGAAAAATGAATGCAAATGTGCTTAAGTCGGTAAATATAGATGAAGAAATAAACATAATCCTCGAAGATAAACTTTTTGCTATATTAATTGTTGAAGAGGTATTTCATATAGATCCAAGTGATAGGATTAAACAAATCTACGGTACTGATGATCTTAGTCATCCTGGTGTTAAGGCTACAATGACTAGACTTGGTTCACTTGCAGTATCTGGAGAATATACACTTATAAATAAATCTAAAAGTACTAATAAGAAACAAATAGATGATGCTAAAAAACTCATAGGTGCTAAACATACTACATCTTTAGTAATGGCTGCAAATCCTTTGCATCGTGCTCATGAGAGATTAATCCGCCAAACCCTTGACAGTACAGACTTATTGGTTATATTTTTACTAAAACCATACTCAGATTCGAACCTAAAATATGAGATTAGAAAAGAGTCTTTAGAGTTTTTTATAAATAACTTTTTAACAAAAAATCATGTAGTTATAGTTCCTCTTGAGAACTCCTATATTTTTGCTGGATATAATGAAATAATAATTGATGCAATAGTTGCAAGTAACTATGGATGTGACAGACTAACTATTGGTATAAACCATGCTGGTCTTGGAATGTTTTATGATTCAAATGCAAATAAATCTATAGTTGATAAAGTTATTGGACATGATATTGAAATTACTGTAGTAAGTGAATATGTATACTGTGATAAATGTACAACTTTAGTTAGTAAAAGTACATGTCCACATGGGCAACATCACCAAATCTCCTACCATGCAGATTCTATATTGGAATTATTAGAGCTTGGATTATTGCCACCAACTATACTTATTAGAAAAGAGATTTCAGCATTTATTTTATCTAAAATATTTCCAAATAGATTTAAAAATCTAGAAAAACTTTATTATGATATATTACCAGTAGAGGGTCTTTTAGAGGTACATACTGAAAAAGATTTTTACCTAGAGTTAATGAAACTCTATCAAACTACATCACTTACTTAGGAATTTTATGAATTGGTTTTTTATTACTTTAGGATATAGTGGACTAGCTCCAAAAGCTCCAGGTACTGTTGGGACATTGGTATCATTACCACTWGGAATGTTAATCCTTATCTATTTTGATGCATATACACTTTTTTTAGCTACTATACTTATAAGTATAGTAGCAATTAAACAAATAAATATTTATGAAGAAAAAAGTAAAATTCATGATGATAAAAGAATTGTTATTGATGAGTTAGCTGGAATGTGGTTCGCTTTAAGTGTAGCACCAGCTATTAGTGTAGGCATAACTGAAGTTACTAGTATAGAGAATGGTTTTTTAATCCAGTCTATTTTATCATTTGTATTATTTAGATATTTTGATATAAGAAAACCATCTATAATAGGAAGGCTTGACCGTGAAGCTCCTGGTGGAATTGGTGTAATGAGTGATGATATAGTAGCTGGATTTATAGCTGGAATTATCTCAGCTATGATTTGGCAAGGCTACTTAAAAATAGATTCAATGAATCTATTTTAGTCCTATATCATTAATGGGTCGTCTGTAGGCTCAATCTCTTCAAAATCATTGATAATAGTATCAAACATTTTCATTGTTTTTTTAGCTTTAACAATGTTATTATCAAAAATCTCTTTTGATGCCGGAAAAGCTTCACTTAGTTCAGTATATATTAATATACGTCCATTTATATGTTTATCAACTTCTTCAAAAGCATCAATTAAATATTGTTGCTTAGTCGTATGTCTAAAAAGAGCCTTAACCATTTTATCGCGCTCTTTGATAGGGATAGATTCATCAATAGCTTCAGCTATTCTTTTAATATCTAAACGTGATAGATATACACCACTTTGTTCAGGTGCTAATAACTTAGAAAGTAAAGCATCAACAAACTGTGGAACTGGCTCATCATCTTCTTTATCCCCAGCATCTCTATCTCTTTGAGTACCAGTCTCTGGATCTACATCACATTTATCTTTTACAAATTTATCAAACTCTGCTCTTAAATCACTTAAATCATGTGGGTTCATTATATATATTCCTTAAATATTATTTTTATAGTTTTTCTAAAATCTCATATCTGATTTATCATAATCCAGATGTTTTTTATCTTTAAAATATTCAAAAATACCCTCACTCATCTCATTAACTAATTCATCAAATCCATAATAAATAGAATCTAACTCTTTAGTTCTTTGTTTTAAAGATGAAAACTGTTTTTTTGTTTTCATATCTATAGATATAGAACTTATTTTTGAAATCATATCCAAAGAAGCTAAATCTGAGAAGTCTAAGATTAAATCATATCTAGACAAGTCAACTTGCATACTATCTACTATACGATTAATATCAGCATCTTTGATATTCATCTTCTCAACAAAACTCATTAACTCTTCGAGATTTTCATTATAAAAACTAATCTCAAAGTCATTAGCTGTACTTACAAAAGCTTTTGCGTAATGATTTACACCAATCATAGCAATTTTGTTTAAATTATTTTTTTTTATAAACTTATTTAATACATTTATAGATAAGACATCACCAATAAGTTTTTCACCATCACGCACTAAAATATCACACATACCTGATTGTTTTACAATCTCTGTAGAATCGTCTAAAATATCAAGTAAGTTTAATACATACTCATTTGATATTAATGCACCATTTACGTGTGATTTTTTCATATTAGCTACTGTAAAATAAAAATCATCTTCGCGAATGTTCATTGGAATCATCATTGCGTCTTTATTATTTGTTTTAAGTATTTTATTTAGTTTAGCTGAGACACTACATTGTCCAGCAAACTCACCTATAAAACCATATAGTTTTGTTTGATGAGATATCTCATTAGCATTATTCATCATAGTTTATTCCTTTACTAATATTTTTCAGTTATTCCCCAAAGTTCTCTAGCTTCTTCATCTTCTATCTTACATCTATAACAAAGTTTATCACTTGTATTTGTACTAAAAATAACATTACATTCATTACATCTTCTAACATTAAAGCTTACTAAGTTTTGTACACTTGGTTCAAAAAATTCTTTAATATTGTATGATGGAGATAAGGTTATAGCATTTGGTTCACATACATCATGACAAATATGACACTTTATACATAAAAAAGGATCAAAGTCTATCTTAGAGTTTTTAATATCAGATGTTAAAGATCCTGTTGGACAAACTCTATAACACATCTGACAAGCTGTACATAAATCTGTATCTAATAGTTTAGATGAAGTAAAACTAAGTTCAGCTGCCTCAATAACATGAAATATTGATGGTTTTTCTACCCTTTTTATAGCTGTAAAAAACAGTTTTCTTCTATCAGTTATACGTTTTTTTCTRAGTAAAGCTATATCTGTTTTTTTTAAAGTATRTTCAACTAATTCATCACTTGCTTTTTGTATCTCTTTTTCAAAGGCAAGTTTAGTTTTTCCRATAGTTTGTAAGTTTATATTAGATAAAAACTCTCTTCTATTAGAAGTAGAATCTTCATTTGAAAGAGCAGTTTCATATTTAATATCTTCTAAACTTATCTTTGCATCACTCTGCATAGCCTCAAGTATATATGAAGCCTCTTCATAGTTTTTTTCTATTTGAGCCTTACAAGTATGTGCGATTAAACACTCATTACAATGACCCATATCAAAGATTATCTCTTTTTTAAGTACAGCCATAGAGACTATATTTTCAACATTAAGTGAGGCTATGCATGGTACATTTTTTTTACAAGATATTAAATTTTCTTTATCTTCTATATATGAAAAGAAAAAATCTGTCGGAGAAAAGTCATCTAAGGCTAAAGCTTCATTAGGACAAACTGCGTCACATGCTCCACATCCAACACAGGATGAAAAGTTTATACTAGGGAGTGGATTGTCACCTACAACTATAGCATCAGTTGGACAAATAATCTCACATTTATTACATTCACTATCTACTGAAAGTGAGCGTATGCAACGACTAGCATTTAAGTTTACCATTTATATATTTAACTCTTTTACTAGGTATTCATTATCACTTAAAATAAACTCTAAAGCCATCTCAGCTACATCATAATAAAGAGGTGTTCTAGCCTCAAATTTCATATTTATTAAATACATTGGTGCCCATTTTAATAAATGCTTATTTAAAAATTCATGTTGAACTTCTCTAAATTCTTTTACAGCAGCTTCATTATTGTCTGTTTTAGCTTCCATTTCAGCTACTGACAAATGATGCATAAATTCAAGTTCTACACCAATATGATCAGCTGAGATTGCACGAGCTACTTCAAAGTCAACCATATAATCATATGCGCTATACATATCAGTTACAGGGTTAGCTCCACCAGTTTCAATCTTTTGATCTTCTCTTGTATAAAAAGTTTCATATGGAATTAGGTGTAATATAGAAAGATTCACAAAGTCAGGATTTAAATATTCCTCTATAAGTACTTTGTCATTAAGTTCCTTAAAAGGTTGCCATTCTTTTAGAGTTGGGAAGAACTCTAAAATATTTTCATCATTTTTAATAGTCTTTAAAAGATCTAAATCTAATTCTTGAAGTAAGACTCTAGATAAAAGTGCATATATATTTACTCTTGCTTTCGTATTTTGCATTGTATTAATTCTTTGTATTAATTTTTTTGTGAAAGTAATTCTATCTAAAAAACATAAATAACAAATTATATTTCTTGACTACTCTTTTAAAGGACTTTCATTTTCATGATATATACTCAATGACGGGAAAGCAAATTTAACATTATTTTTTTCTAATATATCCATTATTTTAAACATAACATCTTGTTTAACTTCTAACCATTCTTTCCAATTTACTGTTTTTGAGAAACAATAAACTAAAATATTTATGCTTGAATCCCCAAACTCATCTAAATATACAAGTAAAGTTTTTTTAACACCTTTTTCATCATCTATAGAGCGTACAACTCTAGCCATATGTTTTTTATCTTGATATTTAAATTCAGTATTGATTGTAGCAATTGATGTATGTTTATCTAACATATTATAAATCTCTGTAACTACACTTTGTATATCTTTGGGTTTTGAATCATATTTTATACCTATCTTCATTTTAATTCTTCTGCCCATTGAACGCCTATTCCAGTTTTTAATATCTGCATTTGCTACAACTGAATTTGGTATAGAAATAATTGCATTGTCAAATGTTCTTAAGGTAGTTACTCTTAAACCAATTTCTACTACAGTACCTTCCTTACCATTAACATTAATCCAATCACCCTGAGAGAATACATCACTTAATAAAATAGATAAGGTTCCAAAAAAGTTGGCTAAAGAATCTTTAGCAGCTAAAGCGATAGCAAAACCACCAATTCCAAGACCTGATAAGACAGCTGTTAGATTTATACCAGCTAAATATAGTATARGTAATAAACCAATTATCCAAATTGTAAAGTTAACAATTTTTATACTTACATTTATAACCTCATATTTTATAGATTGGTTATCTATTTGTATCTCATTAATTTTAATTGTAGCTATAGCATTTGCAACCCTATAAACTGCAAATGTAAATAAAACTCCATATATCATATTAAAGGCTTTACTTGTTTCATCTATGCTTACAAAATCATTATATACATATACTATCAATTCTATATTTATAAAAATTATTAAAGTTTCAACTAACTTTCTTATACTACTTAAGATATCTTTTGAATATTTTTCTAATGATTTTATTTGTACTATATAACTCTCTAAAA